>NZ_JBHFMW010000023.1:175741-286544 GCF_041929505.1 Aeromonas sp. MdU4 | reverse complement strand
GCCGGGGTCATGGGGTGACTCCTTGTTGGGGGGCAGTAACCGAGCCAAGCAGACGGGCCTCGTAGGCGGCCAGTTCGTCCGGGCTGTTGAGATTGATAAAGGCATCCGGCTGATCGGCAAAACTCACCACCGCCATGTTGTGGCGGGCAAACCAGATGTCTATCTTGCGTTCACCCTCGGCCAGTGCGGCGCACAGGGAGGGAAGCAGGGATTTGTGCAGCAGGGCCACCACGGGTTGCAGCCAGTCACCATCATGGGCGACCACTAGCTCGGTATCCGGGGTCAGGGCGGTGCGAAAGCGGCTCATCAGATCGGTTGGCAGGGCGGGGCCGTCGCAGGGGACGAACAGCACCCAGTCGTGACGGGCGGCGGCAAGACCCGCCTGCATGCCTGCCAGCGGGCCGAGATAGTCACAGTTGTCATCGCTGATGACTGGTGCCAGCGCCTGATAGCGGGCCTGACTGCGGTTGGCGTTGATCAGCACCTCATCCACCTGGGGGCGCAACCGCGCCAGAACGTGGTCGATAAGGGGGCGTCCCGCCAGTGCTACCCATCCCTTGTCTTCGCCCCCCATCCGGGTGGCGCGGCCTCCTGCCAGGATCACTGCTGATACGGCAAAGGGCTCAGAGTGGCTGTCGCTTTTTGAAGTCATGTCGCTCGATGATTTTTAAAGGGGTCGTCTCTTGCAGCTGGCCTCGGGCGAGGGTCCATTGCCGCTCGCACAGGGAGGTCAATGCATTGCTCTGATGGCTGATGACCACCAGGCCGCTGCCATGTTCCCGCAGATCTTGCGCCAATGCAGCCATCAGGGCAACCGAATGTGCATCCAGATTGGCGGTGGGCTCGTCCATCAGCAGAAAAGCGGGTTGCAGCGCCCAGGCGCGGGCCATGGCCAGCCGCTGCCGCTCACCGCCCGACAGAATGCTGATGTGCTCGCGGGCCAGCCCCTCCAGCTCGACCCGGCGCAGCGCTTCGAACACCCGCACCTCGCTGCCGGGCTGTTTATCCAGCGCCCAGGCGACATTGTCGTGCACGGTGCGATCAAACAGGTAAGGGGTCTGGTGCAGATAGATAACCCGTCCCGGCCCGAGATCCCGCTTGAGTAACCGGTTGAGCCGCAGTTGCCAGCGTCCCGGCAGGTTGGTGTGGCCGCGGGTAGGGGGGAGCAGCCCCGCCAGGATCTTGAGCAGGGTGGTCTTGCCCACCCCGTTGGCACCGTGCAGCCAGATGGCATCCCCCGCCGTGATGGAGAGACGCTCAATCTCGAACAGCTGGCGTTCGCCAAAGCGCATCGTCAGCTGATGGGCGGTCAGAGCCATGGAGTACTCCTGTGGGTTGCGGGCATGGTCAATTTTTCAGATAGCTCTGGCCGCGACAGGCGGTGAGCAGCAAGTTGAGCAGCAGGGCAAGGGTGAGCAGCACAATGCCAAGGGCCACCCCCTGAGTGAAGGCCCCTTTCTGGGTCTCCAGCGCGATGGCGGTGGGGATGTTGCGGGTAAAGTGCAAGATGTTGCCCCCCACCATCATGGAGCAACCCACCTCGGTGACGATGCGGCTGAAGGCGCCGATCACTGCCGCCAACAGGCCAAAGCGGCACTCGTGCATCAGCCCGAGCAGCGCCTTGGGCCAGGATACGCCCAGCGTCAGGGCGGTCTCCCAGGCGCGGCGGTCACTCTGCACAAAGGCGGCGTGAGCCATGGTGGCGATGACCGGAAAGGCGATCAGCATCTGCCCCGCCACCATCGCCTGCTGGGTAAAGAGCAGCTTCCAGTCGCCAAAGGGGCCAGCTCGCGACAGCAACATATAAAGCAGCAGGCCGATCACCACGGTGGGCACCGACTGCAGGGTGTTGATGCAGGAGAGCCAGAGCCAGCGGCCGGGTAGCGGCAGGTAGGCCAAGGCAAAGCCCAGCAGCAGCGCTGGCAGCAGCACCAGCAGCAGGGCGATGCCGGAGACGGAAAAAGAGACCCCCACCACCTGCCACAGTTCGGTATCACCGTTGAACAGCAGGGCGAGGGCCGCCAGGGTCGTGTCGAGCAGCGTCATCAGGCGCCTCCCCCGTCAGGGTTCAGGGGGAGGACCAGCTGTGCCGCCATATCGGTTGGTACGGGCATTACTTGGTGTTGGCGTCAGCCACGAACAGTGCTTGACCAGCTACCTTGAAGTCGCCGATCAGCTTCTGACCATGCTCGGAGACCAGCCAGTTTTTCAGGGTGCGGGCCCCTTCGGTGTTGAGATCCGGGTAACGCTTGGGGTTGACCAGGATCACCTGATAGGGGTTGAACAGGCGCTTGTCGCCTTCCAGCAGGACGGTGAGATCCAGCTTGCTCTGATAGGCGAGCCAGGTGCCGCGGTCGGTCAGGGTGTAGGCACCCAGCTCGGAGGCCATGGTCAGGGTCGGACCCATTCCCTGGCCGATGGATTTGTAACCGGCAAAATCGGGTTTGACGTTAGTGGCTTGCCACAGGGTCTTCTCCTTGATGTGGGTACCGGACTCGTCACCGCGGGAGATAAAGGTCTGTCCCTTCTCTTTGATTGCCTGCAGCGCCTGAGCCGCGTCGTGCAGTTTGGCCAGACCGGCCGGATCCTTGGCCGGGCCGACAATGACGAAGTCGTTGTACATCAGGTGCACCGGCTCGATGCCAAAGCCTGCGTCGACGAACTTCTTCTCGGCAGAGGGGGCGTGGACCATCACCAGATCCGCATCGCCATTCTCACCCATCTTCAGGCTCTGGCCGGTACCGGCCGCCATCACCTGCACCGGGTAGCCGGTCTCCTTGGTGAACTGGGGCAGCAGCCAGCCCAGCAGACCGGACTGTTCGGTGCTGGTGGTGGTGGCGAGGCGGATCGGCGTCTTGGTCGCCTCGGCATGGGCCGCACCGGCGATCAGCAGGCTGGCGGCAAGGGAGAGGGCAAAACGTTTGAGATTGGTTTTTATCGTCATCTTGATGCAACTTTTTCTGAGTGGATAGAGAGAGGCAGTGAATAAGCAAGCGGGGTGCCAAACTGTACCTTTTTGGTTTCATTTGCAATTTTGCTATTAAAAACAGAATCTTATTGAAATCAATTAGGTGAGCTCGTTATCGCTTTTAATAATTGGTGTTGGTGCTTTTGATAATAGAAGGACAAAATGTCCCACTAAGGTTCCGGTTATCGGGACATTCTCCGACCTTACGTGCATCCGAGGTACTTTTTTTCCATGACAGCTCCTCTTAGCCGCTGGTCTGCCCTCTCTCTGCTCATCGTCGACGATGAGTCCGGCATGCGCAGCTTTCTGGCCAAGGCGCTGGCCAAGCGCTTCGCCCAGATCGAGACTGCCGCCAGCGTGGAGGAGGCGGAAGCCCTGCGCTGCCGTCTCCACTTCGATCTCATCATCGCCGACATCCGGCTGCCGGGGCGCTCCGGCATCGAGTGGCACGAGGCGATCGATCCCGCTACCCGCCGCAGCGACATCATCTTCATGACCGGTTTTGGTGACATGGAGACCGCCCTCAAGGCGCTGCGTCTTGGGGCCAGCGACTTTATTCTCAAACCCTTCAATCTCGATCAGATGGTGCAGGCGGTGGATCGGGTCATCGAGCGCCGCCAGATGGAGCGGGAGAATCTGCTGTTGCGCCGGGAGGTGAGCAAGCTGTTCCCGCCCACCCTGATCGGCGACAGCGCCAAGACCCGTGAGCTCAAGACGCTCATCGCCAGAGTGGCGCCCTCTAACGCCGCCGTGTTGGTGGAGGGAGAGTCCGGCACCGGCAAGGAGCTGGTAGCCCGCGCGCTCCATCAGCTCTCTGGCCGGATGGGGGCCTTCGTGCCCCTCAACTGCGCCTCCATCGCGCCGGAGCTGCTCGAAAGCGAGCTGTTTGGCCACGTGCAGGGGGCCTTTACCGGTGCCCGCAAGGGGCGTGACGGCCTGTTCCGGGTCGCCCATCAGGGCACCCTGTTTCTCGACGAGATCGGCGAGATGCCGCTGGCCATGCAGGCTGCCCTGCTGCGGGCGCTGGAGCAGAAAGCCATTCGTCCGGTTGGTGCCGAGCGCGAACTGGCGGTGGATGTGCGCATCGTCGCCGCCACCAATCGCAATCTGAGAGCTGAGGTGGAGGCGGGCCGCTTTCGCGAAGATCTCTTCTATCGCCTCAACGTGGTGGCGTTGCCGGTGGCCCCGCTGCGCGAGCGGATCGACGACATCCCCGCGCTGGTGCATCACTTTACCCGCCAGCTTACCGCCGAGATGGGCATGGGCAGCCTAAGCTGGACTCATGAGGATGTGGTGGCGATGCAGGCTTATCCCTGGCCCGGCAACGTACGGGAGCTGCGCAACCTCATCGAGCGTTGTCTGTTGCTGGGCAAACCGCCTGCCGATTACTGGCAGAGCTGCAAGGGGGCCGAACAGGGGGCGAGCGAGGAGGGCTATCCACTGGAGTGGCCGCTGTCTGAAGTAGAAAAGGCGCACATTCTGCAAGTGGTGGCGAACCACGATGGCAACAAGTCGGCGGCTTCCCGGGTGCTCGGGGTGGCGCGCAAGACACTGGATCGCAAGTTCAAGGAGTGGGCCATCGAATGAGGATCGCCGATCGGAAGGTGTTGCAATGACGCAGAGCCTGTTGTCACGCTGCGTACGAACCCTGCTGCCCCGCTGTGTGCGAACGAAAGTACGCTGGCGCCTGCTGCTGCTCACCTCGGTGCCCATCATGCTGACTCTGGCGGGCATGATAGGGCTGACTCTCTACTGGACCCTCACCTACAGCTGGCAAAACCTGCTTACCACGGTGCGCAGTGATCTCGGGGTGGCCCACCATGCGGTGAGCGTGCAACAGCAGCGTCAGACCGAGCATCTGGAACACCTGCGTGATGCCTGGGCTTTCCAGCTGCGGCTGCGGGAATCGCCGGATCAGTTGCAGGATTGGGTGATGCCGCTGGCGGCCAACTATGGCCTCGACTTTCTGCGTCTGCGCACCGGTGCCGCGCTGGATCAACTGACGGCGCAGGAGCGTTCAGCCCTTGCCGCCGGGCACAGCGTCAGCCACTTCGTGGTCTGGTCGCAGCAGGAGATGGGGGAGCTCTCCCCGATACTGGCCAAGCGGGCGGTGCTGTGGCAAAGCGATGGCAGCAAGGCGGTGGAGACGCGGGGTCTGATCAGTCTGGCACTGACTCCGGTGCTGGCCCGCGACGGCTCGCTTTGGGCGGTACTGGAGGGGGGCGAGCTGATTAACGGCAGCACCCGGCTGGTGGACGAGCTCAAGGGGCAGGTGTTTGCCAAAAACACCCTGCCGGAGGGGAGCATAGGCACAGTCACCCTGTTTCTCGATGATCTGCGGGTAAGCACCAACGTACCGGTCAGCAGCAGTCGCCAGATTGGCCGTGCGGTGGGTACCCGGGTCTCGCCGCCGGTGCGTGAACAGGTGCTGGGACGAGGCGAGATGTGGGTCGACCGCGCCTTCGTCCACGACGCCTGGTATGTGTCGGGCTACGAGCCATTGCTGGGCGCCAGGGGCGAGCGGATCGGCATGCTCTATGTGGGCTTTCTCGAGTGGCCCATCATCCGCACCTACCTCACCAATCTGGTGGAGCTGGGTTCTGGCGTAGTGGTGTTGCTGTTGCTCTCGGGCCTGCTGGTCTATCGCAGTGCGCGGGATCTCTTCACCCCCATCGAGCGGATGCACAAGGTGGTGCGGCAGGTGCAGGCGGGGGAGTCGGCTCGCATCGGGCCGCTGGCCCTCGACCCCGACCACGAGCTGGCCCAGCTCGGTCGCCAGTTCGATGCCATGCTGGACCAGCAAGAGGCGCACCAGCAGCAGATGGCCCGCAGCGCCGACGAGCTGGAGCAGAAGGTGGCCGAGCGCACCCAAAGCCTCAAGCAGAAGACTGCCGAGCTGGAGGAGCATATCCATATGCTGACCGAGGCGCGCCAGCAGCTGCTCATCAGCGAGAAGCTGGCGGCCCTTGGTGAGCTCTCGGCTGGCGTTGCCCACGAGATCAACAACCCGCTGGCGGTGATCCTCGGCAACGTGGAGCTGATGAAGCTGGAACTGGGGGAGGCGGCCGAGCCGGTCAGTGAGGAGCTGGCGCTGGTGCTGACCCAGATCGAGCGCATTCGCGCCATCACCCGCAGCCTGCTGCAATATTCCCGCCCCGGCGACTACGAGACGGCGCCGGTGTGGCAGCACCTCAACCCCATCATCGAGGAGAGCCTGACTCTGGTGCGCTCCGCTCTGCGCCAGCAGCAGGTGGCGCTGGTGGCCGACCTCAAGGCCCAGCAACCCATCGAGGCGGATCGCCAGCAGTTGCTACAGGTGCTGATAAACCTCTTGGTCAACGCCAGCCACGCGCTGGGGGAGCAGGGGGAGATCCGGGTCGAGAGCCGCGACTGGTTCGATGAGGCGGGCGTGTTGCAGGGGGCGCTGGTGCGGGTCATCGACAACGGCAGCGGCATCGAGGCGGCCATCATGGACAAGATCTTCGATCCCTTCTTCACCACCCGCGCCGGCGGCACCGGGCTGGGGCTGGCCCTGAGTCACCGCATCATCAGCCGCTGGGGCGGCGAGCTGTTGGTGGACTCCACCCCGGGGCAGGGCAGCTGCTTTACCGTGCGGCTGCGCAGCCACGCCCTGCTGCCAAGCGGCGGCGAACCGGCCCAGCTCGAAGGGTGGCGCATTGCGCTTCATGCCGAGGGGTATGACTCCGGCGGCGAGCGCAGTCAGTAACCCTTCACCTGCGCGCAACTGCAAAAATCCCCGAGCAAGCCTTGGGGATTTTTTTATGGCGGTTCTGGCGGATCGGAGGGGGCTGTTGCAGGGCTGGCTGGGCCGACCTTGATGGCCTCTCTGGGGCAAAACTGTCGGTATAAATTAAATTTATGGGTTTTGCCAAAATAGCCCAATTTTAACTTATACCGATCGCTAACCCGTTCTGTACCTTTGCCAGAGGTTGCTGGGGGTCGCCAGCGCACTCCCTCCGATCTGGGGGGAAGATGATGAAGAGGCGTAGTGCCAAGAGCGTCAGGCAGAGGCAGGCAAACCGTCTCGCAGGCCGGGCGGCCAGCGAGACGGGAATTACTGGAGAGGGGGAAGGTTAAGGTCGTGCTGGGCCGCTTACTGCGGGCTCCACACCAGCTTGCCGCTTTGGGTCAGGTCATAGCCGCCGAGGCGGGCCGCCAGCTCGCGCCCCTCGGGGGATTGCAGCCAGCTGATCAGCTGTTGCAGCAGGGTGCGAAAGAAGACCCCCTGCGGCATCACCAGATCGAAGCACTCCTGCGACAGCGGCATAAAGCCGAGGCCAAACTCGGTGGCGGTGCTCTGGGCACCGGGCCCGACGTCCGCATCGCCACGGCTGATGGCGGCAGCCAGCTCCCGCTCGCTGTTGACCTCGAGGGTGCGCTCCAGCCGAGTCAGCGACTCCCCTTGCGTTTGCAGCCACTCCTGCAGGGCGCGCTGGCTGCCAGCCCCCTCCTGACGCATGGCCCAGCGCCAGTCGAGCGCCTCTTTCGCCTCTTTGGGTTGCAGCCCTTGCCGCAGCACCAGCCCCTGCACCCGGCGAAATCCATGAACGATCACCCATTGCCGGTGGCCCTGATACTGCTGCACCAGCGCGGGATGGCGCAGGTGCGCCTCCTCGGCCTGCCCCCAGTGGATGGCGCAGAGATCCACATGGCCGCGTGCCAGCATCGCCAGCCCCTGCCGGGTGCCGCACGGGGTGTAGCCCACCAGTGCCTGGGTGCCGAGCTGCCGGGCCAAGCGGCTGCTGGCATAGTGCAGCAGCACATCGTCCGAGCCCGCCAGCAGCAGGCGGTCGTTCATCACCCCCTCGTGGCAGCTGCCGAGCAGCCAGCGATCGAGCAGGGATCGGGGAAACAGCCACTTGCCGGTCGCCTTGGTGGCGGGGATGCGCGCCTCGTTGGCGAGCTGGTAGACCTTCTTCTCGTTGAGATCGAGATACTCCGCCACCTGCTTCACATTCATAAATTCGTTCATGGCTTGTTCCTGACCCCTGTGGTGGCCTGTGTGGTGGCGTGATCAAGATACAGAGCGATCTGTTCGGCACTTATAAACTCGTTCATTGCCTAGTCTCGCACCCCACGACCGGCCGAACCGGGCGCCAACACCGGCGGCTTCTCGTCCAGTACGATATGGTCGTGGCCGCTGAATACCTCGAAGTGGCGCCCCTTGGCACGGGCAATCATGGTGATACCGAGCTGGCGGGCGAGATCCAGCCCCATCTGGGTGACGCCGGAGCGCGACAGCAGCACCGGAATGCCCATCTGCGCCACCTTGATCACCATCTCCGAGGTGAGCCGCCCGGTGGTGTAGAAGATCTTGTCGTGGCCAGCCTCGCCGCGCATCCAGAGCTCGCCCGCCAGAGTATCCACCGCATTGTGGCGCCCCACATCCTCGACAAAGGAGAGGATTTCGCTGCCGCGACAGATGGCGCAGCCATGCACCGCACCGGCCATCTTGTAGGTTTCGTTATGGGCCGACAGCGCCTTGAGCAGGGCATAGAGGGTGCTCTGTTTAAGCTCGGGCGCTGCCAAGACCACCCCTTCGAGCTTCTTCATCACGCTGCCATACATGGTGCCCTGACCGCAGCCGGAGGTGACCGTCTTCTTCTCCAGCGATTTGTCGAGATCGGCGGCCTGCTGGCTGCTCACCACGGCGGCGGCCTCGCTCTCCCAGTCGACAATCACCGACTCGATGGCCGAGATATCCTCGATAAAGCCCTGATTTTTCAGATAACCCAGCACCAGCGCCTCGGGGCGGGCCCCCAGCGTCATCAGGGTTACGATTTCCTTCCAGTTGAGGTAGACCGTCAGTGGCCGCTCACAGGCGATTTGGCGGGTTTGCAGCGTGCCCTGCTCATCCATCACCTCGACGGCCATGGTGAGTTGGGCGGCTGCATTGCTTTTGATAAAGGTCGGTGTCATGGGCCCCTCGCGACCGGTTGCCGGGATCTAAGGGGAGGGGCACAGCAAGTTTTGTTCCAGATTACTTTGGGCGAGATTCTCTCTGTGGAGCCAGTGAGTTCCCTGTTCAGCCAGATTTGGCTACATCCCGGACTTTTTGCTCGACTTGATAGGCAATGGCCTGAATTTGCGAGAGTTCAAGGGTTCCAACGCGAAACTGATGCAGTAACTTTGGCAGTGCCGAAGGGTTTACCACATAGGGTGATATTGCTTTTTGCCGCAAATCCACAAACCAGCCAGGTAGCACCAATATCCCCCCAACGGGAATATCGTTGCCTGTGGCGCTGTTGAGCCAGTTGCGAACCGAGGTGACGTTACGGCGAACCTGCTCCAATGGTTCTGTTTCCGTATGATTGGGAAAATGGAGAGCATCATTTTCAACCCGAACTTTGAACTGCTTTGCACCATCGTTGATGGGCTTGGATCTGCCTTTGGTTTCTATGACGAATACCCCATTGGGGCAGATGATCAGGTGATCTATGTTGAAGTTATCAAAGGGAATATCGTGGTAGACCCGATAGGGGTGTTGAGGTGGGCGCACGATTTGATCCAGCTCTTGACCGACAGCAAGTTCGCATGAATACCCCAGTTTGAGGTGCTGCAGCCGTTTTGCTGTTTTGTAAGTTTTGGTGGTGCCATAGGTGAAGATCCCCAGCATTACGATCCCGATGAAAAGCAAGACTGTGGAGGTAATGGCCGTATTCTGCATGTAGTTCTGCAGCAGGACGTAAAACCCCATCATCATCATGATCAATGGAGTGAAGAATATTTGGGAAAAAAGGTCTATTTGCAGATCCTGGATTTGCTGCTGAAGTGTATGACCTGCTGGTCGCAGGAGATCTGCGGTTAACGGACTGACGTTGTGTGAACGCAGCCTTTTTCTTATCAACAAGATTATCCCTACTGATAAGAGAATTGGCCCCAAGAACAAGCCAGTGGCCGCCAGGATAGAGACAACAAGCGAAGAGAATTCCATTTCGAACGTCTTTGTTGGTACGTGACGTTCTAGCGTAGCGGCCCTGTAAGAGTCTATCAATATGATTTTGCGTTAGTTAATTGTTTATAAAGCTAAAAGTTAGACGCTAAATCCTCTGTCATTGCGCCATGTTCTGAATGCGCGATCATCCGAATGAGATTCGCTAATCGAGCTGCCGAAACCCCATCCCGCCTTGGCCCCACTCTTGCTAAGTCTTATCCCATTAATGGCCGTGGCCGCCCTGAATCTTCTGCTCTGAACCGCTCCGAACGGGGTGGATCACGGGGGAGGGCGGCCCGGCAGAGACCTTCTGATGGGAGCCGTGACAGTGCAAGAGACAACCAAACCCCTCTCCCCGCAGCGCTGGCTGCAACTGGAGTTAAAGGCCATCGACAGCCAGGTTGGCCGCTGGCAGAGCCGCCGTTTCGAGATTGCGGCGCTCCACCCCGCCGAACCTGAGGCTGCCGGTGCCTTGCCCCTGACCCTGTTTCGCGATGAGCGGGGGGATTATCGCTTCAATCTGAGCTCCGGCTCGCCCCGCCTCTTTGTCACCGGAAGCCGCGTGGACAGTGGCTTTGTGGCCGATGGCCTGACCCTGAGCCAGACCGTGGCCGCTGCCTATATGGATGGCGAGCGGCAGGTGCTCTCCTGCCCGCTGCCCGAGGCGCTGCAAGCCTGGGTGGAGGCCTTTATCGGCCGCCACGGCGAGCTGCTGGAGGCCCGTCGCAAGGGCAAGAAGGGCAAGGGGCGAGCGCAGGATCAGCTCGGTGTCGATACGGTAGATCAAGCCAGCTGCGGCGCCGTCAAGGCCACCGGTCCCGATGGCCGCGAGCGTGACAGCGACGCCGGAGCCATTGCCGTAAACAAGGCCGGAAACAGTGCCCATGAGTGAGTTTCTCAAGCGCTGGTCGTCGCGCAAGAGCGAGGCGCGCAAGCATCAGGCATTGCAGCCGAGGGAAGAGGTTATCCTCGAGGCGGTTGCCGCTCCCATAGAAGGCAGTGGCGAAGATGAAACTCCAGATACTGCGCTGGATAGCACCGTAGTCAGCACTGACAAGGGGAGCTGTGGATCCCTTGCCGTTGAGGGGGCCGAGAGTGGCGAACCGCCGCTGAAAACGGCCCAGCCGGGCAAGGCCAAACTCCCCGACAAGGAGGCGCTGCGGGCCATGTTTCGCACTCACAAGCCGGATGGGCTCGACGACTACACCCAGGATTTCAGCCAGCCCGAATTGCTGCCCGCGGCCCTGACTGCCGGCCTGCGCAACTGGCTGGTGGAGCAGGTGACTGCCCCTGACAGCGAATCGGTCAATCCGGCCAGCGTATCCGCTGAACCGGTGGCGCTTGCCAGCGAACCTGCCGCCGAGCCGCACGGGCTGGCTGATAACCATTCTCAAACCCCCACCGATCATCGGGACATTTTGGTTGACCATGATGGACAAAATGTCCCAACCAGAAGTGGGGGAATGGAACCCTCAGGATCCTGACTCCCTGTCAGTCACTTTTTTTCCGGGGGAGTTGGCTCGCCTCTTGCTCTCTCGGCTTACCAACAAGCGCCCATCCCATGAGGTGGCGCGCGCAGGAGTGTATGTGAGCACTGAACAAACATTGCCAAATCTGAGCCCAAATCTGGCCTCCAATCTTGCCCATGGGGCGGGGGCGGCCGAGCATAACGCGCGCGCTCGCGCCTATGCCCTGCAGCATACGGTCAAGACCGACAACCTGATCCCGGCCACTGTCTCTTACCAGAGTCAGGGGCGCCTGCTGCTGGTCGGCCCGGAAGATCGCATTCGCCGCGCCGCCAGCCTGCTGCCTGCCGGGGTGAAGCCCACTCTGCTAGTGAGCGAAGCGGTCCACGATGCCGAGGCGGCCGATCTCGAAACCATCTTCGATGCCACCGCATCCCTCGCGGCCCTGACCCTGCGCGAACCGGGCCTGACAGGGTATCTGGGGCAGTTCCAGCTCACCGGCCTCAATGGTCAGGGTGAGCGGGTTAATCTGGCTGTGCTTTGCTTCCCACAACAAGGCTTTCCACAACAAGCGACTGCTGTTAGTGAACAGCCACGCGCACCGCGCTTTGATCTGGTGGCCGATCTGGGCCGCGCCCCGCTCTTTGCGCTGGAGCGCCCGCCGGTCGGTTATCTGCATCTTGCCGATGATGCTGGCTTGGCCGAACGACTCGCCGAGCAACTCGCAGAACTTTGCGCGCTGACCGGTATCTTTGACAAGCCGCGCTATTTTCGCCTCGACCCCGAGGCCTGCGCCTTTACCGCCCGTGGCGTGCCCGGTTGCAGTCGCTGCCTCGATGTCTGCCCGACCGATGCCCTCAAACCCATCAATGGTCGCATCCAGATCGATCCCCATCTCTGTCAGGGTTTCGGCAGTTGTGCCTCGGCCTGTCCGACCGGGGCGATTGCCTATCACCAGCCCGATGCCAACACCAGCGGCGACTACCTGTTCCGTCTGCTCAAGCACTACCGGGAGGTGGGCGGCGAAGCGCCGCAGTTGCTAGTCGCCGGTGAAAGCGAGCGTGACTGGGTGGAAGCCGAACTCACCCGCTTGCCCGCCAACTGGCTGCCAGTCTGGGTGGAGGAGAGCGCGAGTTTGGGGATAGAGAGCTGGCTGGCCGCTCTCACCTACGGCGCCAGCGCGGTGCGCATTGCGCTGGGTGACGATGCCCCCGCCAGCGTCCGTGCGCTGGTTGAGCGGGAGCTGGCGAGCGCCGCCGTGCTCTTGGCGGGCGCCGGTCTCGCTGCCGATCGCATCGCCCTGTTTAACCCGGATGCTGGTGAGCCTGTTTCCGGCCAGCCAGCCCTTGCACTGCTGGAGAAGCCGCTCAAGGGGGATAAACGGGAGAACCTGTTTGCCGCCTTCGATGCTCTCTGGCAGGCCAATGAGGGGAGCCGCGAGCCGCTGGTTGTGCCCCACGGCGCCCCTTACGGCTGCGTGGAGCTGAAAGACGCTGACTGCACCCTTTGCATGGGCTGCGTGGCGGTCTGCCCGAGCCGCGCCCTGCATGCGGTGGGTCATGCGCCGGGCCTCAACTTTATCGAGCAGGACTGCATCCAGTGCGGCATGTGTGAAAAGGCCTGCCCCGAGCAGGCCATCGTGCTGATGCCCCGCTTGCAGCCTGTGCCCGAGGCGCGCCGCGCCGTGCAGAGCCTGAAAGCCGAAGAGGCGGCCTGCTGCATTCGCTGTGGCAAGCCGTTTGCGCCAGCCTCCCTTATCCGCCGCATCCAGCAGAAACTGGCCGGTCACTCCCACTTCCAGAACGAGGCCGCCCAGCGGCTGCTGATGTGTGAGGAGTGCCGGGCCAAGGATGTGTTTGCAGCGCTGGCGGCGGATCCCGTCTCCCAGCTCAAGGTGTGAGGGGTCGGTGATGAGTGAACAACATAACGAAAAGGCTGGCGAACTGACCATGACCGAACTGGAACAGAGCAGCGCCGATCTCTACGCCCTGCTGGCAAGCCTCTGGCGCGCCGCTCCCCGTGGCGAACAGCTCGCATGGCTGCAAGGCCTGCAAGCCATGCCCGGCCCTTTTGCCAGAGGGCTGGGGTTGGTGCAGCTGGCGGCCATTAGCCACCACGAAAACGAGCTTGCCGAGGAGTATCAGGATCTCTTTATCGGGCTGGGGCGCGGTGAAATCGTGCCGTTTGCCTCCTGGTATCTCACCGGCTCTTTGATGGAGCTGCCGCTGGCGGTGCTGCGCGCAGATCTCCAGTCGCTGGGTTTCGAGCGCCAGAGCGGAGTGTGCGAGCCGGAAGATCATCTGGCCGCCCTGTGTGAGGTGATGGCGGTACTGGTTGCCGAGCAACACCCGGAGCGCAACCGCTTCTATGAGCGCCACCTTGCCCCCTGGGTACTCGCCTGCTGCCGCGATCAGCAACAGGCGAAGGGGGGCAGCTTCTATCGGGCGGTCGGAGCCCTTGCCGAAGACTTTTTCAAACTGGAGCAGGATCTGCGCCTGCCCTTTGGCGCTTGTGTGGTGAACCACTCGTAAGAGGGGCCTGCAAGCGAGACAACACACACCATTCGTAGCTATGCCGGTCGCTGGCCGGTCATAACAACAGAGGTCACAGAAAGATGAGCGATGAAAAGCTGAAAGACCCGTCCCGCCGCAATCTGATCAAGGGAGTTGGCGTGGTCGCCACCATAGGCGTATTGGCCGGTGCCACCGGTCGGGTGGTGGGCAAAGAGGTGCTGACCCACGACACCGAGCCTGACAAGGGCTATCGGGAGACCCCCCATGTTCACGACTTTTATCGCACCCTGCGCGGCACTGACTGAGCCGGATCAGTGAAGGAGAACTCATGAAACTGACAAAACGTGCCGAGCAGCCCCAAGCGGGCGAGCAGGGCAATGAGGCTATTTGCGGTCAGGGGCTGACCCGTCGCGCCTTTATGGTCAACTCTGGTCTGGTGGCCGGTGGCGCCGTGGCCGCCGGTTGGCTGGCCCCTGCCATGATGCAGCGGGCCGAGGCCAAAACCGTGGCGGCCGAGGTGCCGGTCGAGGTGAAGCGCACCATCTGCTCCCACTGCTCGGTGGGCTGCGGCGTCTATGCCGAGGTGCAGAACGGCGTCTGGACCGGTCAGGAGCCAGCATTCGATCACCCCTTCAACCTTGGCGGTCATTGCGCCAAAGGGGCGGCCCTGCGCGAGCATGGTCACGGTGAGCGTCGCCTCAAGTACCCGATGAAGCTGGTGGGCGGCAAGTGGCAGCGCATCAGTTGGGATCAGGCCATCGAAGAGGTGGGCAACGAAGTGCTGCGTCTGCGCAAGGAGTCCGGCCCCGACAGTGTCTACTGGCTCGGCTCCGCCAAGCACTCCAACGAGCAGGCCTACCTGTTTCGCAAGATGGCGTCCCTGTGGGGCACCAACAACGTGGATCACCAGGCGCGGATCTGCCACTCCACCACGGTGGCTGGCGTCGCCAACACCTGGGGCTACGGCGCCATGACCAATAGCCTGAACGACATGCACAACAGCAAGTCGATCATGTTTATCGGCTCCAACCCGGCGGAGGCCCACCCGGTGGCCATGCAGCACATCCTGTTGGCCAAAGAGCGCAACGGCTGCAAGATCCTGGTAGTTGACCCGCGTCGCACCCGCACCGCCGCCAAGGCGGACATGTACCTCTCCCTGCGTCCGGGCACCGACGTCGCCTTTATCTGGGGCATGCTCTGGCACATCTTCAAGAACGGCTGGGAAGACAAGGAGTTCATCCGCACCCGCGTCTACGGCATGGACGAGGTGCAAAAAGAGGTGGCGCGCTGGACTCCGGCCGAAGTTGAGCGGGTGACCGGCCTCAACGAACAGCAGGTCTATGGCGCCGCCAAACTGCTGGCCGACAACCGTCCCGGCTGCGTGGTCTGGTGCATGGGCGGCACCCAGCACACCACCGGCAACAACAACACCCGCGCTTACTGTATCCTCGAACTGGCCCTCGGCAACGTGGGCAAGAGCGGGGCTGGCACCAACATCTTCCGTGGTCACGACAACGTGCAGGGTGCCACTGACTTTGGCGTCACCTCCGACTCCCTGCCCGGTTACTACGGGTTGGAAGAGGGCTCCTGGAAGCACTGGGCCCGGGTG
Source organism: Aeromonas sp. MdU4 (assembly GCF_041929505.1). Taxonomy (NCBI): domain Bacteria; kingdom Pseudomonadati; phylum Pseudomonadota; class Gammaproteobacteria; order Aeromonadales; family Aeromonadaceae; genus Aeromonas; species Aeromonas sp. MdU4. Next base: position 271,033 of record NZ_JBHFMW010000023.1, on the reverse strand, counting down.
TGGGATGTGGATTACGAGTGGATCAAGGCCCGTTTCGACAACAAGGCCTACAACGGCAAGTTGCCGATGAATAACAACGGCATTCCGGTCTCCCGCTGGGTGGACGGGGTGCTGGAGAACGCCGACCTTATCGAGCAGGGCTCCAACATCCGCGCCATGTTCTACTGGGGCCATGCGGTCAACTCCCAGACTCGCGGTCCCGAGATGAAGAAGGCGATGCAAAAGCTCGACATGATGGTGATTGTCGACCCGTATCCCACCGTTGCCTCGGTGATGAACGATCGCACCGACGGCGTCTACCTGCTGCCAGCCACTACCCAGTTCGAGACTTATGGTTCCGTCACCGCCACCAACCGCTCTATGCAGTGGCGCGACAAGGTGATAGAACCCCTGTTCGAATCCAAGGTCGACCACGAGATCATGTATCTGCTGAGCAAGAAACTCGGCTTTGCCGACCAGCTGTTCAAGCACATCAAGGTGGAGAACAACCAGCCACTGCTGGAAGACATCACCCGCGAATACAACCGCGGCATGTGGAGCGTGGGCTACACCGGCCAGAGCCCGGAGCGGCTCAAGGCACACCAGCAGAACTGGCACACCTTCCACAAGACCAACCTCAAGGCCGAGGGTGGCCCGGTCAGTGGCGAAGTGTACGGTCTGCCCTGGCCCTGCTGGGGCACCCCGGAGATGAAACACCCCGGTAGCCACATCCTCTACGACACCAGTATTCCGGTCTCGGAAGGGGGTGGCGGTTTCCGCGCCCGTTTCGGCATCGAGTATCAGGGCGTCTCGCTGCTCGCCGAAGATTCCTGGCCGAAGGGGAGCGAAGTGGAAGACGGCTATCCCGAGATCACCGCCGACCTGATGAAACAGCTCGGCTGGTGGGATGAGCTGACCGAGGCCGAGAAGAAAGAGGCCGAGGGCAAGAACTGGAAGACCGACCTCTCCGGCGGCATTCAGCGGGTGGCCATCAAACATGGCTTCGTGCCCTATGGCAACGCCAAGGCGCGCTGCGTGGTGTGGACCTTCCCGGATCAGGTGCCCAAGCACCGTGAGCCGCTCTACACCCCGCGCCGTGATCTGCTGGCCGACTATGCCACCTGGCCCGATGCCAAGAGCCTGTGGCGCCTGCCGACCCAATATGCCTCGGTGCAGGAGAAGGACGTCAGCAAGGAGTTCCCGATCATCCTCACCTCCGGCCGTCTGGTGGAGTACGAGGGGGGCGGTGACGAGACCCGCTCCAACCCCTGGCTGGCTGAATTGCAGCAGGAGATGTTCGTCGAGATGAACCCGGCGGATGCCAACGATGTCGGCGTGCGCGACGGTCAGGATGTGTGGGTCGAGGGGCCGGAAGGTGGCAGAGTTAAAGTGAAGGCGCTGGTGACCCCGCGGGTCAAACCGGGGCTCGCCTTTATGCCGTTCCACTTCGGCGGCCACTTCGAGGGCAAGGATCTGCGATCCAAATATCCGGAAGGGTCTGACCCTTATGTGCTGGGGGAGTCGGTCAACATAGTCACCACCTATGGCTATGACCCGGTCACCCAGATGCAGGAGACCAAGGTCACCCTGTGCCGTTTTCGCAAAGTAGGAGCCTGATCCCATGGCCAGAATGAAATTCATGTGTGACACCAAGCGCTGCATCGAGTGCAACGGCTGTGTGACGGCGTGCAAGAACGAGAACGACGATGCCCTCGAGTGGGGCATCCAGCGCCGCCGGGTAGTGACCCTCAACGACGGCCTGCCGGGTGAGACCTCTATCTCGGTCGCCTGCATGCACTGCACCGACGCCCCCTGCATGGCGGTCTGCCCGGCCGACTGCTTCTATCACACCGACGACGGCATCGTGCTGCACAACAAGGATCTCTGCATCGGTTGCGGCTACTGCCTGTTCGCTTGTCCGTTCGGTGCCCCCCAGTTCCCGAAAACCGCCGCCTTTGGCGATCGGGGCAAGATGGACAAGTGCACCTTCTGCGCTGGTGGCCCGGAAGAGGATCACAGCGAGGCGGAGCGCCAGAAGTACGGAGCCAACCGCATCGCCGAGGGCAAGCTGCCCATGTGTGCCGAGCTCTGCTCTACCAAGGCGCTGCTGGCAGGGGATGCGCAGGTTATCTCCGACATCTTCCGCGAGCGGGTTGCCTATCGCGGTGCCAAGGATGCTGCCTGGGGTAACGGCGATGAGCTGTTCCACGACGCCAGCAAGCTGAACAAGCAGGGAGGGGCGGCATGAAAACCTGGCTAATGGCCCTGTTTGCTGCCCTGCTGCTGGTGAGTACCGCAAGTTTCGCCGACGCCGAGAAAGAGGCGGTCGGCTTTGCCGGCGCCGACTACTGGCGGGCGGTGAAGGATGGGCAGGAGGGGTACACCACCTCCCGCTCGCCGGAGCACGGGGTGCTGATCTCGGTGCCGGGTCAGCTCTGGTTCGAGGTGAAGACCAAGTGGGTGTCGCCGCTCGGCGCCATCGCTATCTTCGGCTCCTTGGCCATGTGCGGCCTGATGTACTGGGTGGTGGGGCCGACCAGGCTCTCCAAGCCGCGTACCGGGCGCAAGCTCAAGCGCTGGAGCAGACTGGATCGGGCGCTGCACTGGACCACGGCGGGCATGTTCCTGACCCTCTCCGGCTCGGGGCTGGCCATTATCTACGGCAAGCACTTCATCAAGCCGGTGGTGAGCCTCGGGGTGTGGGAGAACTGGATCTGGTTCGCCAAGGTGTTCCACAACTACGTGGGGCCGCTCTTCTTCCTCTGCCTGATGGGAGTGCTCATCAAGTGGTTCCGCCACAACATCGTCAACATGGTGGATGTGCAGTGGTTCATGAAGGCGGGCGGCATGCTGGGGCCCCACAAGGGGAGTCACCCCTCGGCGGGCTTCTCCAACGGCGGCGAGAAGGCGATCTTCTGGCTGCTGATCTGGTTTGGCGGCATCGTGGTGGCGACCGGGCTGTTCCTCGACTTCCCCATCTTCGGCCAGCTGCGTCGCCAGATGGAGTGGGCCAGCTTTATCCATATCGTGGGGGCGTTGATCCTCATCTGCGGCTTCATCTTCCATATCTACATGGGCCTGTTCCAGCTGGAAGGGGCGCTGGAGGGGATGATCAGCGGCGAGGTGGACGAGACCTGGGCCAAGGAGCACCACGATCTCTGGTATGAAGAGGTAAAACACAAGCTCGACGAGCCCAAGGCGAACAAACCGGGCTGACGGTTTGGCAAAGATAATGTGAAGGGGCGCTGATGCGCCCCTTTTTGTTGTTCGCTTTCCTCTGCTCGGTGGCTCAGGTCACCGGTTTGAGCGGGAGGCGGATCTCGTAGCGCAATCCCTCGCCCGGCGGGCTGGTCACATTGACCGAACCGCGCAAATTGTTCTCCACCAGATTGTGGATGCGGCAGGCGCTGAGCCCGCAGTGGTTGGCATTGCCACGCATCGTAGTAAAGAAGGGTTCAAACAGGCGTGGCAGCTTGTCCGCGGGCATGCCGGGGCCCGAGTCCTGATAGACGAGCAGCAGTGAGCCCTCATTTTGTGCGATCTGAACTGTGATGCTGTGTTCCCTGTTGCCGTGAAAGGCGTGATCCATGCTGTTTTTCAGCAGCTCCTGCAGCAGGTCGACAAAGAGAGGTTCAGGGGCGGTCATGGTGACCTCACTCCCCTCAAAATGGGGGGTGATTCTGGCGATCTGCAGTTCAGGGCTGAATGCCTGCAACATCTGCTGGATACACTCCTTCACCGCGAAGGGGCGCGCTTCTTGTTCTTTCTGATCGCGGGTCAGCTCCTTGAAGCGGGTGATAAGCAGGGCGACCCGGCGCAGGCTGGACTCCACCAGTTCGGTACCCTCCTTGATGTCAGTCAGTTGCTGGTTAAGCAGCCGCTGGCCCAGTACCCCATTTTTTACCGCATTGGCCAGCAGGTCACCGGCGCCCTGGATCAGGCTGGAGGCGGTGATGCCGACTCCTACCGGGGTGTTGATCTCGTGGGCGATACCGGCGGTGAGCTGAAACAGGCCCTGATAGAGCTGCAGTTTCGCCTGTTGGCGGCCCAGCTCCCGCAGGCGCAGCTGGTTTTGTACCCGGGCCAGTACCTCCAGCTGGTGAAACGGTTTGGATACATAGTCACAGCCCCCGGCTTGAAATGCTTGTTCGAGCGCGCTGACATCGCTGTTGGCGCTGATAAAGATGATGGGCAGTCCCCAGAGGCCCTGCTGCTGTTTGATGCGGCGACACGCCTCGTAACCATCCATCACCGGCATGTTGATATCCATCAGGATCAGGTCAGGGGTGGCCCGAGCAACGGCCTCTACGGCCTGTTGGCCGTCTGCCGCTTCCAGCACCTGATAGCCAGCCTCCTCGAGCAGGCTGCGCAGGATATAGCGGTTGGAGGCCATATCATCGACGACAAGAATGTTGTGTATGGTGTTGGTGCTTGACATAGAGGGGCGCGTTTCCATGCGATGAGCCTGATGTTCAGCATAGTTGTTCATCTTGGGCATATATTTACAAATCACGGCTGACGTGAATCAGCGGGAGATTTGGGAACCTGCGGGCAACTGCATGTGTACATCGTCGTAATGGAGTGGAGTATGAAGATGAAAAAAGCGTTATTGGCAACGATATGTTCGGTCGGGTTGTTAGGGGGGCTCTCGGCGTTGCCAGTATTGGCTGCTGACGGGATCAAGACTCAGCAGGTGCAGTTCAAGAAGGGGGAGTCCGGGGCAACCATCAATGGCACCATTCAGGGGGGCCAGACCCTCGACTACAAACTGACGGCTAACAAGGGCCAAAGTATGGCGGTGATCCTCACTGGTAAACCCTACTTCAATATTTTGCCCCCCGGCAGCCAGGGGGAGGCGATCTTTATCGGCTCAACGGAAGGGAACAACTTTGAGGCGACTCTGCCCGCCAAGGGGACCTACACCATTAGGGTCTATCAAATGGGGGCAGCCGAGAGCAGCCACGCCAAGACCAAGTTCAAGCTGGAGGTGGGCATCAGCGGTTAGGTCTGCTGCGAGTCGGGGCATAACAACACGGTGGCAATTGCCACCGTGTTGTTATGCGGAAGGGCGACGTGATCCGGGGACCGATTTTGAATTCGTTTTTGGCCGCAGGGTATGCCCAAGCTCACAATATTCACTTACTAAACGTCATATGATTGATTTCATTACGAGTCTCTATCTCCTGCCGAATGGCAACTTCACGTAAATCAAAGAGAATGACTATGGCTACCGGACAATATCTGCTGTGGAAAGATGCACAGGGACAAGATTTTCGCCCCGTTGCACTGACAGGTACCAACCTGCTCAATGATCGTAATCTCAATAAGGGCACTGCCTTCACCGAACAGGAACGTGCCGATTTCGAGCTTGATGGCTTGTTGCCGCCTCAGGTTCAAACGTTTGAAGCCCAGCTGGATCGGGTTTATGAAGGGTTCAAGAGCGCAAGCAGCGACATTGAGAAGTACCAGAACCTGCGTGCGCTGCAGGATCGCAACGAGACTCTCTTTTATGCCCTGTTGTCACGCCATGTAGAGGAGATGACTCCCTACATTTATACCCCGACGGTAGGCAAGGCGTGCCAGGAGTTCAGTCACCGCTTCCAGAAGCCGCGCGGCCTCTACATTACCCCTGACAACGTGGATGACATGGGCAGCCAGGCTCACCATTTCGATGCCAAGTCGATCCGCATCATCGTAGTGACCGATAGCCAGGGCATTCTGGGGATCGGCGACCAAGGGGTCGGCGGCATGGGTATTCCGATCGGCAAACTGGCTCTCTATACCCTGGGGGCGGGCATCCACCCGGCCTGCTGCATGCCGATTGCGCTGGATGTGGGTACCGACAACCAGAAACTGCTGGATGACCCCATGTACCTCGGTCGCCCGCACAAGCGGATCCGCGGTAAAGAGTATGAGGAGTTCATCGACAAGTTCGTGCAGGGGGTCAAGCGCCACTTCCCCAACGCCGTGCTGCAGTGGGAAGATTTCAGTAAATCCAACGCTTTCAACAATCTGGCCCGCTATCAGCAGTCACTGCCATCATTCAACGATGACATTCAGGGCACAGGTGCCGTGGTGTTGGCCGGTATCATCGGAGCGGTCAAGGTCAAGGGTGAGACCCTGGGCCAGCAGAACTATCTGGTCTATGGCGCCGGTGCAGGTGGGGTCGGTGTTGCAGATCAGATCTGCGCGGGGATGATCCGCGAGGGGATGGATCCGCAAGCCGCGCGGGATCGCATCTACATTCTGGATACTCAGGGGTTGGTGTGTGACAACCGTGAGGGGCTTGACGAGTACAAGCGTCGCTATGCCAAACCGGGGTTGCTGCTGGCAGGCTGGGATACCGAAGTGCCCGGCAAGGCCAACCTGACCGATGTGCTGCGTCATGTGCCCATCACCGTATTGCTGGGAACCAGTGGCTCGGGCGGCGCCTTCAAGGAAGAGCACGTCCAGCTGATGCAGAAGCATTGCGAACGCCCCATGGTGTTCCCGCTCTCCAACCCGACCGCCAACTGCGAAGCGTTGCCGGAGGATATCTACAACTGGAGCCAGGGCAAGGCTATCGTCGCGACAGGTAGCCCGTTCAAGGATGTGCACTACGACGGGCAGGATTTCCGGGTAGGGCAGGGCAACAACGTCTTTATCTTCCCCGGTGTGGGACTGGCGGCCATTGTCAGCCAGATCCGCGAGATCACCCCGGATATCTTCACCACCGCTGCTTTTGCGCTGGCCGAGTGCGTGAGTGAGGTCGATCTGGCGAAGGGTGCTGTCTATCCGCGCATTCGCGAGTTGCGTAACATTTCTGTGCATGTGGCAACGGCTGTGCTGAAGGACATCGTACGTCGTGATCCTTCTCATCCGCTGATTGGTCAGGATCTGCATCAGCATATTTTGACCCATATGTGGGAGCCGGTTTACCTGCCTTATCGTCGGGTATAACGTCGAACCCATTACCCGGATCAGAATTGACCCGTGGATATGGCAAGGGGGGAGCGAAGCTCCCCCCTTTCATTTATTGCCGGTGGCTCGTCAGTTTCGTAATGGCCGCCAGCGACCATCCTGATTGCGGCAGGCAGTATCCTGCCACTGCTGACTGGCCTTGCCGATATAGAGTTGTTCGCGATAGTCGCGACACCACTCCCCGCTGGCATGGCGGAAGGTGCGCAGCGGCGTGACGCTGCCCGAGTGACGGTTGGCCGGATTGAACCAGGTGAGGCTCTGCCCTTTGGTACGGGTTTCCAGCGCGTTGGCGAGCGCTTGATTGGCCAACTGAACATCCGCTTTATCCATCTGATGATAAAGAGGAGCGTTGTCGACCGTGCTACAGCCTATGAGGCCGGTAAGGATCAGTGGCAACAGATAGCGCATTCCGGTTACTCCTGCTCGTTAAAGCCATTGTTGATCAGGGCTTGCTCCTGCTCATCGGTGAGAGTCTGCTGGCGATCGTCCGGCGTACCATCTCCTCTTAACTTGTTACCGTTGGCATCGACGGCATCTATGCCATTGTCATCGACTGAGCCATCGCCTCTTAGCTTGTTGCCGTTGGCATCGACGGCATCTATGCCATTGTCATCGACCGAGCCATCGCCTCTTAGCTTGTTGCCGTTGGCATCTATGGTATCCACGCTATTATCATCCAATCCATTGCCCAGCCCACGGCCACCTGCGTGTTGTTCACCACCGGCATGTCGCTCACCTCCGGCATGCTCTGCCTGGCTGTGATCATTATCGCTGCCACCGCCGCTGTCGTTGCCACCGTCGCTATCGCTGCCACCGCCGCTGTCGCTGCCACCGCCGCTATCGCTGCCACCGCCGCTATCGCTGCCACCGCCGCTATCGCTGCCACCGCCGCTATCGCTGCCACCGCCGCTATCGCTGCCACCGCCGCTATCGCTGCCTCCGTCACCATCCTTGTTGTGAACGATCAAGTCATTGGCGATATAGCTGTGGCTGCCATCAAGTATCAGATTGAAGAGTGCTGTGGTGGGAGGGGCCTCAATCCAGGAGAGCGATTCAACCAGCAGTATCTCTGGCTCTGGTTGCAGGGCCAGGTTGCCAGTCACGCTCCCGTGTGCCGGGCGGCAAATGATCTGCATGCCGGTAAATAGCGGTAGTACTGTCAGCTGCGAATTTTCGGCTCGGGTCATGGCGGGTGAGATGGCAGCCCAACCACGAGTCGTTAGTAGAGGATGTTCCGCTGTAAAAAATGGGGCCAGATGGTTGATCCCGTAGAGTCTGCGCTCGCCCAATATAACCTGTTCGACGGCCAGGATCCGGTTGCTGCCGCCATGTTGATCCTGTACTCGTTCACCTGCCTGGAGTGTCTCTATGGGACGTACGGAGCCATCTGCCATTGTGATGCGCGTACCGGCGATGAAGCAGGATTTTGCATAAGCCTGATTTACTTGCCACTCATTGTGGGTGAAATCATAACTAAACGGGGTCGCAAACAGGGCGAGAGCGATAGCAGAGCCGATCAGTATTCTGCGCGGACTGGCTTTGAATGGAAGCTGTGGCATGGGGGACTCCTTGTCCATTTTGGTGCACAGAGTTAATTATAGAGTGCCCCCTGATTGGTGCCCGTCAGACCATGAACACAATAAACAGGATGGAAAAACGATTGTCGTCCGTTGAAATGATGCGTAAAATCACATACTCGATGCTTGTAGCAACGAATCCCGCCTAAAAAGCCAGTTTCATGCCCTTCCCAAGCAGTAAAAGGTAACATTTGACGCCATTGTGCGCGTTTTGTGCCTTGAAAACGTCTTGCGATAACTGAAAAATGTAAAATATACCTGTCAGTTGTCAAAAAATTAAGGACATCCATGTTTTCCTTAGTCAAGCAAAGTGTCGCCGGGCTGCAAATCCTGTTTGTTGCCTTCGGCGCCATGGTTCTGGTGCCTCTGCTCACCGGATTGAACCCCTCCATGGCCCTGCTTGGCGCCGGTGTGGGCACCCTGCTGTTCCAGCTCTGCACTCGCCGCCAGGTCCCGATTTTCCTCGGTTCCAGCTTTGCCTTCATTGCCCCCATCATTTATGCCACCCAGACCTGGGGATTGCCATCCACCATGTTTGGCCTGTTTGCCGCCGGTTTCATGTATTTCATTCTGGCAGCGCTGATCCGGGCAAAAGGGATGGGATTTGTGCACAAATTACTGCCTCCTGTGGTGATTGGCCCGGTGATCATGGTGATCGGCCTCTCTGTGGCACAGGTCGCCTGTAACATGGCGATGGGCCGTGCTGGTGGTGAACAGGTCGTCCCAGCTGGCACAGCACTGACGCTGGCTGGTATCTCGCTGGCAGTCACCCTGATTGCAGCCGTGTTTTGCAAGGGGTGGATCAAGCTGATCCCCATCCTGTGCGGCGTGATAGCCGGTTATGTCTCTGCCGTGCTGATGGGACAGGTTAACTTCGATGGTCTGATCAACACCCCCTGGTTGGCGCTGCCTCATTTCGAAACGCCGGAGATCAACTGGGCCGCTGCCCTGTTCATGCTGCCGGTGGCGATTGCTCCCTGTATCGAGCATATCGGTGGCGTGCTGGCCATCGGCGGTGTGACCGGGCAGGACTACACTAAAAATCCGGGTCTGCACCGTACTCTGGCCGGTGACGGCATCGGCGTCTGCTTCGCCGGTTTCATCGGTGGCCCACCTGTGACCACTTATGCTGAAGTGACTGGCGCCGTGATGATCACCCGCAACTTCAATCCGGTCACCATGACCTGGGCCGCCGTGTTCGCCATCATTCTGGCCTTCTTTGGCAAGTTCAATGCGCTGCTCACTTCCATCCCCATGCCGGTGATGGGCGGTATCATGCTGCTGCTATTCGGATCCATCGCTGCCATCGGTCTTAAAACGCTGGTGGAGTCCAAGGTTGATCTGGGGCTGTCACGCAACATTGCTATCGTGGCCGTGACCTTGACCGTGGGGGTTGGTGCACTGGAGATGAAGATTGGAGACTTCGCTCTGGCTGGTGTCGGTCTGGCCTCGGTGGCTGCTATCCTGCTCAACCTGATCCTGCCTGCTCACTCCGAAGAGGGGGTGATGGATTCTGCCAAGGATTGAGCTCTGCCAGACGGTTAATCGTGATATTCAGAAGGCCACCTTGCGGTGGCTTTCTTTTTTCTATCTGTCTTGTCCTGATGTTCGACACACAACGTGGGGCGAGTGAGAGGGTGGCACTCATATTTGACGTATCCCTCTTCGTGGCCTTAGCTAAATGACAGGTTTCGCTCTTCGGCTGTCTTGAGCAGGATGAGAAAATGGATGTTGGGGTTCTCAATCATTTTTTCTTGACCGTAGTCGCACATCATCAAGGTCCTGGCTCCCTATATACCGGGGGCCGGTGCGCATCATGTGGCGTCACATCAATAGTCTCTTTCCCTCTTGTGATCCTTCCCTGGTCATCTTCCCCTGTTAGTTCATCATTTCAGCTGTTGGTACCGGAACGCTGCCTGGATTTGTTTGCTGCTGCGCATCTGCTGTGCGGGCGGTGAGCCGTGAAAACCGGCACGACCCTGTCGGGGTCATGATAGTCCAGCCATCCGTGATCGTGATGGCTGGCGTTTAGGGATGAATGGCAAACAAAGCGAGGTTGCGATGAACTATCAACTGTTGTGGAAAGGAGCCCTGTTTTCTGTCTCTTCAATGCTGGTAATGGGGTCAGCCCAGGCGGTACCACTCAATGTGATGACCGAAGATTACCCTCCTTTCAACATGCAAGGGGAGGGAGGCAAGATTATCGGGCTCTCCACCGAGGTGGTCGAAGAGCTGCTAAAACGTGCCGGGGTGGAGTACAAACTGACGCTGATGCCCTGGAAACGGGCTTATGAAGATACCCTTAGCACACCCAATACCGCGCTTTACTCCACCACGCGTACTCCGGAACGGGAGGCTTTGTTCAAATGGGTGGGGCCTCTGGTCAATAACAACTGGGTGTTCTTTTCCAGCTCGACGGCCAATATCACGGTCAAATCGCTGGAGGATGCCAAACAGTATTCGGTCGGTGGCTATAACGGGGATGCCGCAGCCGATTACCTCAAGGCTCAGGGATTTTCCAAGTTGCAGCTGGCTGCCAATGACACGGCCAATGTGAAGAAGCTGGAGGCTGGTCGTATCGATCTGTGGGCAACCGGTCAATATCTTGCGCCCTATCTGGCGAACAAGGAGAAGGTCGCCAGTCCCAAGCCGGTCTTTGTTTTCAAGGAAACCCAGATGAGTTTGGCGTTTAACAAGGATACGCCCGATGAGCTCATCACCAAGCTCAACGAGATCCTCGCTGCCATGAAGGCGGATGGCACCATCGAGAAGATCAACGCCAAGTACCAGTAATTCGCACTGTTCCGGCTGCCGTTAATACCGGGAGGACACCATGGATTGGAAAAGTCTGAAGTTCAGGATTGCCGTGCTGACCTCCCTGTCGGTGAGTCTGCTATTGGTGTTGTTTGGTGGTTACAACTACAGTGCCGCCAGGGTGGAGAGCTACAGCAAGCAGGCTCAGCTGGTCGAGCAGGCTATCAAGCGGCTGCAGCTCTCCTTGCCCGGCCCACTGTGGAATTATGAGTCGGCCTTCATTGAGGCATCGCTAAAGTCTGAATTGGCAGCCGATATGTTGAGCACACTGCTGGTCGTGAGCAAGGAGAAGTTGGTCGCTGGGTTTGCCCGCGATGATGCCGGTGGCATAGCACCAGTGACTGCGTTGCCAGCGGATACTGCCGCATATAGTGCACATGATCTGGTTTATGACGACAGTGGCCAGCCAACTACGGTGGCCAAGTTGTTGGTACAAACCAGTGATTTAGCCATTCAAGCCCATTTGCGTCAGTTGTTGATCACCACCATTTGGCAAATTGTGGTGCTCGATCTCTGCATCATTGTACTGTTGATGGTCCTTATCCATCGCAATGTGCTTCGTCCGCTCCACCAGATGAATCAGGCGGTGTTCGATTTGGCTCAAGGAGAGGGCGATTTGACCCAGCGTCTCAAGATCCGCCGTCAGGATGAGATGGGGGCATTGGCCACCAACATCAATCACTTTATCGCCAAGCTGCAGGAGATGGTTGCCGAGATCAACGAGCTTTCGGCGGGCGTGCTGCAAACCGCTGAACGATGTGACAGCCTGGCCGCCGATACCCGGGTGGGCAGTGATGCTCAGCAATCAGAATTGGATCAGGTGGCGACGGCCATTACCGAAATGAGCCAGGCAGTGCAGGAGGTGGCTGGCAATGCAGTGAAAACCTCAACCGCCACTGATGAGGCCAACCGCTATATGGAGCAAGGATACAACCTGGCCGGTCATGCCAATGAGGCTATCCGTCAGCTGGTGGGTGAAGTAGAACGGGTTGCCGTGCTGATGCGCTCTCTCTCGACCGAGAGCAACAGCATCGGCAACATTATCGAGGTGATTAATGGTATTGCCGAGCAGACCAACCTGCTTGCGCTTAATGCAGCGATTGAGGCAGCCAGAGCAGGGGATCAGGGACGCGGCTTTGCTGTTGTCGCGGATGAGGTTCGCACCCTGTCAGGCCGTACTCGTCAGTCAACCGAAGAGATCAGTGCCAGTATCAAACGGTTGCAACAAGCGACCCAAAATGTCGGAACCGGGATGCAGCAGAGCCAGGATAAGGCATCACAGGCGGGGATAGAGGCTGCAGATGTTCAGGTTTCGGTGGAGAAGATAAAAAATCAGGTCAGCCTTATCCGCGAAATGAATATGTATATTGCACAGGCGTCGGAAGAGCAGCATTCAGTGGCTGAGGGGGTTAGCCACAGTGTCAACAGGATCGCTACCCTGAACAGCGAGAGTGCGGCCAGAGTGGCACAGGTTGCCGAAGCCAGCAGCGATCTGCGTCAGCTGTCGGGCCAGCTTGATACGCTGCTTAAGCAGTTCCGGGTCTAATTGGCAAGATAGCTGATTCTTATGGGGCGCTGTGCACCCATGGGGCGATTTCACGGTGTAGCAGGGCGAGGCGGGATCATCTGCGGGTTGTGCATGATGACTCTTGGCCGGTTAACGCCGGGTTCTGTGGCTGCTACCAGCCATCTTTAGACCGGATTGTAAGTGGAAGTGCAACCTATTCGTCATGAGCTTCATGACCTGTCGGGAGCTTATACCGACAGTGGTAGACGCAGCTCAATATTTTCCCCAATCAGGCACGCTGGCATCTATTGTGCCGCTGATCCTGACCTATTAGAATTCCGCTTAATTACAGCCAGCACTGAGTCGCCATTTGGCATCATCAGGCGTAAGTACATTTTTCTTCATGGTGAATGCAAATAACAAGGTGGTTGGTATGACGGGGGTTGCGACAGGCAATGACATATCAGCCTATCACTTCGGTGATTATGTTTTTGACGTCAAAAGGCGAGAGCTGATTTTTTGTGCTGACAAAGTCAACTTACAGAGTGCCAAGGTCGTTCGGTTTTCATCGGCAGAGAGTCTGATTTTCAGTTATTTACTGGATCACCATGACGAGGTGTGCGACAAGGAGTTGTTGCTTGAGATTGGTTGGTTAGGTCGTCCAATCAGCCCCAATTCGCTGAACGTGGCCATTGCCAATATCCGTCGTCACTTTACTTCATCGTCCCCCACGCTCGATATCAGAAGTACCCCCAAAAAAGGCTACTCCTTGCATCTTAACTGCAAGGTAAAGACCTATTTCGGCAAGCCCGCAACTGTAGAGGATGACCGACAGCCGGAAGTGGTGAATGATCTCGTCTCCGCGGTGCCTGTCCAACCGTTATCTACACAGAACCAGGCGGCTGATGAGGTTATTCAGGTATCTTCTTCTGTTAGCTCTCGCTCCTTTGGTAAACGCATCAAACTTGCCTGTCTGAGTTGTCTCGGACGGCCGATGCTGGTTAGAAGTCTGATGTACGTCAATATAGCGCTGGTTGTGCTGGTGGCCTTTGCGGCCAGTTATCTGCATTTTGAATGGCTCCATGTGCACTGCGCTGATTCGCCAACCGGAGTGGTCTGCCAGATGGAAGCCAGGAGCGAAGTGCCGACAGTCAAGCCTGCATCATTGGTGCTGGTCTCTGGCCACAAAGTGCGAGTGTTCTCTTATCAAGAGCTCGAAAAAACGCTGTAAGGGATAAGTGATGAAACGAACGCTGAAACATACCTTGCTGCTCTTGCCGCTGCTCTTTGCACTGTTGTTTGTAGCCGGGATGTTTATCAATAGTCTGGGTTGTCATTACGACCTGAAAATGTCGGCTAACGGGGTCAATTATCACGGGGTATGTCGTTGGGGAAAGATCACTGTTATTGAAGAAGAGGAGGCGACCAAAGAGAAATGGCGAGTGACCGGCTTTCAGCTTACTTTTTTCAACCAGCTGGTTTATCTCATTGATAGTCGCACTCAACTGCATGAGTCGGCTAACGATGACTCTTATCTCAATGAATACAATCTGATCCAGTCACAATACGCCTTGGTCAATTATGCCTGGGTGCCGGTGACCGAGAACAAGGTGGCTATCTTCCAGCGTGACCCTGTGCATGAAGTCGTGATTGCCCAGCGTGATGGCTGGTTTGATCTTTATCGTTGGTTCTTTCCTCCCGCCCCGCTGGTGCCTGCCAAGCCTAAAGGCTCAGAGTCGGGGCTGTCAGCTAGCTTCTGAAGAGTTTGCGCCAGGGGCCGGTGATGTCGCAGTGACCGGTCTCCTCGCTATTCTCCCAGCCTAGCCGATGGTAGAAGGCGAGTGCCGCCGTGTTGCGGAGCGCCACCTTGAGTGAGCTGATAGGGGTATCTGCCAGCCCATGTTCAAGCAGGGCTCGCCCAATTCCCTGACCATGCCAGTCGCTGGCAACGTAAAGATGATGGACGAAGTGGTCAGGTTGCCAGATTGCAATAAATCCGCAGATATTGCCCCCCTGCTCGGCCACCCACACCTGCTCACCTTTGGTCTGCGCCTCGAAATCCTCGAGCTGGAAACGGGCGGGATCGACCCAGTGAAAGGTGTGGCGGCGGCTTTTTAAAAATAGCCGGGCCAGTTGGGGAATATCGTGTTCTTCCATGAGCCGGATCATGATGACCTTCTTGGGTAAGTCCCTGTTAGTTGATGAAGTCGCACAGCGGCAGGTTCAGCTGATACAAATGACAAGGGTGTGATTAAGCGCTGTCCATTGTATTTGTCATGAGGCTATACTGCCGAAGTCCCTTGTATGGATGGCTTGAGGATCGCTGATTTATGGACAATAAACAGATTGAAGGCAATATTTTTGTTCCGGCACACATAGATGATGTGTGGCATGCCTGGACGACCGAGAGTGGTCTGCGCAGTTTTCTGGCGCCCGAATGCTTGATGGTAGCCGAACCCAACGGCCCGTTTGAGATCTACTTCCGGCCTGATGCCCCCTTGGGTGAGCGCGGCAGCGAAGGGTGCCGGGTGATGGCCGTCATGCCCTATGATTTGCTCAGCTTCAGCTGGAATTTCCCGCCCAGCTTGCCACATATACGCCAACAGAAGACCCAGGTTTGTCTGCGCTTTGTGCCGGAAGGACAGGGTACCCGGCTCTACTTCCTGCAAACCGGTTGGGCTAACGATCCTGATTGGGATCAGGGGTATGCCTATTTTCGGGAAGAGTGGCTGGAAACCAGTCTGCCACGGTTGCAATACCGTTTTACCCATGGCCCTATCGATTGGAACAATCCGCCCGACAAGGCGCAGCTGAAGGCGCTGGCGCAGTAATTACTGGTGTCAGACATAAAAAAAACCGGCCAAGAGGCCGGTTGAAACAGTTCAGGCTTGTCAGGTGACAAACGTATCCAGTGGATAAGAGTCGCTTTCCACTCCTTGTGAAGCACAACCCTCTTGGTTACGTGCAGTAACTTTATGCCATCCACACTGAATCGAGGCTGAACCATGAGTGTTCCAGCCTCGATTCCTTTTTGGGTCAGAGCTTTATTCCCATTGATTGACGCAAATAGGCACCCGCGCCAAGCAAACCGGGTCCTTCGTGAGTGATCAGGAAGACCGGGATCTCCTTGAGATAGGATTTGAAACGCCCCTTGTCTTCAAAGGCTACCCGGAAACCGGAACCCGTGAAGAACTCCTGAAAGCGCGGCACTATGCCACCTGCGATATAGACGCCACCGAAGGTCGCCATATTGAGGGCCAGATTGCCAGCAAAGCGGCCCATCAGTACGCAGAACAGGCTCAGGGTGCGACGGCAATCGAGACACTCGCCTGCCAGCGCGCGTTCGGTAATGTCTTTGGGGGCGAGTGGCTCGGGTTCACGGCCATCTGATTTCACCAGGCCGCGATAGAGATTGACCAGACCCGGGCCGGATAAGAAGCGCTCGGCTGAAACATGGCCCAGCTCGCTGCGCATCACCTGCAGCACCGCATCTTCCTCTTCGGTGTTGGCAGCGAAATCTACATGACCACCTTCCCCCGGCAGACTCAACCACTGTTCGCCCGCCTTGACCAGATGGGCGACCCCAAGACCGGTACCTGCGCCATAGATGGCGATGGGCTTACCTTCGATTGGCGCTGTACCACCCAGCTGGATGCGATCAGATTCAGACAATACCGGTACAGCCATCGAGACCGCAGTAAAGTCGTTGATCACCTGCAGGCGTTCCAGCCCCAGATTGCTCTGCATCTCGCTGATGGAGAATTCCCAACTGTGGTTGGTCATGGCAACCCAGTCGCCATTGATGGGGCAGGCGATTGCAATGCAGGCTTCATTGACCTGCACATTGTGTTCGGTGAGATAGAGGCGTACCACCGCTTCCAGAGTCGGATGATCCAGACCTGAGTAGGTCTTTGCCTGAGAGATGGTACCGCTGGCCAGTTCACACAGGGCCAGGCGCGCATTGGTTCCGCCGACATCGCCGACCAGCGCATGGGTATGCTGCATAACAACTCCTTCGTTACAGGGTTTGGACGATCGTTGCGTCCTGACATTATTGTTGGATTGTGACGGCTCATTCTATCCGAGCTAGGGCTTGCTCACCCGCCGGATCGATACAAACGTGCGCCTGCTCACAGTGTTGTTGCTTTGCAACATTTGTAAGCGCTTTCACTGCAAGGTGACGTTTTGTAACGAAAAGTACGAAATAATTAGAGATGAGTCATACTTTGTATGGTGGGCGTTAGTTGCCATAACCGCTTGTCTTGTATAGTCCTTAGCTTGATTGGAAACCTGCTTAGCCGTAGATTGAGTGCAAAGACACTGAAGCTAAATTACAAAAACGCCTGGTGGTGATGATGAATACCCTTGATAAAATTACGAACAACTTGGAAAGTTTCAGTAAATCAGAACGCAAGGTTGCCGAGGTGATCCTGGCGTCTCCCCAGACTGCCATCCACTCCAGCATCGCCGCCCTGGCCAAGATGGCCGACGTCAGTGAACCGACCGTCAACCGCTTTTGCCGTCGTCTCGATACTAAAGGCTTTCCCGATTTCAAACTGCATCTGGCCCAGAGCCTGGCCAATGGCACCCCTTATGTTAATCGTCATGTGGAAGCGGAAGATGGGCCTGACACCTATACCGCCAAGATCTTCGAGTCCACCATGGCTTGTCTGGATGCTGCCAAAAACAGTCTGGATATCTCGGCGATCAACCGCTGTGTCGATATCCTGACCCAGTCCAAAAAGATCAGCTTCTTTGGTCTTGGCGCCTCTTCTGCTGTCGCGCGCGATGCCCAGAACAAATTCTTCCGCTTCAACATTCCGGTGGTGAGCTTCGATGACATCGTCATGATGCGCATGAGCTGCATCAACAGCAGTGAAGGGGATGTGGTAGTGCTTATCTCCCATACCGGTCGCACCAAGGCGCTGGTGGAAATTGCCGCGCTGGCCCGTGAAAATGATGCCACCGTTATCGGCATGACCGCCAAGGACTCTCCGTTGGCGCGTGAGTGCAACCTGGTGCTCTCCATGGACGTACCGGAAGATACCGATGTCTATATGCCAATGGCATCCCGCATCGCCCAGCTGGCGTTGGTGGATGTGCTGGCGACCGGTTTCACCCTGCGTAGGGGGATGAAATTTCGCGAAAACTTGAAGAAAGTGAAAGAGGGATTACGCGAATCCCGCTTCGAAACCCCGCACTCTTCCTGAATCGCCGGGGGCTTCGGCCCCCGACTGTCTATGCCACCCGCCTTGGTGTAGTATTGTAATTTAATAACAAAAACCACCCAGATGGTTTGCAAACGGGTGCATCGAGCCATGGGCTTGATGGGGCAGAATCTCAAGTCATATCAACTTCATATTGGAGTCTTTCATGCCTAGACGTACAAAGATTGTAACCACACTCGGTCCTGCTACTGATCGCGAAGGGATCCTCGAAGGGATCATCCGCGCCGGTGCCGATATGGTGCGGATGAACTTCTCTCACGGCACTGCTGAAGACCATATCCTGCGCGCCAATCAGGTGCGTGACATTGCTGCCAAGCTCGGTCGTCACGTCGCCATCATGGGTGATTTGCAAGGCCCGAAAATTCGTGTTTCCACGTTCAAGGATGGCAAAATCTATCTGGCCATCGGTGACAAGTTCATTCTCGACGCGGCCCTCGGCAAGGGTGAAGGTTGTCAGGAGCAGGTTGGGATCGACTACAAGAGCCTGCCAAACGATGTGGTCTCTGGCGACATTTTGTTGCTGGATGATGGCCGTGTGCAGCTGAAAGTCGAGCAGGTTGAAGGTACCCGCATTCACACCACGGTGACCGTGGCCGGGCCTCTCTCCAACAACAAGGGCATCAACAAGAAAGGGGGCGGTCTCTCCGCACCGGCCCTGACTGAGAAAGACAAGGAAGATATCAAAACCGCTGCTCGCATGAATGTGGACTATCTGGCCGTCTCCTTCCCGCGCTGTGGCGATGACTTGCGTTACGCTCGCGAACTGGCTCGCGAAGCCGGTTCCAATGCCAAAATCGTGGCCAAGGTTGAACGTGCAGAAACCGTTGCGACCGATGAAGCAATGGAAGACATCATCCTCGGTTCCGATGCCGTCATGGTTGCCCGTGGCGATCTCGGCGTCGAGATCGGTGACCCCGAGCTGGTTGGTGTACAGAAGAAGCTGATCCGCCACTCTCGTCGTCTGAACCGGGTGGTGATCACCGCGACCCAGATGATGGAGTCGATGATCAACGCGCCGCTGCCGACCCGTGCCGAGGTCATGGACGTGGCCAACGCCGTGCTGGATGGAACCGATGCGGTGATGCTCTCTGCCGAAACAGCAGCCGGTCAGTTCCCTATCGAAACAGTGACCTCCATGGCCAGCGTCTGTGTCGGTGCCGAGAAGCACCCGAGCCTGAACGTCTCCAATCACCGTATGAGCTACACCTTCACTTCGGTGGAAGAGGCGGTTGCCATGTCCACCATGTATGCGGCCAACCACCTGGAAGGGGTTAAGGCGATCGTGGCGCTGACCGAATCCGGTACCACCCCGTTGCTGATGTCCCGTATCAGCTCTGGCTTGCCGATTTTCGCCATGTCTCCCCACAACAAGACCCTGGCCTGGGCCAACCTCTATCGTGGCGTGACTCCGGTGATGTTTGACGGTGACGAGACCAAGCCGGTCTACGAAGTGTGCCGCGACGCGCTGGATGTGCTCAAGGCCAAAGGTTTGCTGCAAAGTGGCGACATGGTGCTGCTGACTCACGGTGACAAGATGGAAACGGTGGGTAGTACCAATACCTGCAAAGTGATGATGGTCGAATAAGAGCCTCCATCTGTTCTGTTATCAAAGCTGTTCGTCACTGGCGAACAGCTTTTTTTATGCTCGCAACATGGCGTCATACGCCAAGTGTGAGGTGAGAATGGACTCAATGATTGCCTCAATGGCGAGCCATCTTGATAATGCGGGTATTTCCTGTGCAAGCAGTACATGACAAATCCGTTCACTTGGACGATGGGACTGACATCCGGCTTATATGGTGAACAAACGGACAACGCAGAATGGGAGCAATAAGATGAAGCATCGTAACTGGCTGTTGGTCTTGTCACTGAGTCTGGCCTTCTCCCCTTGTTATGCCGATTGGGCCAAGCTCAAGGCAGCGGCATCCGATCTCGGCAGCGCAGTGAGCGAAACGGGCAAGGAGGTGTGGCAGGATGTAAGCCACTTCTCCAAGAAGAGCTGGGCGTCCATTTCCGCGTGGGGTGAGGAGGCGTTCAATACTGCCGGGGTGTGGACCGACAAGAGTATTGCAACTGGTAAGGAGTGGTTGAAAGTCGCCGACAAGAAACTCGACGAAATGTTGAATCCCAAAACGGCGCAGCAGGCAAGAGTGGCACTCAATACCATGGCGGATACCGCACTGGTGCGGTTGTTTAACGAGCAGCCATCAGCCAAGTTACTGTTTGATAAGGCCTATGGTTATGCGGTATTCGATTCGCGCAAATTTTCTCTGATGCTTCACACCAATCAGGGGGCTGGCGTTGCGATTAATCGAAAAAATGGCAAGCACACTTATATGAAGATGTTTGGCGCGGGTCTTGCTGCCGGTATCGGGGGCAAGTTTTATCAGCAGGTGATCCTGTTTGAAGACAAGGCGCGCTTTGACAGCTTTGTCAGCCAGGGTTGGGAAGCCACCTCCGAGATGGGCGTGGTGGCAGGTAAACAGAGTGCAGAGTTGACTGCCAAATACAATGGAGGCATGGCTATTTACCAGATTGGCGAGAAGGGCTTGCTGCTTGATGCCAATATCTCCGGCTCCAAATATTGGATCGACAAGGATCTGACCCAATAACGGCGGTGAGGATCCCTATTTTTCCGGTTGAATATCCAAGGTGTTCAGCCGGTGTGAATTGTTATTTTTTCTCAGCCCATCCTGCCTGTAATCCCGCTATAACCCCAGCCCTGGCTGCTGTCAGGTTGATTGGCACTATAATTGCTTGTTAGCTGTCAGCGTCAATGAATTGTCTGGGGATGGAAAATGGAAATAAGTGCAAGCAGCCTGATGCAAGAGATGCAGGCACTCAAGGTTGAGGCTGGTGCAATCCCATTAGCACAACCGGGTCGTCAGGCCACCTCCGACTTTGGCCTGCTGCTGCAACAGGCATTGGGCAACGTCAACGAATTGCAAGGCGCCGCGAATGATCTGCGCACCCGTTTTGATATGGGGGACAAGTCGGTAGATCTGGCCGAGGTGATGATCGCCGGCCAAAAATCTTCCATCGCCTTTGAAGCCACTGTTCAGGTGCGCAACAAGATGGTCGATGCCTACAAGACCATCATGAACATGCCGGTATAAAGGATTTCAACCAATCATGGCGACCGAGCATCATGGCGATGTCAGCAATAAGGACATAAATCGTGGCTACTGACCAAAACGGCGATCTGCTGCTAAACGATGAGGGCTCCGCCGCCCTTGATGAGAATGAGCAGAAGAGTTCGGCTCTGGGCTTTCTGTCCAATACCGATGTGTTGCGCCAGATCACCCTGATCCTGGGGCTTGCCATCTGTCTCGCTATCGCCGTATTTATCCTGCTCTGGGGTAAGGAGCCGGACATGCGTCCGCTTGGCACCTATACCACTCAGGAGCTGGTCAAGACCCTGGATTTTCTGGATCAACAAAAGATCCCCTATGAAGTCGATGGCAAGAACGTATTGGTCAGTGCCGAGAACTACCCCAGCATCAAGCTGGCATTGACCCGTGCAGGGCTTGCCAGCACGGCTGATGCCAGCAGTGACGGGGAAGACATTCTGCTGAAGGACTCCAGTTTTGGCGTGAGTCAGCGGATGGAAGGGGAACGACTCAAACTGAGTCGTGAACGCCAGCTGGCCAGTGCCATCGAGCAGTTTCAGAATGTGGCCAAGGCTCAAGTGTTGCTGGCTATCCCCAAAGACAACGTCTTTGCCCGTAATGAACGCAAGCCAAGTGCCACCGTGGTGGTTAACCTGAAAGGGGCTGCGTTGGGGCAGGGAGAGGTGGACTCCATCGTCGACATGGTCGCTTCTGCCGTTCACGGTCTCGAACCGACTCGCGTAACCGTCACCGATCAAAACGGTCGCTTGCTCAACTCAGGTTCACAAGATCCCGTTTCTGCCCAGACTCGCAAAGAGTTTGCCATGCAACAGAAGCAGGAGCTGGAGTACAAACAAAAAATTGACGCCATCCTGATCCCGGTATTGGGGGCTGACAACTATACGGCGGAAGTGGACCTCTCCCTCGATTTTTCCCAGCAGGAGCAGACTCGCAAAACCTATAACCCGGATCTGCCCGCGGTACGTTCAGAGATGACCGTGGAGGAGAACAGTGCCAACGGTAGCAGCGGTGGTGTTCCGGGAGCACTCTCCAACCAGCCGCCAGCAGCATCCAATATTCCCCAGCAGGCAACTGGCCCCAACGCCGATGCGACAGCATCCTCGTCCGGCAGTTCCCGCAAAGAGGCCACTCGCAACTTCGAGCTGGATACCACCGTCAGCCATACCCGTCGCCAGATGGGTGGCATTCGCCGCATGACCGTTTCGGTTGCGGTCGATTACAAATCGGCCACGGCTGCCGATGGCAAGGTGACCCGCGAAGCGCGCAGTCAGGCAGAACTCGATACATTGCGCCGTTTGCTGAGCGGTGGCCTTGGTTTTGATGTGACCCGGGGTGATACCCTTGAAGTGGTCGCCATTCCGTTCAACCGGCCCGAGCTGGAAAATGTGGCCGAAGCGCCTCTCTACGAGCAGCCCTGGTTCTGGCGTGCGGTGCGCATCGCCGCCTCCGTACTGGTCATTATTGTATTGATCGTCACAGTGGTTCGTCCCATGCTTAAGCGGCTGCTTTACCCGGATGCCAAGCCGGAAGGGGATCTGGATTTTGACAACCACACAGTACTGGGTGGGGATGATGAACTTAGCTTGCTGGCAGCACAGGCCGAAGCTGAACCTGTGTTCGGATTGCGCGATGGCCAGCTCAAATTGCCTGATCTGCACCGGGATGAAGATTTGCTCAAGGCGGTGCGTGCACTGGTGGCAAACGAACCGGATCTGGCCGCTCAGGTCATTAAAGAGTGGGTAACCAAAGATGCCTGAAGAGAATAAGAGCCAAGTGACTGGCAACGACATCACCGACAGTCAGCGCCAGCTTTTGGAGCAGATGTCCGGGATGGAGATGGCCGCTGTGCTGATGCTGAGCCTCAACGAAGAGGATGCCGCCCAGATTTTCCGTCATCTCGAGCCCAAGCAGGTGCAGCGGCTCGGTATGTCGATGGCCTCCATGTCTGATTTCAGTCACGATCGGGTGGCGGCAGTGCACCGTCAATTCATCGACGATATTCAGAAGTACACCAACATCGGTATCGGCAGCGAAGACTTCGTGCGCAAGGCGCTGGTGGCAGCCCTTGGCGAGGACAAGGCGAGCAACCTGGTGGACCAGATCATTCTCGGTTCCGGTGCCCGCGGCCTCGATTCGCTCAAGTGGATGGATGCTCGTCAGGTGGCCAGCATCATCCAGAACGAACACCCGCAGATCCAGACCATCGTCCTCTCTTATCTGGAGCCGGAGCAGTCCGCCGAAATCTTAAGCCAGTTTCCCGAGCAGGTGCGCCTCGATTTGGTGATGCGTATTGCCAACCTGGAAGAAGTACAACCAGCTGCCCTGCAAGAGCTGAACGACATCATGGAGAAACAGTTCGCCGGTGCGGCGGGAGCCCAAGCGGCCAAGATGGGCGGCCTGAAGGCTGCTGCCAACATCATGAACTACCTCGATACCAATATCGAAGGCCAATTGATGGACTCCATCCGCGAGTCGGACGAAGAGATGAGCCAGCAGATCCAGGATTTGATGTTCGTGTTTGAGAACCTCATCGATGTGGACGACCGCGGCATTCAGACCATGCTGCGGGAAGTGCCGGGAGATTTGCTGCAGCGTGCCCTCAAGGGGTCCGACGATCAGATGCGCGAGAAGATTTTCAAGAACATGTCCAAGCGGGCTGCAGAGATGCTGGCCGACGATCTGGAAGCCATGGGGCCGATCCGGGTTTCCGAAGTGGAGGCTGCCCAGAAAGAGATCCTCTCCATCGCCCGTCGTCTGGCCGATGCTGGCGAGATCATGTTGGGCTCCGGTGGTGGCGAGGAGTTCCTCTAATCTATGAGCAGCAAATTGCGTGGCTATGTACGCCCTGATGGAGATGATGCACGGGTAGAGGCCTGGGGTTGGCCCGAGATGGAGGCCGAGGCGGAGGTCGAGACCAATGCCCTCGGCCTTGCTCCTGACTGGTATCAGCAGGAAGAGGAGGTGGTGGAGCCGGAGCCCGAGCAGGAGCCGACCCCCAGTATCACCGCCGAAGAGCTCGAAGCGATCCGTCAGGCTGCCTGGGAAGAGGGGATGGCTGAGGGGCGTGAGGCCGGTTTTGCCAAAGGGCTCGAAGAGGGCAAGCTGGAAGGGTTGCAGCAGGGCCACTCTGCCGGTCTCGAACAGGGGCGTGAAGAGGGGTTGGCCATGGGGCGCGAGCTGGTTGAGCAGCAGATGGCTCACTGGCAGTCCCTGACAGATCGTCTGGCCACTCCCCTGCAGGAGCTGGATCAGGCGGTCGAGCAGCAACTTGTCTCGCTGGTAATGCAGCTGGCCCGCGCACTTATTTGCCACGAAGCCGAGACCTCGCCCCGTATCTTGCTGGAAGCGCTCAAGCAGGGGTTAGCCTTGCTGCCAGTTGCCGAGCAGGGGGTCACCCTGATGCTGCATCCCGATGATATTGCGCGGGTTGAGCAGGCTTTTGGCGCCGAAGAGTGTGTCAAGCGTCACTGGCGCTTGCAGAGCGAGCCCACCCTCTCTCCCGGTGATCTGCAACTGGCGACAGAACTCTCCAGCATCGATCTGACCCTCTCGGGACGGATCGACCAGCTGTTGCGCAATTTTCTGCGGGACAATGTGCGGGACAAGGCAGGACAGGATATCCGTGGCTAAGGCCAGCAGGAGCGACTCGATGGGTACCGCTTACCCTGCAGACTCATTCAATGTCATATGTCAGGAGGCTAGATGAGCGGCTCGTTACTCAATCGGTTGCAAGGGTATCGGGTGCGCGATAGCGCCCCCAAGCCGCCGGTTGCCGGTAAATTGACCCGGGTGGTCGGCCTCACCCTTGAGGCCATAGGTTGTCGTGCTGCTATCGGTGCGCTCTGTCGCATCGATACCCTGGATGGCATGCTGGAGGCCGAAGTGGTGGGTTTCTCCGGCGATCGGCTGTTTTTGATGCCGAGCGAACAGCTCAAGGGGGTGATCCCTGGAGCCCGGGTGGTGCCCATTACCGAGGAGCACGGCATTCCGGTTGGCATGAACCTGCTTGGCCGGGTCATCGATGGCATCGGTCAGCCGCTCGATGGCCTCGGCCCCATTCTCTCCTCTCAGACGGTGCAGTTTGCTCAGCACCGCATCAACCCGCTCTCTCGCCGCCCGATCCATCAGCCGATGGATGTGGGGGTGCGCGCCATCAACGCCGTGCTGACGGTGGGTCAGGGCCAGCGGATGGGGCTGTTTGCCGGTTCCGGTGTCGGTAAATCGGTGCTGCTTGGCATGATGACCCGCGGCTCGGTGGCGGATGTGGTGGTGGTCGGCCTCATCGGTGAACGGGGCCGGGAAGTGAAAGAGTTTATCGAAGACATTCTGGGGGAGGAGGGGCGAGCCCGCTCCGTGGTAGTGGCAGCTCCCGCCGATGCTTCGCCGCTGATGCGTCTCAAGGGGTGTGAAACGGCGCTGGCCATCGCCGAGTATTTTCGTGATCAGGGGCTCAACGTGCTGCTCTTGATGGATTCTCTTACCCGTTACGCTCAGGCCCAGCGTGAGATCGCGCTGGCGGTGGGCGAGCCGCCAGCAACCAAGGGCTATCCGCCCTCGGTATTTGCCAAATTACCGGCGCTGGTGGAGCGGGCGGGCAATGGTAGTGACGGCCAAGGCTCTATCACCGCCTTCTTCACCGTGCTGACTGAGGGGGATGATTTGCAAGACCCCATCGCTGATGCGGCGCGGGCCATTCTCGATGGCCATATCGTGCTGTCGCGCGAGCTGGCCGATGCGGGTCACTATCCGGCCATCGACATCGAGAAGTCCATCAGCCGGGTTATGCCCATGGTGACTTCGCCGGAACACATGGATCTGGCGCGCACCCTCAAGCAGTTCTACTCCCTCTATCAGCAGAACCGGGATCTCATCACCATTGGTGCTTACAGTCAGGGCTCCGACCCTCGCATCGACCGCGCCATCATTCAAAAGCCTTATCTGGACCAGTTCTTGCAGCAGGGTATGCGCGAGGTCATTCACTACGATGATGGCCTGCAAGCCTTGCAGATGGTGGCGATGCCACTGATGCGCTGATGACAGTCTGGATGGAGGAGGTCGACGATGAGTAGAGGGTTGGTATTGTTGGCCGAGCGGTTGGTAGAGGCTGAGCAGCAGTGCGCACTGGCGCTGGTGAAAGCGCAGCAGGATCTCAAGCTGTTCATGGATCAGCAGAATGCTCTTAACCAGTACCGCCAGATCTATCACCAGCAGTGGACCGATCGTGGCTTGCAAGGGATCTCACCCCAGCAAAATAGCCAGTACCACGCTTTTATCAACAAACTCGAACAGGCGGCGACTCAGCAGTACGAAGGGGTATTGCAGGTACGTCAGGCGTTGGAACTGCGACGTGAGGAGTGGCTGGCGGCCCAGCAACGGCGCAAGGCGGTGGAGCTGTTGCTGGAGAAGCAGGCGAGCCGTGAACAGCAGAAGGCCCTGCGTCAGGAGCAAAAGATGCTGGATGAGTACGCCATGTTGCGGCGGTTTCATTATTCTGGCCTGTAACTTGCTTTGAACTGGGTATTGTCGGGGGCCATCTCGTTGGGGGCCGCCAGAATTCAGGGATCCCATCATGATGCAGACACTGTTGACACAAACGCCTCCTGCTCCGGCTAACGGTTTGGATAAAGCCCCCCTGAGCGGAATCTCCGAGAGCAAGGCGATTGATAGTGGCACTGGCGCCGACAGCAAGGGCGACTTCGCCTCGCACATTGCCAAAGTACAGGGCGGTGATAAAAAAGGGCCGCCCAGTGATAAAGGGGCTGCAGACACCATCAGCAATGGTCAGGATGCCAGTTTGGCTGGATCAGCCAAATCTTTGGCGCCTGAAAGTAACAGCAAGACCATCAAAGAGAAGGAGGAGCAACCAGACGCCGAGCAGAAGAGCGATGACGACTTGCCGATCAATGATTTTCTGCTTCGCCTGCAAGACTCCCTCAAACTTGATACCTCGCTGGTGACAACACAGCTGGCCGTCGCTTCGCCGCAGAGTACCGCCTCTGATGCCCGGGTTGACGGCAATCCTTTGCCGCCACAAGAGGGTGAGCAGGAGCAAGACCTCTCTCCTTCTGCTGGCAAGGTTGCTCAACCGCTCGCCGGAAAAGCAGCTGCTGAATCCTCATCGACTCTCGCGACTATGGGGGCGGCTCTGGACAAAGCGGCTGCCCAGTCATCCGAACTACTATCAACCGGTGATGCTAGCGAGCTATCTGACGCCATGAACGCCGCAAAGGGGAGTTCAGTTAAAGCGGATGATGCCGCTGCCAAGGGCGATCACCGTCCCCTCAAAGAGGAGGTTCACTCCGAGGCTGCCAGTGGGAAAGGTGAAAAACCGCTCTCCGGCGCTGAGCGATTGGCGCAATTGGCTAAGGCGTTGCCTGCCGATGAGCTGGCTCGTGCTGGCAAACCGGGTGAAACGCTTCCCGCAAAAGAGGGAAGGGACGGAAAATCAGAGGCCTTCGCCACATCTAGTCATGCCATGGCCAGCAAGGAGCAAGCTGCTCAGGCTGTGAATCAGGGGGCCGCTCTCAAGGTGAGTGATGGGGTCAAGCAACCAGATCCCGGTACGACAACCACCACTGCTGCCACCGAGAGCACCAGCAAGGGGACGGGGAGCCAGCAAACAACAGCGACCTCTGCCAACCAGAGTACGGCCCAGAGCACCCAAGGGGTTACAGCCAGCAGCGTTGCACAAAATACGCCGACTCACGTCGTAATGAACCAGAACGATGGTTCTGCGACACCGGTGATGGAAGCGCCGCAGCAGGTGTTGGCACAAGCCGAGTCTCAGGGGCCGCAAGCACCGCTATCGACCATCTCGGCCGGTATCCAGCAAATGGTCGTAACCGGCAGTAGCAGCGAGCAGCGCAAAGCGGTGCAGCTGGAGGTGAAACCGAAGGCCGGTGAATCGGACAAGAGTCTCCTTGCCACGACAGCGAGCAGCGAGAACAGCCAGAGCCAGACGGTGCAACATAGTCAGAACAGTCAGCCACAGCCACAAGTGGCTGAGAACAAAGCGCTCGCTTCCGCAGAGGGTGCGGTACGCCGTGAACCACAGAATTTACCCCATCTGAAACTGGCCAGTCAGGAGGCGCCTGCCGAGCTGCACCAGAAGGTCAATCTGATGTTGGCCGACAAGCTGCAGCAAGCGGAGATCCAGCTCGACCCGATCGGCCTTGGCAAGATGAAGATCCAGATCCAGATTGGGGCCGACAGTCAGGCCAACGTCCATTTCGTGGTACAACATGGACAGACTCGCGAGATGCTGGAGCAGGCGATGCCGCGCTTGCGCGATATGCTGGCAGGGCAGGGGATCCAGCTCGGTCAGACCCAGGTTCAGCAGCAGTCACAACAGCAGCAACAACAGGGTCAGGCGGCATTCGCCGGTCAGGGCCAACAGGGACAGGGTGGTGACCCATCGCGCTCTGGTAACGGACAGCTTGAGGGGGAGTTCACCACTTCTACCCTGAATGTTTCAGTGGAATCGACAAACGGTTCCGGAATTGATTTCTATGCTTGATGCAATCCCGAGTAAGTTTATGATATCGAACAAGTTTGAGACGAGGGTGGACAAGGGATGGCTGACGATAACGAATTGACGCTAAAAGACCCGGCCGCGGGCAAAAAAAAGAAGCTGATCATTATCATCGCCCTGGCGGTCATTGTGCTCGGCGGTGGTGGTGCAGGTGCCTTCCTGATGCTCTCCGGCTCGGATAAACCCCCCGCAGAAGCAGCGGAGGGTAAGGATGCCAAGCCCAAGGTGGAAGCACCTCAACCCTCCCTTTATGTCGGGATGCCGCGCCCCTTTGTCTTCAACGTGGCAGGAGTACAGCGGGATCGACTGGTGCAGATCAAGATCCAGCTGCAAGTACGTGGAGCGGCTGATGAGACCCTGGCCAAACAGAATATCCCATTGATCGAAGGCACGTTGCTGCGGGTGTTCAGCGCAGCGACGGCCGAACAGCTGATGACCTTTGAAGGCAAGGAGAAGCTGCGCAAGGACTCACTGGAAGAGTGCCGTCGGGTGCTCAAGGACCTGGTCTCTTCCCCCGTTATCGAACAAGTGCTGTTTACCGGCTTTGTAATGCAGTAGGTGAAGCGTGAGCGATCTGTTAAGTCAGGACGAAATTGATGCCCTTTTGCACGGTGTCGATGATGTCGAAGAGGAAGAGATAGGCTCGGCGGGGGAGCCCGGCGTTGCCCAGTTTGACTTCTCTTCCCAGGACCGCATCGTCCGTGGTCGCATGCCGACGCTGGAGTTGGTGAACGAACGTTTTGCCCGCCATATGCGGATCAGTCTGTTCAACATGATGCGTCGCACCGCCGAAGTTTCCATCAACGGCGTGCAGATGCTCAAGTTTGGCGAGTACGTTCATACCCTGTTTGTGCCGACCAGTCTCAACATGGTGCGCTTCCGCCCGCTCAAGGGAACGGCGCTCATTACCATGGAGGCTCGACTGGTCTTCATTCTGGTGGAGAACTTCTTCGGCGGCGATGGTCGTTACCACGCCAAGATAGAAGGGCGCGAGTTCACGCCGACCGAGCGGCGCATCATCCAGATGCTGCTCAAGCTGGTGTTCGAGGATTACAAGGATGCCTGGGCGCCGGTGATGGATGTCGGGTTTGAGTACCTCGATTCGGAAGTGAACCCGGCGATGGCTAACATTGTCAGCCCCACGGAGGTTATCGTGGTGAGCTCATTCCACATAGAGCTCGATGGTGGTGGCGGCGACTTCCACGTTGCAATGCCCTATTCCATGCTGGAACCGATCCGCGAGCTGCTCGATGCCGGTGTGCAGAGTGACAAGGGTGATACCGATGTGCGCTGGAGCAAGGCGCTACGCGACGAGATCATGGACGTCAAGGTGGAGCTGCGAGCCAAGTTGCTGGAAACCGAGCTGACTTTGCGTGAGCTGATGGAGCTGCGTCCCGGCGATATCATTCCGGTCGAGATGCCGGAAAATCTGCTGGTGTATGTGGAAGACTTGCCCACCTTCCACGCCAAGATGGGGCGCACCAAGGATAATGTGGCGCTCAAAATCACCGATAAACTCAAGCGACCGGAAGGGGTCAAGACTGAGATGCACTTGGTGACCCGGGGCGGGGTACGAATTGATGGCGAGGCCGAGCTGGAAGAGCTTGAGCGCAGTATCGAAGATCAACAGCGATAATCGACGGTTTATTGCGATAAACGGTCACGAAGTAGCATAAGGAAACAAGATGAGCGGAACTGAGGAAGAGGATTTGATGGCTGATGCCTGGGCTGCGGCGCTGGAAGAGCAGGTAACTGCCGAAGCCAAGCCTGCCCCCCTGGAGGAGCTCAAGGACGATGCCCCCATCAGTGCCGAGGAGCGGCGCAAGCTCGACACCATTCTCGATATTCCGGTCACCATCGCCATGGAAGTGGGTCGCAGCCAGATCAGTATTCGCAACCTGTTGCAGCTCAATCAGGGCTCGGTGGTCGAGCTTGATCGGGTGGCGGGTGAACCGCTGGATGTGTTGGTCAATGGCACCCTGATTGCACATGGCGAAGTGGTGGTGGTGAATGACAAGTTTGGTATCCGTCTCACTGACGTCATCAGCCAGATTGAACGGATCAAGAAGCTGAAATGATACGAGCGCTGTTGTTACTGCTGCTGCCCCTGCCTGCTATTGCTGAGGTTCAGGGGGCGGTCAATGCACCCAGTCTGAGCTCCTGGTTGCTCTCCAGCCTGATGGTGATCGGCCTCATCCTGGTGCTGGGGTTCTTGCTCAAGAAGAGCAAGATAGCCACCGCCATGGGCGGGGGGCAGATGAAAGTGATCGCCAGTTTACCTGTGGGTTATAAAGAGAAACTGCTGGTGGTCAAGGTGGGCGAACAGCAACTGCTGGTTGGGGTGACGCCACAGCAGGTCAACTTCCTCTATCGGCTGGAGGAGCCACTGGATGAGAACCAGCCTCAGGCTTTCTCCCAGCAGCTTGGCAAATTGATGGGCAAGCATGAAAAAACCTAACAGATTATGGTCATTCCTCGGGCTGCTGGTCGGCCTGTTGGCATCTTTGCTCCTACTGTCGCAGCCTGCACTGGCGCAAGATGCCATGTCGGCCGTGACCGTCAAGACCATGGCAGATGGTTCTCAGGAATACAGCTTGACCTTGCAAGTGCTGGCGCTGATGACAGCGCTCTCCTTCTTGCCGGCCATGGTGATCATGATGACGTCGTTTACCCGCATTATCATAGTGCTGGGTATCTTGCGTCAGGCGATCGGTTTGCAGCAGAGCCCCTCCAACCAGGTGCTGATCGGTATTGCGCTGTTTATGTCCTTCTTCATCATGTCGCCGGTGCTGGATCGCATCAATAACGAGGCGTTGCAGCCCTATCTGGCCGAGACCATTCAGGCCAAGGAGGCTCTGGAAAAGGCCGAGTTGCCCATTCACCAGTTCATGCTGGCGCAAACTCGCATTAAGGATCTCAATACCTTTATGGAGATCGCCAATGTACAGGTAGAGAAGCCAGCCGATGTGCCGCTGCGGGTGCTGATCCCGGCCTTTGTCACCAGCGAGCTGAAAACCGCCTTCCAGATTGGTTTTATGCTGTTCTTGCCATTTCTGGTCATCGACCTGGTGGTCGCCAGTATCCTGATGGCGATGGGGATGATGATGCTCTCGCCGATGATCGTCTCGTTGCCCTTCAAACTGATGTTGTTTGTGATGGTTGATGGCTGGAACCTCATTCTGGGCTCGCTGGCCAACAGTTTCGGACTGGGTGCCGGTTAAACTGGTCAAGTACAAGGAGTCCAAACATGAGTCCTGAAACCTTTGTCGACGTCTTTCGTGAAGCGCTCTGGCTTGTGACCGTCATGGTATGTGCCGTGATCCTGCCGAGTCTGATGATTGGCCTGGTGGTCGCCATTTTTCAGGCTGCCACCTCCATTAACGAACAGACCCTGAGTTTTCTGCCGCGTCTTGTCGTCACTATGTTTGCCCTCGGTGCCGGGGCTCACTGGGGCTTGCAGAGCCTGATGGACTTTTTTGTGTTGATGGTCAATCAAATCCCCGAGGTGGTGGGATGACCTATACAACCGCTCTGATCATGGAGTGGTTGTCTTCCATCCTCTGGCCGCTGGCGCGGGTGAGCAGTCTGCTGATGGTGATGGCGGTGTTTGGCAGCCGGTTGGCGCCAGCTCGTATCCGCATGGGGTTGGCGCTCGCCATTACCTTTCTGATCTCGCCGCTGTTACCGAAAATGCCTGCTATCGAACTCTTTTCTGTCGGCAGCTTTCTGGTGTTGGCCCAGCAACTGCTTATTGGTATTGCGCTCGGCCTGATGACCCAGTTTCTGATGGAGAGTTTCGTAATGGCCGGGCAGGTCATTGCCATGCAGACCAGTCTGGGTTTCGCCACGCTGGTGGACCCGATGAATGGCCAGTCCGCTCCCGTGGTCGGCCAATTTTATCTGATGCTCGCCACGTTGGTGTTTCTGGCTGTGGATGGTCATCTCACCATGTTGCGTATGGTGGTGCTGAGTTTTGATACCTTGCCGGTGTCCGATAGTGGGCTATCTCTGCCTTCTATCCGCACTCTGATCGGGTTTCTCGGCGTGATGTATCAGGCCTCTCTGGTGATGGCTCTGTCTGCCATCGTCGCCTTGCTGCTTATCAACTTTGCCTTTGGTGTCATGACCAGGGCAGCGCCGCAGCTCAACATTTTCAGTATCGGTTTTGCTGTCAGCATGATGTCGGGTCTGCTGATCCTCTGGCTAACAATCGGCGGGTTCCTCGGCCACTTCGACATGATGTGGGAGCGGGTGCAGGAGGTCAGCTGTGAGCTAATTGGTACCCAGTGTTTCGGTGGTGCCCATGGCTGATACCGATCAGGAACGTACCGAACAACCTACGGGCAAACGACTGCAACAGGCCCGTGACAAAGGGCAGATTGCACGTTCAAAGGAGCTTGGCACCGCCAGTGTGCTGTTGGCCGCCGTATTTGGCTTGCTGATGCTCAAGGGGTCGTTGGCGACCGCCATGGTGAAGGTGTTGACCATAGGGTTTACCCTCGACCGGGAACAGGCTTTTGATCCCAATGCCATGACTGCCATGTTGCCTGCCCTGTTGGTGGAGCTGATCCAGCCGCTGGGGTTACTGTTCGCACTGGTTGCCATTGCTGCGTTTGTCGGCAACATCTTGATGGGGGGAATGAACTTCTCGACTGAAGCCATGATGCCCAAGTTCAGCAAGTTGAGCCCGCTCAACGGCTTGAAGCGGATGTTCGGGGTGCAGTCACTGATCGAACTGGTCAAGTCTATCGCCAAAGTGGTGTTTATCACCCTGTTTGCCTGGTGGATGTTGTCTAGCCAGTTCAATCATTTGCTCAACCTCTCCATGGAAGGGTTTCCTGGCGGTATTATCGATGCTCTCGAACTTTTCCTCTGGATGTTGATCATCCTTTGCTGTGCGCTTATCCCGATCGTGGCCATCGACGTACCGTTCCAGCAGTGGAATCACATGCGTCAACTCAAGATGACCAAGCAAGAGGTCAAGGACGAGTTCAAGGACAGTGAGGGCAAGCCCGAGGTGAAAGGGCGGATCCGTCGCCTGCAGATGGAGGCTGCGATGCGCCGGATGATGGGGGATGTCCCCAAGGCTGACGTAGTGATCACCAACCCGACGCATTACTCGGTTGCGCTCAAGTATGATGCGGGCAAACCCGGGGCCGCACCCAAGGTTGTGGCCAAGGGCACGGATGAGATAGCGATGAAGATCAGGGAGATCGCCAGGGAGTATGAGATCCCCATCATGCCTTCACCCGAGCTGACCCGTGCCATTTACCACTCTACCGAGCTGGGTCGTGAAATACCTGAAGGATTGTTTGCGGCGGTTGCCCAGGTACTCGCTTATGTCTTCCAGCTCAAGAAATTCCGCCGTGGTCAGGGGCGTCGTCCCCAGCCGCTGGCCAAGGATCTCCCCATCCCTACCGAATATCGCAAATGACAAAGTTCTGACGTTGTCAAAATAAAATCATTACATTTCAGTTGGTTGTATTGTTGGCTTGATGTTTGCTTTAATCAAATACCAGTATGTTGAAATTGAGAAAAGCGATGGAAGTCAAGGCAGCATTAGGCCGGATAAAAGAGTACAGATGGCTGCTGAGCAAGGGGGTCGGTACCCCTCTGCTGGTATTAGCTGCGCTCGGCATGGTGGTGTTGCCCATCCCGCCGATGATGCTGGACGTGCTCTTTTCCTTCAACATTGCGCTCTCCATTGTGGTGCTGCTGGTATCCGTCTATACCCGGCGTCCCCTCGAATTTGCCGCCTTCCCCACAGTATTACTGCTCGCGACCTTACTGCGGTTGGCATTGAACGTTGCCTCGACCCGGGTGGTGTTGCTGGAAGGTCATAATGGTACTGCTGCTGCGGGCCATGTGATCGAGGCGTTCGGTAATGTGGTAATCGGCGGTAACTATGCGGTCGGCATCATCGTCTTTACCATCCTGATGATCATCAACTTTGTTGTCATCACCAAGGGGGCCGGGCGGATCGCGGAAGTGAGCGCCCGTTTTACCCTGGATGCCATGCCGGGCAAACAGATGGCTATCGATGCCGATCTGAACGCCGGGCTTATCAATCAGGAAGAGGCTAAAAAACGTCGGCAAGATGTGACTCAGGAAGCTGATTTCTACGGCTCCATGGACGGTGCCTCCAAATTTGTCAAAGGGGATGCGGTTGCAGGCATCATGATCCTGTTCATCAACATCCTGGGTGGCTTCATTATCGGGATGATGCAGCACCACCTTACCTTCAGTGAATCGGCGGGAATTTACACTCTGTTGGCCATCGGTGACGGCCTGGTGGCGCAGATCCCCTCCCTGCTGCTCTCCATTGCCGCAGCAATCATAGTGACCCGGCAGAATACCGATCAGGATATGGGGACGGCAGTACTGGGTCAGCTGTTTGATAACCCCAAGGCGTTGATCATTTCAGCCGGTATTCTGTTGATGATGGGGTTTGTGCCGGGCATGCCGCACTTTGCCTTCCTCAGTCTGGGGGGGATCTCGGCTGCCGGTGCCTGGTGGCTGTTGCGCCGCCAGAAACTGGCTGTGGCCAAAGCAGCCAGGGGCGAGTTGATGCCTGCAACTTCCGATCAACCGCATGAGCAAAAAGAGTTGAGCTGGGATGATGTAATGCCTGTTGACGTTATCGGGCTGGAGGTTGGTTATCAGCTGATCCCGCTGGTGGATCGCAATCAGGGGGGGGAACTGCTCAACCGGATCAAAGGGGTACGCAAGAAACTCTCGCAGGAACTGGGCTTTTTGGTGCCAGCAGTGCATATCCGTGACAACCTGGATCTGGCGCCCAACCAATATCGCATCACCTTGATGGGGGTCAGTACCGGCGAAGCCAATGTTTACCATGATAAGGAAATGGCTATCAATCCGGGCCAGGTATTTGGCCAGATCCAGGGTATTGCCACCCGAGATCCCGCGTTTGGTCTGGAGGCGGTCTGGGTTGCCAAGGAGATGGTTTCCCAAGCCCAGACCCTGGGTTATACCGTGGTGGATACCGCAACCGTGGTGGCTACGCATTTGAGCCAGATCCTCACCAACCATGCGTCACTGCTGTTGGGGCATGATGAGGTGCAGCAGTTGCTCGACATGATTGGCAAGCACCAGAGCAAACTGGTTGAAGGGCTGGTGCCGGAAGTGATTAGTATGGGCAACCTGGTGAAGGTATTGCAGAATCTGCTCAATGAAGGCGTGCCAATCCGTGATATGCGCACTATCCTGCAGACCCTGGTGGAGTATGCGCCGCGTAGCCCGGATCCCGAAGTGCTGACTGCCGCGTGTCGGATTGCCCTGCGTCGCCTGATTGTGCAGGAGATTGCAGGCCCCGATCCTGAGCTGCCGGTGATTACCTTGGCACCAGAATTGGAACGCATATTGCATCAGTCGTTGCAAGCGGGTGGTGGCGATGGCGCCGGGATTGAACCGGGTCTGGCAGAGCGGATGCAGCGTTCGCTGGCGGAAGCCACTCAACGACAAGAATTGGAAGGCCAACCGGCTGTGCTTCTGACATCAGGGATTTTGCGCAATACCCTGGCCAAATTTGTCAAGAATGCCATTCCTGGATTGCGCGTTCTCTCCTATCAGGAAGTGCCTGACGACAAGCAAATTCGCATTGTCAGTGCGGTGGGACAGAACTAGTTAGCGGAGACGACGGGTGAAGATTAAGCGGTTTTTTGCCAAGGACATGCGAACGGCTCTGGCCGAGGTCAAGGAGACTCTCGGACCCGATGCCGTCATCATGTCTAACAAAAAAGTCACCGGAGGGGTAGAGATAGTCGCGGCCGTCGATTATCAATCCCAGGTCCCGGGGCCCAAAGATGCGCCGATTCGTCGTCAACTGAACGATGAGAGTGTCAATATTTCGTCTGCCGGTCGGCAGATGATCCGCCCTGAGGCGGTTCCGGTGCAGGAACAGAATGAGCACTATGCCGACACCCTGGCAGCGCTGCTGGCGCGTCAACAGAAACTCAAGCCAGGCAGCACAGCCGGAAGCGGAGGCTCTCAGTCTGCTGGTCTGGTCGCTGCTAACGGTGCTCCCAGAACGTTGGCCGAGCAGGGGCAATGGGGTGCAGCAGCTCCTGAACCTGTCAAACCCAAGGCACGGAGTACCTCCGGTCAGCGAGCAGCTCAACCCGCCCAGCGGGATCAGGAGATGGAGGGGATGCGCAAGGAGATGGCCAGCATCCGCAAACTGTTGGAACATCAGATCTCCGGCTTGATGTGGCAAGAGGTCGAGCGTCGTGAACCGATGCGTGCCTTGCTTATCAAAGAGCTCAAGAAAATGGGGTTTGATGATGCGTTTGCCGATCAGCTTGCCGGGCTGATCCCCGAAGATATGCCCATCCATCAGGCGATGGCTCAGTTGGCCGAGGTGTTGACTGGCCAGCTCAAGATCAGTGAAGACGAGATTTTACGTCAGGGCGGTGCGGTTGCTCTACTGGGGCCGACCGGGGTGGGAAAAACCACCACTATCGCCAAATTGGCGGCCCGTTTTGCGATGAAGTATGGCGCTGAGCAGGTGGCGCTGATCACCACGGACAATTACCGGATTGGTGCCCATGAGCAGTTGCAGACCTATGGTCGCATCATGGGCTGTCCGGTTCGCCAAGTGCGCGATGCCGAGGAGCTGGCCAGTGCGCTCTACCAGTTCCGCCACCGTCGTTTGGTGTTGATCGATACGGCAGGGGTTGGTCAGCGGGATATCCGTTTGACCGAGCAGCTTGATACCCTGGTCAAGAATGCCAAGGTACGGATCCGCAGCTATCTGGTGATGTCGGCTACCTCTCAGCGTCGGGTTATGCAGGAGGCGGTGGACCATTTCCGGCGTATTCCGTTAAGCGGCTGCATACTTACCAAATTGGATGAAAGTCTGAATCTGGGCGAAGTGATTAACGTGTGTATCCAGAATGCGTTGCCAATCAGTTATATCACTGACGGGCAGCGGGTTCCGGAAGATATTCAGGTTGCCAATGCGGCGCAGCTCGTCGGAGCTGCAATGGGCTCGCTGGAGCGAGAAACAGAAGAGCCCTATTTCTGGGGCGCAGGCTTTGGCGAGGCCGAAGATTCGGAGTTTTATGAGTAACATGTATATGGATCAGGCGAGTGGTCTGCGCAAAATGCGTCAAAACAATCGAGTAAAAGTGATCGCCGTGTCTGGTGGCAAGGGGGGCGTCGGCAAGACCAACGTGACCCTGAACGTGGCGGGTGCTATTGCCGCACAAGGCAAACGGGTGATGGTGCTGGATGCCGACCTGGGTCTAGCCAACGTGGACGTCATGCTGGGGCTGCGGGTGCACCGCAACCTCTCTCATGTACTGGCGGGCGAATGTACCATCGATGACATCATCGTCGAGGGGCCTTACGGCATGATGATTGTGCCTGCAACGTCTGGCACCCAATCGATGGTCGAGCTTTCACCGGTGCAGCATGCCGAGCTTATCCGAGCGTTCAGCGAGATGAAAACCCAGGTTGATATCCTGATGGTTGATACGGCGGCTGGCATCTCTGACATGGTGCTGAGCTTCACTCGTGCTGCGCAGGACGTCATGGTGGTGGTGTGTGATGAGCCCACCTCCATTACCGATGCCTATGCACTTATCAAGATCCTCTCCAAGGAGCACGGCGTGTTCCGCTTCAAAGTGGTTGCCAACATGGTGCGCAGTTTGCGTGAAGGCCAGGAGCTCTTCGCCAAGCTGACCCGGGTAACGGACCGCTTCCTCGATACCTCGCTGGAGTTGGTGGCCTGTGTGCCTTACGACACCAATCTACGGGCGTCGGTGCGTAAGCAGAAGTTGATTGTCGAGGCATTTCCCAAGTCGCCAGCAGCTCTGGCGTTCCGGGCGCTTGCCAATAAAGCTGCGAGCTGGCCGGTTCCAAATCAGCCGGGGGGCCACCTGGAGTTTTTCCTGGAAAATTTGTTGCAGAAACCGGCCACTACACAGGAAGGTTCCCGTGAATAAAGCCCAAGCGTACTTGCGTCATCAGGATTCCTACGTACTGGTGGAGCGTCATGCTCCATTGGTCAAGCGAATTGCCCAGCATTTGTTGGCTCGCTTGCCGAGCAGTGTCTTGCTGGATGACCTGATCCAGGCAGGTATGATTGGGTTGCTCGAAGCATCGCGTAATTTTGATGGTAGCAAGGGGGCTAGTTTTGAGACCTATGCCGGGATCCGTATCCGAGGCGCTATGCTGGATGAGATCCGGCGTGGTGACTGGGTTCCCCGTTCCGTGCATCGCAATAGCCGGGCTATCGCGGAAGCGATCGAAAATGTCGAGCAGGCCCATGGCAGGGATGCGCGTGATACCGAAGTAGCAGCCGAAATGGGTGTCTCCATCGCTGATTATCATGCCATGCTACAAGATGTCTCTTGCGGCAAGATCATCGGTATCGAGGATCTGGGGGTGAGTGAAGATGTGATTGGCAATCCGGAAGACGCTCCTTCTGGTTCGGGGTTTGATGAATTAGCGGCAGAAAGATTTCAAATTGTATTATCCGAGCAAATTGGTCGCTTACCTGAGAGGGAAGCGTTGGTTCTCTCTCTTTACTACGATGAAGAGCTTAATTTG
Organism: Aeromonas sp. MdU4; assembly: GCF_041929505.1. NCBI lineage: Bacteria > Pseudomonadati > Pseudomonadota > Gammaproteobacteria > Aeromonadales > Aeromonadaceae > Aeromonas > Aeromonas sp. MdU4. The sequence continues at coordinate 231,734 of NZ_JBHFMW010000023.1, read as the reverse complement.
CGCGAGATTGGCGAGGTTTTAAATGTGAGCGAGTCGCGTGTTAGCCAGATCCACAGTCAGGCCATGCACAGATTGCGTGCTCGTTTGAGAGATTGGCATCTATAAGTGTTTGTACTGGCTACACTGAGATGAAACTCTAAGGCATAATCCGCACGACACAACCCGTTTCTAGCATCATGTAAGTGAGCCACTCTAGTGGCTATTTAGGAGGGAATTTTGGACAAGAACATGAAAATCCTCATTGTTGACGATTTTTCAACGATGCGCCGGATTATCAAGAACTTGCTGCGCGACTTGGGATTCAACAACACCCATGAGGCGGATGACGGTAATACAGCGCTGCCGATGCTGAAAAATGGTGATTTTCAGTTTGTGGTCACCGACTGGAACATGCCTGGCATGCAAGGTATTGACCTGCTTAAAGCCATTCGCGTTGATGATAAGCTCAAGCACCTACCGGTGCTGATGGTAACGGCCGAAGCCAAGCGTGAGCAGATCATTGAGGCCGCTCAAGCTGGCGTTAACGGTTACATCGTCAAGCCCTTCACTGCAGCAACACTGAAAGAAAAACTCGACAAAATTTTCGAACGAATTGGCTAAGGAGCGGCAGGGATGATGGCCAAAACGAGAGCAATGATTTCGCTCGACCAGGCAAGGATGCTTGTTGCCCATCTGGAGCAAAGCGAATTTGAGCTGGCCGATGAACTGCTTGCCGAAGTATGTGCCCCCAACGCAGCCGATCTGTTTGAAAAAGTAGGTCAGCTGACCCGACAACTACACGATTCACTTCAAGAGTTTCGCCTCGACCCCCGTATTCCAGACTTGGCAACCCATGAAATTCCCGATGCGCGGGAGCGTCTGAGCTATGTCATCGATATGACAGACAAGGCCGCCAATCGCACTATGGATGCGGTAGAAGCCAGTTTGCCAATAGCTGATCGCCTTAATGACAATATTCAGCTGGTGATGCCGAATTGGAATGCACTGATGTCCCGCGATATGAACGTGGGGCAGTTCAAATCCTTATGTCATCAACTTGATGATTTTATTAAGGCTTCTGAGTCTGATGCCGATAAATTACGGCAACTGCTGACAGAAATCCTGATGGCGCAAGATTTTCAGGATTTGACTGGTCAGATGATTCGCAAGGTCATCAAGCTTGTTCAGGAAGTTGAAACAAAATTAATAGAAATGTTGACCATGTTTGGTGAGGCTGCTGCCGAGCATTCAACTCGCAGTCTTCCTGTCAACGGGATCGAAGCAGAAGGGCCTATCATGAACCCGGAGGCCCGTGCCGATGTGGTTAATGGTCAGGATGATGTGGACGATCTTCTGTCTAGTCTGGGATTCTAATGGAGTGACGCATGGCCTTCGAAGTTGATGAAGACATACTGCAAGACTTTCTGGTCGAAGCATCCGAAATATTGGAACAGTTGTCTGAGCAACTGGTCGACCTGGAAAAGCGGCCCGATGACAAGAACCTGTTGAATGCCATATTTCGCGGTTTCCATACTGTGAAAGGGGGCGCAGGTTTTCTGTCGCTCGGCGAACTGGTTGACGTCTGCCATGGTGCGGAGAACGTGTTCGACATCTTGCGTAATGGCAAGCGAACCGTAACTGCCGAGCTGATGGATGTGATCCTGCAAGCGCTGGATGCTATCAATGTCATGTTCGCCCAGGTACAAAATCGCGAAGCGCCAAGCCCTGCATCAGATGATTTGCTTCATGATCTCCATGAGTTGTGCAAGCCGGAAGGAGAAGAGCAACTACGTACTGCAACAAATACGTCCGTTGCGGCAGAGCCTGAACCCGTTGTTCCGATAGTAGAGGTGCTTCCTGAGGCTGTTGAACAGGTAGCAATGAGCAACGACCCAGCACCTGTTAACGGCGGTGGATCCATTGACGAGATTTCAGCGGACGAGTTTGAACGTCTGCTGGACGAACTGCATGGCGTGGGTGGGGCGCCGACCAAGACCACTGTAGCGCCCCCAATCGTGGGTGGTTCTGGTGATATCACCGATGATGAGTTTGAAGCCTTGTTGGATCAGCTTCATGGCCAGGGCCAACACATGGGGGCACCAGAGGTTAACCCCTTGAAGTCGGTGCAAAAAGAGGTGGATGAACTTATCGACGATGATGAGTTTGAGCGCCTGCTTGACGAATTGCATGGTCGTGGCCAAGGGCCGCAAAGTACCATAGCACCTGCTGCACCTGCTGCACCTGCTGCACCTGCTGCACCTGCTGCACCTGCTGCACCTGCTGCAGTAATTCCACCCAAACCGGCGGCTCCTGCAGCCAAACCTACGCCTGTAGCCTCCGCAAAACCCGCAGAAGCAGCCAAGGCTCCGGCACCTGCCGCCAAGGCTGCGCAAGCGCCAGCCGAAACCAGTGCCGTACAAAGCGATACGACAGTACGGGTGGATACCAAGACTCTCGATGTCATCATGAACATGGTGGGTGAGCTGGTACTGGTACGTAACCGGTTGGTGAGCCTGGGTATTGCCAGCAATGATGAAGAGATGTCAAAGGCGGTTGCCAACCTGGATGTGGTAACGGCTGACTTGCAAGGTGCGGTGATGAAAACCCGCATGCAGCCAATCAAGAAGGTATTTGGTCGTTTCCCGCGCGTTGTGCGTGACTTGGCCAGAACCCTCAAGAAAGAGATTGAGCTGGTGATGGTGGGGGAAGAGACCGACCTTGATAAAAACCTGGTGGAGGCGCTTGCTGATCCTCTGGTTCACCTTGTCCGCAACTCTTGCGATCACGGGGTCGAAATGCCGGATGTGCGGGAAAAAGCAGGCAAGCCGCGGCAAGGGACGATAACCCTTAGTGCTTCCCAGCAAGGTGACCATATTTTGCTTTGCATCGAGGACGATGGGGCAGGGATGGATCCGGAGAAGCTCAAGTCTATTGCAATCAGTCGTGGTGTTCTGGATGCAGATACTGCAGCTCGCATGAGCGACAACGATGCCTATAACCTGATCTTTGCTCCGGGCTTTTCGACCAAGGCCGAGATCTCAGATATTTCCGGCCGTGGTGTCGGCATGGATGTGGTCAAAACCAGCATTGTCAGCCTTAATGGTTCGGTACATATCGATTCAACGTGGGGGAAAGGCACCCGTCTCGAAATAAAGGTTCCTTTGACACTCGCAATTCTGCCGACACTGATGGTTGAAGTGGGTGAACAGACTTTCGCTTTGCCCCTTGGCTGTGTGAACGAGATTTTCCATCTGGATCTGAAAAAGGCCAACATGGTTGATGGCCAGTTGACCATCATTGTGCGTGAGAAGGCGATACCACTCTTCTATTTACACAAGTGGTTGACGCGTGGAGCCAACAAGCATGCTCGCCAGGATACTGGCCATGTGGTGATTGTGCAGATTGGTACTCAGCAAATAGGTTTTGTTGTAGACAGTCTGATTGGTCAGGAAGAGGTGGTAATAAAGCCACTCGATAATCTGCTGCAAGGTACGCCGGGCATGGCTGGGGCGACAATTACCAGTGATGGCGGTATTGCCCTTATTTTGGATGTGCCAAGTCTGCTCAAAGCATATGCGCGTAGACATTAATCGCACTGGCCCAAGGAGTTAGAAAAATAACAATGGCAGTCAAGGTATTAGTTGTCGACGATTCGAGCTTCTTTCGCCGTCGGGTGAGCGAAATCATCAATCAGGATCCGATGCTGACGGTGATCGACACGGCACAGAATGGACGCGAAGCGGTGGATAAGGCAATGTCACTGCGCCCTGATGTGATCACCATGGACATCGAGATGCCCGTGATGGATGGCATCAGTGCGGTGCGGGAGATCATGGCCAAGTGTCCGACGCCGATTCTGATGTTCTCATCCCTGACCCATGAAGGGGCCAAGGCGACGCTGGATGCACTGGACGCAGGTGCCTTGGACTTCTTACCCAAGAAGTTTGAAGACATTGCCAGAGATAAGGACGAAGCTGTCAGATTGTTGCAACAGCGGGTTAAGGAGATTTCCCGCAAGCGCTTTCTGATGACGTCTACGACCCGTCCCAAAGCACCTGAACCGGTTGTTCGTGCTCCACTGGGCAGCACAGCGCCAAGAACACTTGAGCGTCAGTCTGATCTGCAACGCGGGGTGCCAAGCGCTTCATTCAAGCGCAGTGGCAAGACTTATCAATTGGTTGCGATTGGAACCTCTACCGGTGGGCCTGTTGCTCTGCAAAATGTGTTGACCAAGTTGCCGGGAGATTTTCCCCATCCAATTTTGCTTATCCAGCATATGCCGGCAACCTTCACTGCCGCATTTGCCGCCCGACTCAATGGTTTGTGCCAGATTGGAGTCAAAGAGGCCGAAGATGGCGATGTGCTGAAACCTGGCCATGCCTATCTTGCTCCCGGTGGCAGACAAATGTTATTGGAAGGGCGAGGGGTCGGCGCTCGAATCCGGATCGTTGATGGTAATGACAAGGTGAACTACAAACCTTGCGTGGATATTACCTTTGCTTCAGCAGCCAAGACTTATGCTGACAAAGTGCTGGCGATTGTGCTGACTGGCATGGGGGCTGATGGTCGCGATGGTGCACGTTTGCTGAAGGAGCAGGGCTCTACCATCTGGGCTCAGGATGAGGCCTCCTGCGTGGTGTATGGTATGCCCCAAGCTGTTGCTAAAGCGGGTATTGCCAGCGAATCTCTCCCTTTGGACAAGGTGGCACAGCGTATCCTGGTTGAGTTGGGGCGCTAATTATGGGTTTGCTCGGTCTGCTCCTGGCATTGGGAGCCATTGCTATTGCCCAGTTGTGGCATGGTGGCTCTCTGCTAACACTTGTAGATGGACCTGCTTTTCTGATCGTGCTGGGTGGGACCGTCGGAGCGGTAACATTACAGACTCCTGCTAAATATGTGCTGCTGGCTATCAGGCAATTGTTATGGATTTTTGCTCCTCCTCGACATGATCTCTCTGCCCAAGCCGAGAGAATGCAATCTTGGGCTATTTTTGCCCGTCAGCAAGGGTTGTTGGCCCTTGAAAATCAGGCAGAGGAAGAACAGGACAGCTTTACCCGACAAGGGTTGAACATGATTGTCGATGGCGTATCGACTGAAGATATTCGCATGTTGCTTGAAGCTGACATCGATATTGAACAGGAACGCAATGAACATGCCGCCCGGGTGTTTGAATCGATGGGGGGATACAGCCCTACTATTGGCATCATTGGCGCAGTTATGGGGCTTATCCAGGCCATGTTTCATCTCGAAGACCCGGCAGCCCTGGGGGCTGGTATTGCCGTGGCATTTGTGGCAACTATTTACGGTGTAGGTTTTGCCAACCTTATTTATTTGCCGATCGCAAACCGCTTGCGGGCTTTTCATTATCACTATGGGTTGTTTCAGGAGATGACCCTGGAGGGGCTGATAGCTATTGCTCATGGTGAAAATGGTTTGCAGGTTGAACGTCGTCTCAGAGCCTATTTGAAAGGAGAGTAGCCATGCGCAAGCGCTATCGGTTGCACTTGCAGGGGCGTGAGCACCTTGATCGCTGGCTGGTATCCTATGCCGACTATATGACGTTGATATTTGCCCTGTTTGTGGTGCTCTATTCTGTTGCTCTGGTTAACAAAGACAAGTACCGCGCTGTGATTGATGGCATGAGCCAAGCGTTTAGCGTCATTCAATCGCGTAGCGATGGCTTGCTTGATGGTCAAGGTCATTCCCTGCTCGATAATGCTGTTTCTTCGTCGCCATCGTTATTGGAGGGGGCTACAGCTGCTGCGCCCTCGCTTGCCCCCATTTCGGGTGTTCCTGTCCTGCAAAATGGCACAACCCTTGCGAAGCTCGATATGCAGTTGCAGGAAAGTATGAGTTCGCTGGTGGACTCCGGAATAGTCAAATTGACGCAAGATGAGAACTGGCTGACCATCGAACTTAGTTCTGGGCTGTTATTTGGTAGTGGTAGCGCGTTCATGGGGCCAAATGCTGCGCCGGTCATTAATACTCTTTCAAGTATTCTCAAACCGGTCGATAACTATGTAAGAGTGCGTGGCTATACCGATAACCAGCAGATTAATAATGAAATATATCGATCTAACTGGGCATTATCTGCGGCACGTGCCGAGGCAGTACTCAATGGTTTGATTGCCAATGGCATAGCTCCCCAGCGACTGGCTTTTGAGGCTTATGGGGAATTTTCTCCCTTTGCTGACAACAGCAGCGAGCAGGGAAGACTGCAAAATCGCAAGGTTGTAGTTGCTATCTCGAAATTTGCCTGGGTGCCTACAGCCCCAGCCGTTAAGCCAGAGATTGCTGAGCCTGCGCCTGCATTGCAGCAGGCAATGGATGCAGGAGAGGTAAAAGTTATCTCCTTGCCCGGTGGTGGCATACGTATAACAACAAGGCAGGACTGATACAGTGATTGTTTGGACGGTTGCCAACCAGAAAGGTGGAGTGGGTAAGACCACCACAGTGGTCTCGCTGGCCGGGATCTTGGCTCAGCGTGGCCAGCGGGTGCTGTTGATTGACACCGATCCTCATGCTTCGCTAACAGCATATCTCGATTTTGATTCAGATCGTCTGGATGGAACCCTCTATGAGTTGTTTCAAGCTGTCAAACCGACAGCCGAGCTTGTCAATAAACTGACGCTTAAGACCAAGTTCGACAATATCAATTTATTGCCAGCGTCTATTACCTTGGCGACCCTTGATCGGGTGATGGGCAATCGTGAGGGAATGGGGTTGGTACTGAAGCGGGCACTGCTGCGCATTCAGGATCAATATGATTACGTGATAATCGATTGCCCACCGGTGCTGGGGGTGATGATGGTCAATGCGTTGGCTGCTTGCGATCGGATTCTGGTGCCTGTCCAGACCGAGTTTCTGGCCCTCAAAGGGCTGGAGCGGATGATGAAAACATTCGAGATTATGCAGCGTTCCAAGCGTGACAAGTTTCGTTATACCGTGATCCCGACCATGTTCGACAAGCGTACCCGGGCCTCTCTGATGACCTTGAAATCGATCAAGGATCAATATGGGGATTCGGTGTGGAATGCGGTGATCCCCATTGATACCAAGTTTCGGGATGCCAGCTTGCTGCATATTCCCCCGTCTATCTATTCTCCCGGAAGTCGCGGAACCTATGCATACGAAACGCTGCTCAATCATCTTGATGCCCTTGAGCGGCAACGGGTTCATGAGGTGACGGCATGAGAGATACCATTCAAGTCCGGGCGATGGATGACTATTTCCACTCCCTGCTCCTCGATGAGCCGCTAGTGCTGGATGATGAGGTGGAAGAGGTTCAATCTGCCCCTGTATTGCAGTTGCAACGTCAATCCCAGAGTGTTCCCGAGGTGGTGGCTGCACCTTACCTCGAAAGCGATCCACGCCTTGCTCAGCTCGGTGAATTGCTGGCTCAGGTGGGACAGGTCCAGTTTGAGAATGACACCTTCACGCAGGAGGTAACACTTACTGCCCCGCTGGAGATTGTGGCAGAGGATTCACTGTTGCCGGTTGAGCCTGAATTGCCTGCGGAGGTTCTGCTCCCCGAGGCTGTTGAGCCGTATACTACTATTCTGACCGAGACGGCGCTGGAGGTTGCTCCGGTAGAAGCCAGTGAACCTGTTGCCTGGGAAAATATTGATACCGGCAAAGAGTTTCAGGCCCTCTTTTTTGAAGTCGCAGGCGTGACTTTTGCCGTGCCTTTGACCGAGCTTGGCGGGATCCATCAGCTGGGCGAGGTCTCCTCTTTGTTTGGTCAGCCTGATTGGTACAAGGGGATCATGACTTCCCGCGAGCAGAAGATGAATGTGGTTGATACGGCCCTGTGGGTCATGCCAGGTCAGCATCTGGAGATGGATGATTACAAGTATCTGATTATGCTTGGTGAATCTCCTTGGGGGTTGGCATGTCACCACCTGAAAGGAACTGAATTGTTACATCGTGATCAGGTGAAATGGCGCCATCAGGAGGGTAAACGCCCATGGTTGGCGGGCATGGTCAAAGAGAAAATGTGTGCCCTGTTACACGTCCGTGAACTGCTCCTGTTGCTGGAGCGTGGAGTTAACATAGAAGGTCGCTGATAACTTCTGCAATCGAGCTGTTTTATTGCTAGTTTTAGCAGTAGACGTTTTCATAAAAGGAATAAAAACATGACAGAGAAGCGCAATATTGCACAGAATCTGGCCGAAGATGAAGTGCTGCAATGGGTAACCTTCCAACTGGAAAACGAAACCTACGGCATCAATGTGATGCAGGTTCAGGAAGTGTTGCGCTACACCGAGATTGCACCGGTGCCGGGGGCGCCTGAGTACGTACTGGGGATCATCAACCTGCGTGGCAATGTGGTGACTGTCATCGATACCCGTTCCCGTTTCGGTCTGCCTTCCGGTGATGTGAGTGAAAACTCCCGTATCGTGATCATTGAGGCCGAGAAGCAGGTTATCGGCATCATGGTCGACAGTGTGGCGGAAGTGGTTTATCTGCGTTCTTCCGAGATCGATGCTGCTCCTGCAGTGGGAACCGAAGAGAGTGCCAAATTCATCCAGGGGGTGAGCAACCGCGATGGTCAACTGTTGATCCTGGTTGATTTGAACAAGCTGCTCTCCGATGAAGAGTGGGAAGATATCGGTTCCCTCTGATAAATAAGGTGATGTTTTGATAATCGAGATGGTTGCCTTGGGGTTGTCTCTGATTGCCTTGGTGTTTGCCTTTTATATCTGGTTCAAAAGCAAACGCAGCAAACAGGAGTCCGAGGCCAGCGTGGCTACGCTGCAAGGTCAGCTGGAAAGCCTGCGCAAGCAGATGATGGAACTGCACACTGGCACTATCGGCATGGGGCAGCGTTTGCAATCGGTTGAAGGGGCGATGCAGCAGATGAATGATCGCCAGCAAGAGCTGACCATGCAGGATCCCGAGCGAAGGCTCTACAGCAGGGCTGCCAAAATGGTTGAACTGGGCGCCGATTTGGATGAAGTCATGAGCGAGTGCGAGTTGCCAAAGGCAGAAGCCGAGCTATTGATATCATTGCGAAAAGGGCGCTCTTGAGCATTAGGGGAGGCGATGGCCTTCCCTAATTTTTTCTCTCTTCTTGTTCCGAGCTGTGCGTTCTACCGGTTTGATCGATGCATGGTGATGTAGAAGAATAGTTATGCACTTTTGTCCAATTATCAGGTTTCGGACAGCCTAATTCGTTTGGAAACTGTCGATTGACGTTTATTTCACCACGCCCCCTTGGCTGATGCGCGATCTTTGCCACAAAACCAGTGGATGATGGGCATCTTGGAAAAGACGCATTCCAATATTGTGTTAAGATGCAGGCCGCTTATTTTCATCTGATAACATCCTCATGCTGCTTCAAGTTAACAATCTGAGCTGCGTGCGTGAAGATCGCACTCTGTTTGAACGTCTCTCCTTTACGGTTGCTCCCGGTGATTTGGTGCAAATAGAAGGACCTAATGGTGTAGGTAAGACCAGCTTGTTACGGCTGCTTACAGGATTATCTCAGCCATTTGTCGGTGAGGTGTGCTGGAATGGAGAGAATATAGGCAAGTGTCGCGATGAGTATCATGCAAATCTGCTCTATCTAGGTCATCAGCCGGGCGTAAAAGCTGCGCTGACTCCGCTTGAAAACCTGAAATTTTACCAACAGTTACATCATCCACAGCAAACTGAAGCTGATTTATGGCTGATATTGGCACGGGTGGGGCTGGCTGGTTTTGAAGATAATCCGACCGGGCAGCTCTCTGCAGGCCAACAACGTCGTGTCGCTCTGGCCAGGCTCTGGCTGTCACAAAAACCATCCCTCTGGATCCTGGATGAACCCTTTACTGCTATCGACAAGCAGGGGGTCAAGGTACTCGAGCAGCTGTTCCTGGCCCATGCCGATCGGGGAGGCATGGTGGTCCTTACCACCCATCAGGATTTGACCCTGATGCAGGGGAGGTTGACAACCGTGTCACTGACCCCGACTCCCTTGTTGCAGGAGTAAATTAATGTTGCGCGCCGTATTGCACCTTATTCACCGTGAACTGCTGATGGCCCTGCGTCAGCGTGCCGATATTTTGAACCCGCTCTGGTTTTTCCTGATCGTCATCACCCTTTTTCCACTTGGTATTGGCCCCGAGCCCAAGTTGCTGGCCCGTATTGCCCCCGGCATCATCTGGGTTGCGGCCTTGCTGGCAGCCATGCTGTCATTGGAACGGCTGTTTCGCGACGACTTTGCCGATGGGGCGCTGGAGCAGATGATGCTAATGCCTCACCCTCTTGGGCTGCTGGCATTGGCCAAAGTGGTCGCTCACTGGCTGCTGACCGGTTTGCCTCTGTTGCTTATCTCCCCACTGATTGCCATTTTGTTGTCGCTTGATATGAATACCTATCTTGCCGTGGTGGTGACGTTGGCACTGGGTACGCCGGTGTTGAGCTTGCTCGGTGCGGTGGGAGTGGCTCTGACGGTAGGGTTGCGTAAGGGAGGCGTACTGCTCAGCCTGCTGATCTTGCCGCTTTATATTCCAGTACTGATTTTTGCCACCTCTGCCATTGATGCGGCCGGCATGGGTCTGCCTTACGGTGGGCAGCTTGCGATTCTTGCCGCCATGCTGGTTGGTGCCCTGACGCTGACGCCGTTGGCAGTTTCGGCTGCGTTGCGGGTCAGTCTCAATTGATTCCGTCTGAGTCGAGCCAGATCTGACTCCTGACGGAGCAGAGTAAAAAATGAAGTTGCGATGGATCAAATTGAGCGCCGCTTATTGCTTTCGGGGTATTTGATGTTGCCCTGTGGTCGGTATGGTAGGCCTCGCCCAACGATTAATAACAAAAAAGGTTTTTTTAGCTATGTGGAAATGGTTGCACCCTTATGCCAAGCCGGAGCGGGCCTATCAACTGGCTGGTGCCTTGTTGCCCTGGTTTGCGGTAATTAGTCTTCTCTCGTTTGTGATCGGTACTGTATGGGGCTTGGCGTTTGCGCCAGCGGACTATCAGCAGGGAGATTCATTCCGGATCATCTATATCCATGTGCCTTCCGCCATTCTCTCCATGGGCGCTTACTCCACCATGGCGGTGGCTGCCTTCATCGGGTTGGTATGGCAATTGCGCATGGCTGACATGACGGTGGCAGCGGTGGCGCCAGTGGGAGCTGTGTTTACCTTTATCGCGCTCTTTACCGGTTCTGCATGGGGCAAGCCCATGTGGGGAACCTGGTGGGTGTGGGATGCTCGCCTGACTTCCGAGCTTATTTTGCTGTTTCTCTACCTCGGCGTGATCGCTCTCTACAATGCCTTCAGTGACAAGGTTGTTGCCGGGCGTGCGGCCGGTATTCTGGCATTGGTGGGGGTGATCAATCTGCCCATCATTCACTACTCGGTGGAGTGGTGGAACACCCTGCATCAGGGCGCAACCATCACCAAGTTTGCCAAGCCTTCCATATCCTCCGAGATGCTGTGGCCGCTGCTAATCATGATCCTGGCGTTCACCGCCTTTCTCGGGGCCTTGTCCTTGATGCGTTTTCGCAATGAACTCTTGATGCGGGAGTGGCATCGCCCCTGGGTCAAAGAGATTGCCGAGCAGGAGAAGTAAGCATGCACTTTGCCTCTTTCAGTGACTTTATGGCGATGGGCGGTTACGCCTTCTATGTCTGGCTCTCGTTTGGCCTGACACTGATCTCTCTGGTCGGTATTATCGTCGCAACCCGTATGAAAACCCGCAGCCTGCTCAATGAGTTGCGTAGCAAACAGGCGCGTGAAGAGCGCCGTAAGGCGGCCCAGCAGATGGAGAACACCCTATGAATCCGCGACGCAAGAAACGCCTCACCATCATTTTGGCAATCACGCTGGGTCTCGCCACTGTGAGTGGGCTGGTGCTTTATGCCCTCAGTCAGAACATCGACCTCTTCTATACCCCGAGCGAGCTGGTGGAAGGTAAGGGGCCGGACAAAATCAAACCGGAAGAGGGGCAACGTCTGCGTATCGGTGGACTGGTGGTGCCGGGTTCGGTGCAGCGGGATCCTCAGAGCCTCAAGGTAGCCTTCAAGCTTATCGATAACGGAGGTCATCTGGTGACGGTGGAGTATGACGGCATCCTGCCGGACCTGTTCCGTGAAGGGCAGGGGATCGTTGCACAGGGCACCCTCAAGAATGCCACTACGGTGCAGGCATTCGAAGTGCTGGCCAAGCACGATGAAAACTACATGCCGCCAGAAGTCGCCGATGCCACCAACAGCGTTCACTTAAAGCCGGAATATACCGAAGCGCAGTTGAAAGGGGCCAAACAATGACCCCTGTTGTCCCCGCGCTATTTTCGCTCTTGTGTAGCTGTGAGTCGGCATTTGTCGCCGTTCAATTGAAAGGAATTCGTCCATGATCCCGGAATTAGGCCAGTTTTCACTGATCCTGGCTCTTGCTACCGCCTTGCTGCTGGGTAGTTACCCGCTGCTTGGCGCCAAGTTGGGTCGGCTTGGCATGATGTCGGCGGCCCGTCCGCTTGCCTATGCTCAGTTCTTGTTGTTATTGCTATCGTTTCTCTGCCTGACTTGGGCCTTTATTGATAACGACTTCACCGTGCAGTATGTGGCCACTAACTCCAACAGCTTGCTGCCCCTAGCCTATCGCATCTCGGCGGTATGGGGGGCTCACGAAGGTTCCCTGCTGCTGTGGGTACTGACCTTGGGTGGCTGGACTGCGGCCGTCGCCATGTTCAGCCGCCGCCTGCCCCTTGATGCCGTCGCACGGGTACTCGGCGTGCTGGGGCTGATCTCGGTCGGCTTCACCGCGTTCGTGCTGTTCACCTCCGATCCCTTCACCCGTACGCTGCCCTATTTTCCGGTAGATGGCCGTGACCTCAATCCGCTGCTGCAGGATCCGGGTCTGATCTTCCACCCGCCAATGCTCTATATGGGTTATGTGGGCTTCTCGGTGGCATTTGCGTTCGCTATTGCCTCGCTGATGACCGGCCGACTCGATGCCACCTGGGCACGCTGGTCGCGCCCCTGGACCATGGCTGCTTGGGTCTTCCTGACTTTAGGGATCGTGCTGGGCTCCTGGTGGGCCTATTACGAGCTCGGCTGGGGCGGCTGGTGGTTCTGGGACCCGGTGGAAAACGCCTCCTTTATGCCATGGTTGGCGGGCACAGCCCTGCTGCATTCGCTGGCGGTGAGTGAGAAGCGGGCCAGCTTCAAGGCATGGACTGTGCTGCTGGCACTTTCTGCTTTCTCCCTGAGTTTGCTGGGCACCTTCCTGGTGCGCTCCGGTGTGCTGGTCTCTGTACACGCATTTGCCTCCGATCCTACCCGCGGCCTGTTTATTCTCGGCTTCCTGCTGGCGGTGATCGGCTCATCCTTGCTGCTGTTTGCCTTTAAAGGCTCGCAAGTGAAGAGCCACGGCAAGCACGAGCTGTGGAGTCGCGAGACCCTGCTGCTCTGCAACAACATTATGCTGGTTGCGGGTCTGCTGACTGTTCTGCTTGGCACCTTGTTGCCGCTGGTGCACAAGGAGCTGGGGCTGGGCAGCATCTCCATCGGTACCCCCTTCTTCAACCATATCTACAGCTGGCTGATCATCCCGTTTGCTCTGCTGCTGGGCATTGGCCCGCTGTTCCGCTGGCGCCGTCAAGATCTGGGAGAACTCAGAGGCAAGGTGGTCGTGGCACTGGTGCTGAGTCTGGCCGCTGCCGTGCTGTTGCCGCTGGTCTTTGCCGAAACCTTCAAGTCCTGGGCTGCGGTTGGTATTGGTCTGGGGGCCTGGATCATTGTCACCAGCGTGCAGGAAACTTGGGCGCGCGCCACCCACAAACACAGCTTTGCTGTTGGGGTTCGCAAGCTAGGCAACAGCCACTGGGCCATGATCCTCGGCCATGTGGGGCTGGCGGTCAGCATCATCGGTATCGCTTGTACCCAGAACTACAGTATCGAGAAAGATCTGCGGATGCAGGCAGGTGATCGGGTGCAATTTGCTGATTACGAGTTTGTCTTTGCTGGCATAAAAGAGAAGAACGGTCCCAACTACGATGGCTTCAAGGGGGTGCTGGAAGTGCACAAGCATGGTAAGCAGGTCGCCCTGCTCAAACCTGAAAAGCGTGTTTACAAGGTGACCCGGATGCCGATGACCGAATCTGCCATTGATGCCGGTATCACTCGGGATCTCTATGCGGCACTTGGCGAGCAGCTCGACAACGGCGCCTGGGCGATACGGATTTATTACAAGCCATTTGTACGCTGGATCTGGTTTGGCGGTGTGTTCATGGCTATCGGCGGTGTGCTGGCGATGCTGGATAAACGCTATCGTTTTGGTCGCCGTGAAGAGGAAACTAAGGCATGACTCGCAAGACCTGGTTGTTTTTAATTCCGTTTGTGATCTTCTTGCTGGGCGCAGTTTTCCTGTTCAAAGGGCTCTACTCTGACCCAACCAAGCTTGAGTCCGTGATGGTGGGCAAAGAGGTGCCGATGTTCACCCTGCAGGACATTTATGATCTCAACAAGCAGCACGATCGCAGCATCCTGACCGGTCGCCCCATGCTGCTCAACGTCTGGGCTACCTGGTGCCCGACCTGTTACGGCGAGCATACCTATCTCAAGCAATTGGCTGGTCAGGGTATTCCCATCGTGGGCATGAACTACAAGGACGAGCGCGGCAAGGCGATCAAGTGGCTGGCTGAGCTGGGCAACCCCTATCAGATCAATCTCTATGATCCGGATGGCATGTTGGGACTGGATCTGGGGGTTTACGGTGCGCCGGAGACCTTCTTCATCGACAGCAAGGGGATTATCCGCTATCGCCATGTGGGTGATATCAATCCCGAGGTTTGGGCATCGACTCTCAAACCCATCTTTGATGCCATGAAGTGAGGGCCATGCTGATGAGAGTATTAATTGCTTCCCTGCTGCTGTTGCTGGGATGGGTTGTACAAGCGCCGGCCATGGCCGCCATCGATGTCTATACCTTCGACAATGACAACCAGGAGCAGGTCTTTCGCGAGCTGACCAAGGAGCTGCGTTGCCCCAAGTGCCAGAACCAGGATATTGCTGACTCCAACGCGGGACTTGCCAAGGATCTGCGGGATAAAACCTATCAGATGGTGCGTGAGGGTAAGGATAAAGAGGAGATAGTGGATTATATGGTGGCCCGCTACGGCAACTTTATCCTCTATAACCCGCCGTTAATGGCATCTACCCTGATCCTCTGGTTGGGCCCCCTGTCGGTGATTGTCATTGGTGTACTGGTGGTTTTCATGCGCAGTCGTCGCACTCCCGTCGTGACAAAGAGAGCGGGTAACGCCCTGAGCGAAGAGGAGCAGCGTCGGCTGGCTGAACTGCTCAAAGAGGAAGAGAAACAATGACCGCCTTTTGGATAGTAATTGCAGCCATGCTGGTACTGGTGAGCCTGGCACTGGTGATGCCACTTTGGCGTGGTGAAGGCAAGCAAAGCATCAGTCGTTCCGCGCTCAACAAGCAGCTCTATCGTCAGCGCCTGCTGGAGATTGGTGAAGAGCGCGAGCAAGGTGTGCTGGCCGAGGAGCCAGATTCACTTATCGAATTGCAGCGCAGCTTGTTGGACGACATTCCCGATGTGGAGCAGACCGCTCTGGGTGGTAAGAGTCTGATCTGGATCCCCGGTGTGCTGGTATTGGTGGTGGTGAGTCTGGGGCTCTATTACAAGCTGGGTTCCTGGCAAGAGGTGAGTCGCTGGCAGGATGCGAGCAGCCGTCTTGGTGAGTTGAGCAACCGCATTCTGGTAGAACGGAATGCCGACGTGACTGAACAGGATCTGCTGGATTTCACGCTGGCTCTGCGTACCCGTCTCAAGGATGAACCCGATGATTATCGTGGCTGGTTGCTGCTGGGGCGCTTAGGTCTGGATGGTAAAGATCCGGATATGGCCCGTGATGCGCTTGAGCTTGCATATAAGCTGGCGCCACAAAAAACCATGGTAGCGGTTCCCTATGCCCAAGCGTTGATGATGACAGGGGATGAGGCGCAGGCCAATGCATTGTTGCAGTCTGCGATTGCGCAGGACCCGAATAATCTTGAGGCGCGCTCTGTCTATGCCTTTATGGCGCTACAACAAGAGGAGTTCCAGATCGCACTGGATCGTTGGCAAGCCATGCTGCCGTTGATGGAGAAAGGCTCAGCTCGCTATGTGATGGTAGAGCGCTCCATGGAGTATGCAAAAGAGCAACTGAAGCAGCGTGGTGTGGTTGTGACGACTCCTGGCGCAGCGGCTGATGCTCAAGCCTCCTCGGCAACATCCGAGGTTAAGGCTGGGGAGTTCCCTATCCATGTCACTCTGGCTACCGGGATCCAGATGCCGGAAGATGCCTATCTCTTCATCTTTGCTGTCGTACCCAACGGGCCACCCATGCCTATCGCGGTGAAGCGCATTGCAGGGCCGACCCTGCCGGTGACGCTCTCGCTGGGTGATGGCGATGCAATGATGGAGGGAAGCAAGCTGGCCTCCTATCCAGAGCTGCAATTCAAGGCGCGTCTTTCCCGCGGTAATAATGTGATGAACAAGGAAGGGGCTTTTGAAGGCCTCTCCCAGCCAGTCAAGACGGCTGAGATACCCTCTGCACCGATTGACATCCGTATCGATCACGCCCTCTAATATACCTCTTTGATAACCCGGCCCCTGGATGGGGGCCGGGTTATCTATACTTCTGATAAATCAAAATAAAACGTCAGGATTTCCATATGTATCTTCGTACAGGTGCAGTGCTGTCAGCCATCTTGTTGGCTGGCTGTGCCGGTGGCCCGCCCAAGCCCGGCCCAGAGAGTCTGGATCTCAATCCAGGGGTGAGTCATCCTGGCACAACCAGTACGGCAACCGATCCTCGTGACCCTTTTCAAGGGGCCAACAGGGCCATGTGGGCTGTCAACTATGATGTGCTGGAGCCTTATGTTACTCGTCCTGTGGTACATGGTTACGCACGCTATGTGCCACAAGGTATGAGGGATGGCATCGAGAATTTAGTCGAAAACTTCAATGAGCCGAGCAGCATGATCAACCATCTGGTCTCCGGTGATTTGAAGGGGGCAGGAACCAACCTCGGACGCTTCACCCTCAACACCACTGTTGGTCTGCTCGGTATTTTCGATGTTGCTAAGCATACTGGTCTCGAGCGCAACAAGCTGGAGATGGATACCGTATTGGGCAAAGCCGATATCGGTGATGGCGCCTATTTGATGGTGCCTGTCTACGGCCCCACGACTACGCGCAAGCTGGTAGGCGATACGATCGATACTATTTATTTCCCCTATGCTCTGCTGACGTTGCCATTGCGAGTGGTACATTGGGCGCTGGATGGCCTGGGTACCCGCTCCAAGCTGATCGATCAGGAACGGATAATCGACAATTCCCTCGATCCCTATTCGTTGACCAAGGATTTCTACCTGCAATATAACCAGGGTAAGGTGACGGGCAAGAAAGCTGAACTCAAGGAGACGCCGCAGGAGCAGTCGGATGATGCCAACCTCGACCAGTATATGGATGAGATAGACGAGCAGTAAATTAGCGGTCTCATGTTAGAGAAAAGGCGCCTTCGGGCGCCGTTTTCATTTTTACTGCGTGCAGAGATAAAAAAACGCCTCACTTGGGTGAGGCGTTTTGGCAAGAACAGGTGCCGTTATCAGGCTGCCAGATTCTTGGCCACGAATTCCCAGTTCACCAGGGTCCAGAAGGTTTCCATGTACTTCGGACGCAGGTTGCGGAAGTCGATGTAGTAGGCGTGCTCCCACAGGTCAACAGTCAGCAGCGGAGTAGTACCTGCTTCGGTCAGCGGGCAACCGGCGTTGGAGGTGTTAACGATGGCCAGAGAGCCATCGGCTTTTTTCACCAGCCAAGTCCAGCTGGAACCGAAGTTACCGATGGCAGATTTGGTGAAGGCATCTTTGAACTCGGCGAAGGAGCCGAATGCTTTGTTGATGGCATCAGCCAGAGCACCAGTCGGTTCGCCACCACCGTTCGGGGAGAGGCAGTGCCAGTAGAAGGTGTGGTTCCAGATTTGGGCGGCGTTGTTGAAGATGCCGCCGCTGGAGGCCTTGATGATCTCTTCCAGAGACTTGCCTTCAAACTCGGTACCTGGCACCAGATTGTTCAGATTGACCACGTAGGTGTTGTGGTGCTTGCCGTGGTGATATTCCAGGGTTTCCTGGGAGATGTGCGGTTCCAGAGCGTTGATTGCATAGGGCAGAGCGGGAAGTTCGAATGCCATTTTCTACTCTCCATTGGCTGGACCGTGCGAAGGCGACGGTTGCAAGACATTGCGTACTCTTTTCTATTGTGAAAAGAGTTGTTTTTAAAATGAGGGGGCTGGGTAGCCCAAAGCCAAGGGATTGTAGCAGTATCAAAGATGGCCTAACAACTCTTGATTGGCGCCATGATCATGATCAAGCCTGAGTGGGTTCTATGCGCAATTCGAGCCGGGTCACCCCTTTGTCAGTTTGTGCTCGGGCAAGATTGCAGTAGAATGGCCGCCGAAATCGCTCTAGTGAGGCACCTATGGAAACTATTGAAAAGATTAAGCAGCAGCTGGCTGACAACCCCATCATCCTCTACATGAAGGGATCCCCCAAGCTACCCAGCTGTGGCTTCTCTGCCCAGGCCTCCCAGGCTCTGATGTCCTGTGGCGAGCCGTTTGCATACGTCGATATCCTGCAGAACCCGGATATCCGCGCTGAATTGCCAAAATTTGCCAACTGGCCAACCTTCCCCCAGCTGTGGGTCGAAGGTGAGCTGATCGGCGGCTGCGACATCATGATCGAGATGTTCCAGGCCGGTGAGTTGCAGAGCCTGATCAAGGAAACTGCCGCCAAGCACAAGCAGGATGACGCCGCTGCAGAATAAGCGGGTTCGGTGATTGCTCATGTGTTGATAAGGGAGCCAATTTGGCTCCTTTTTTTATCTGTGGTATCGCTTGAACGGGGTTGAAGCAGCAGTTTTTGCGTGTAACTCCAAAGCAACATTTTCGATTACAAAATCTAATCATTAAATGTTTGTTTTTTAATTGTTAATTATATTATTTGTGTTTTTTGATTATATTTTCTAATCCTTGTTGGACCCGAGTGTTGCTGTTGTCACATTTTTTGATAATTTAACAATGAGCTAGTCTCTTTGCATGTTTTTTTGTGTTGATGCTCACATTAATTGCAGGTGATAGAACCTAGTATCGCTGCGCCCAGTGAAGTAAAACCCTACAAATTAATAAATAAAAAGAGACTTGCGATGAAGATGTATAGCAATCTGCCCATTGGTCTTCATGATATTACTGAAGCCAAAAAAAGACTGACCAATCATATATACAAGACCGCGCAACTACCCTCAAATTATATCAGTGAACGTTGTCATGGCGAGGTTTACCTCAAGCTTGAAAACATGCAACGTACAGGCTCTTTTAAAATTCGTGGTGCCTTTAACAAACTCAGTTCATTAAGTCTGGAAGATCGCCAAAAAGGTGTTGTCGCCTGTTCGGCGGGCAACCATGCCCAAGGTGTATCCCTCTCCAGTGCCATGTTAGGTATTGATGCCAAGGTCGTCATGCCCTGCTGTGCACCCAAATCAAAAATTGCAGCCACCAGTGATTATTCAGCAGAAGTGATTCTGCATGGTAATAGCTTTAATGACACTATTGCCAAAGTCAGTGAAATAGTGGAGATGGAAGGCCGCGTATTTATCCCCCCTTTCGATGACGAAAAGGTGATTGCAGGCCAAGGGACGATTGGTCTGGAAATTATCGAAGATTTATATGATGTCGATAACATCATAGTACCGATCGGTGGCGGTGGTTTGATTGCTGGCGTTGCCATGGCCATTAAATCCATTAACCCGACCATCAAGATCATCGGTGTGCAATCCGAGAATGTGCACGGTATGGCAGCCTCTTTCTATGCTGGCACCATTACCAATCACAGAACCAGCAGCACGCTGGCAGATGGTTGTGATGTGGCCAGACCCGGTTCACTGACTTTCGAAATCGTCAAGCAATTGGTAGATGATATTGTACTGGTTACCGAGGATGATATTCGTCACAGCATGGTCGACATGATCCAGCGTAATAAAATTATTACAGAAGGAGCTGGTGCTCTCGCCTCTGCGGCACTGCTTAGTGGCAAGTTGAAACATTATGTTGAAGGTAAAAAAACCGTCAGCATTATCTCTGGTGGCAATATCGACCTGACCCGAATTGCTGAAATAATCGAACAGAACAATATTCGTCAGTTTAGCCTGTAAGGAACGCAGTCATGATATTAGACAGTGTTGTTACCAGCAGTAAAGAAAATGCACGCGCATGGCGCAAATCAGATACTACATGGGGATTGGGTCTGTTCGGTACCGCTATCGGTGCAGGAGTGCTGTTTTTCCCCATTCGTGCCGGATATGGTGGTCTGATCCCGATATTGATTATGCTGATGCTGGCTTATCCCATCGCATTCTATTGCCACAGGGCGTTGGCCAGATTATGTCTTTCCGGCAGCAATCCTTCAGCCAATATCACCGAAACCGTTGAAGAACATTTTGGCAAAATGGGTGGAGTGGTAATTACCTTCCTCTATTTCTTTGCTATCTGCCCACTGCTGTGGATATATGGTGTGACAATCACCAATACCTTCATGGCATTCTGGGAACATCAACTGCAAATGGCGCCGCTCAATCGAGGTGTGGTTGCACTGGCATTGTTGATGTTGATGGCCTTCGTGATCTATTTCGGTAAGGATCTGATGGTTCGCGTAATGAGCTATCTGGTCTTTCCATTTATCGCCAGCCTGATCGTCATCTCCCTCTCACTGGTGCCCTACTGGAACGGTGCGGTATTTGATCAGGTCAACCTGAGTGAAATATCCATGTTCGGTCACGATGGTATTCTGGTTACCGTCTGGCTTGGCATCTCCATCATGGTCTTCTCCTTCAACTTCTCGCCGATTGTCTCCTCTTTTATTGTCTCCAAGCGGGAAGAGTATGAGCACGAGTTTGGTCGCGATTTTACCGAGAAGCGCTGCTCCAAAATTATCTCTGGTGCCAGCATGCTGATGGTTGCCGTGGTGATGTTTTTCGCCTTCAGCTGTCTGTTTACCCTGTCGCCGCAAAATATGGCGGAAGCCAAGGCCCAGAATATTCCTGTGCTCTCCTATCTGGCCAACCACTTCTCATCGATGACTGGCAGTAAGTCTGCGTTTGCCACCACGCTGGAGTATGCGGCGTCCATTATTGCGCTGGTTGCCATATTCAAGTCCTTCTTCGGCCACTATCTGGGAACGCTGGAAGGGTTGAACGGCCTGATCCTCCGCTTTGGCTATCAAGGTGACAAGAACAAGGTCTCTTTGAAAAAGCTTAACATGATCAGTATGTTGTTCATCATGGGTTCCACCTGGCTGGTCGCCTATGTCAACCCCAACATCCTTGACCTGATTGAAGCAATGGGTGCGCCAATTATTGCCTCTCTGCTCTGCCTGCTGCCAATGTATGCGGTGAGCAAGACACCGGCACTGGCAAAATATAAAGGTCAGGCCAGCAACCTGTTTGTCACCATCATCGGTGTGTTGACCATCCTGAATATTGTTTCCAAGCTGTTCTGAAAACCTTTTCTGCAAGTCATTAACCATCCAGGCCCCTTGGCTGGGTCTGGATGGTGCAGTCAGACGTGATCAATAACCGGTTTTTGTTGGTACTCATTATTTGTGCCATCGGCAAGGCTATCCGTTATCTGATCATCGGTGTATACACAGTGGCAAACATGCCCTGACTGCTGTGACTCGACACTATTAATATCGAGGCGATGTAATGAAGTTTGATTCGTTGGTTCTGGTTATCAATTGCGGCTCCTCATCGGTCAAATTCTCCGTACTGGATAGTCAATTCTGTGAAGTGGTGATATCCGGTATGGCTGATGGTATTGAGACTGCACACCCACAATTGCAAGTGGGCAAAGAGCCCGCCATGCCATTACCCGCAAATAGTCACACCTGTGCATTGGCCGCCATTGCAGCGGAATTGAAAACGCGAGATCTGCTGGATGCCATTACCTTGGTGGGCCATCGCATTGCGCATGGTGGTAGTGAATTTAGCGAAGCCGTGATCATTGATGAAAATGTATTGGCAAAAATAAAGCAGGTGTCACCTTTGGCGCCACTGCACAATCACGCCAATCTGAGTGGTGTGATGGCCGCTCGTCAGCTATTTCCGACACAACCACAAATTGCGGTATTTGATACCGGCTTTCACCAGACCTTGAAACCAGAAGCTTATATCTATGGGCTGCCCTATCAATATTTGCAGGATTACGGTGTGCGCCGTTATGGCTTCCATGGTACCTCTCATCGCTATGTCGCCGAGCAGGCCTGCTTATTTCTGGCGTTGAATGCGCAAAATGCCGGTCTGGTCATCGCCCATCTGGGTAATGGCGCCTCTATTTGTGCAGTGCAGGATGGCAAGAGCGTTGATACCTCGATGGGGATGACCCCGCTCGAGGGGCTGATTATGGGCAGCCGTAGCGGTGATATTGATTTCGGCGCCCTGGCCTATATCGCTAGCAAGACGGGCCAATCCATTGAGGATATCGAGCGGGTATTAAACAAGCACTCCGGCTTGCTCGGTATTTCCGGTCTATCTTCCGATATGCGAGTACTGGAGGCGGCTTATCACGAAGGCCATCCCGGGGCGAAATTGGCTATCCACGCCTTTGTCCACCGTATTGCCCGCCATATTGGTGGCCATGCCACCTCATTGCGCCGACTGGATGCCGTTATTTTCACCGGCGGTATTGGCGAGAACTCTGCCTTTATCAGAAAGCTGGTGTGTGAACGACTGCAGGTATTTGGCGTGGTAATGAACGAGTCACTTAATCAGCGCCCCAATAGCGAGGGTTACCGGGTTATTTCGGCGGTGGAGTCTGCAGTACAGGCTGCGGTGATCCCGACTAATGAAGAAAAAATGATTGCACTGGATGCTATTCGCTTGGGTCAACAGGTTCGCCAGGCTGAGTGTGTCTGAACATTTCAACTGTAATGTCATGAATCGTGAATGAGGTTTATTTAATGAAAATTGATGTGCAATTGGATCAGGATAGCTATGTCCAGGCATGGCAAGGTTTTGCCGGTGAAAACTGGAAACATGAAATCAATGTTCGTGATTTCATTCAACAAAACTACACCCCTTATGAAGGTGACGAACAGTTTTTAGCCGATGCTACCGAAGCGACCACCACCTTGTGGAACAAGGTGATGGAGGGGATCCGCATCGAGAATGCCACCCACGCGCCGGTCGATTTTGATACCAATATTGCCACTACCATCACCGCCCACGGGCCGGGTTATATCGAGCAGGGGCTGGAAAAAATCGTTGGCCTGCAAACCGACAAGCCGTTGAAAAGAGCACTGCACCCCTTTGGTGGTGTAAATATGATCAGAAGCTCTTTTGAGGCATATGGTCGGGAGATGGATCCCGAATTTGAATATACCTTCAGCGAATTGCGTAAAACCCATAATCAGGGGGTGTTCGACGTCTACTCTCCAGAGATGTTGCGCTGTCGGAAGTCGGGAATTTTGACCGGTTTGCCGGATGGTTATGGCCGTGGTCGGATTATCGGAGATTATCGTCGGGTTGCACTTTATGGGATAGATTATCTTATCCGTGAGCGGGAGCTGCAGTTTGCCGATCTGCAACCGGCCCTCGAGCGGGGAGAGCAGCTGGAGCTAGTGATCCGCCAGCGCGAGGAGCTGGCCGAGCACAAGCGGGCGCTGGTGCAGATCAAGGAGATGGCGGCGAGCTACGGTTGCGATATTTCCGGTCCGGCCCGCACTGCCCAGCAGGCGGTGCAGTGGCTCTACTTTGCCTATCTGGCGGCGGTGAAGTCGCAAAATGGCGGTGCCATGTCCCTCGGTCGCACCGCGACCTTCCTCGACATCTATATCGAGCGGGATTTGAAGGCGGGGCTCATCAGCGAGCAGGATGCCCAGGAGCTGGTCGATCACTTCATCATGAAGATCCGCATGGTACGTTTCCTGCGTACTCCCGAGTTTGACTCCCTCTTCTCCGGCGACCCCATTTGGGTCACCGAGGTGATCGGCGGCATGGGGCTGGATGGTCGTACTCTGGTGACCAGGAACTCCTTCCGTTACCTCAATACCCTCAAGACCATGGGGCCTGCGCCCGAGCCCAACCTCACCATCCTCTGGGCGGAAGGGTTGCCACGTGCCTTCAAGACCTATGCGGCCCGCGTCTCCATCGATACCTCATCCCTGCAGTATGAGAATGATGACCTGATGCGCACCGATTTCGAGAGCGATGACTACGCCATTGCCTGCTGCGTGAGCCCGATGGTGATCGGCAAGCAGATGCAGTTCTTCGGTGCCCGCGCCAACCTCGCCAAAACCCTGCTCTATTGCATCAATGGTGGCGTGGACGAGAAGCTGAAGATCCAGGTTGGCCCGAAAGTGGCGCCCATCATGGACGAGGTACTGGATTACGACACTGTCATGACCAGCCTCGACAGCTTTATGGATTGGCTGGCTGTGCAGTACATCAGCGCGTTGAACCTGATCCACTATATGCACGACAAGTACAGCTATGAGGCCTCGCTGATGGCGCTGCACGATCGCGACGTCTATCGCACCATGGCCTGTGGCATTGCCGGTCTGTCGGTGGCAGTCGATTCGCTGGCGGCCATCAAGTACGCCAGGGTCAAGCCGGTGCGCGATGCTGACGGGCTGGCTGTCGATTTCGTGATTGAGGGGGAGTATCCCCAGTACGGCAACAACGACGAGCGGGCCGACTCCATCGCCTGCGATCTGGTCGAGCGCTTCATGAAGAAGATCCAGGCGTTGCCGACCTACCGCAATGCGGTGCCGACTCAGTCGATCCTGACCATTACCTCCAACGTGGTCTATGGCCAGAAGACCGGCAATACCCCGGATGGCCGCCGCGCCGGTGCGCCGTTTGCACCGGGGGCCAACCCGATGCATGGCCGGGATCGCAACGGGGCGGTCGCTTCGCTCGCCTCGGTGGCCAAGCTGCCGTTCAAATATGCCAAGGACGGGATCTCCTACACCTTCTCCATCGTGCCTGGGGCGCTCGGCAAGGAGCCCGCCAATCGCGAGAACAACCTGGTGGGGCTGATGGATGGCTACTTCCACCATGAGCGGGATGTCGAAGGGGGTCAGCACCTCAACGTCAACGTGATGAACCGCGAGATGCTGCTGGATGCCATCGAGAATCCGGACAAGTATCCCAGCCTGACCATTCGGGTTTCCGGCTATGCGGTGCGCTTCAACGCCCTGACTCGTGAGCAGCAGCAGGACGTCATCTCCAGAACCTTCACCAACATGATGTAACTCTCATGCCCGGGGTGAGCAGACTTGCTCCGGGCCTATTTTTTGTTTGTCAGCACGAGGAAGTAATAGATGCGACAAGTTATCAGTACCAAAGCGGCACCGGGTGCCATCGGCCCCTATGTGCAGGGTGTTACCTTAAGCAGCGTGACCGGCAACATGATCTACACCTCGGGTCAAATTCCGCTGGATCCGGTGAGTGGCGAGATCCCGGAGAGCATCGAAGCACAGACCCTGCGTTCGTTGCAAAACGTTCAGGCGATTATCGAAGCGGCAGGCGGCCAGGTGCGCAACATCATCAAGACCACGGTGTTTGTCTCGGATCTGAACGACTTTGCTGCGGTGAATCAGGTCTACAACGACTTTTTCACCAAGCACGATGCCATGTATCCGGCGCGCTCTTGCGTGGAAGTGGCCCGCTTGCCGAAGGATGTGAAGATCGAGATTGAGGCGATTGCTGCGCTGTAACCCCCATCGGGCGTGGGTCAGCAAGCCAAAACAAAGCGGCTGCCAATGGCAGCCGCTTTTGTCTATATGGTTATCGGGGGGGCGCTCAGGCGATCCGTTCGATACGGGCCATGTAGAAACCGTCGAAGCCTGTTTCGGACGGGCTCACGGTATGATCGTCACGCAGACGGAAGTTCTCGTTGGCCGCGAGGAACTTGTCCACCTGCTGGCGGTTTTCCTGAGGCAGGATGGAGCAGGTTGCATAGACCAGCAGACCACCCACCTTCACCATCTGGCTGTAACGCTGCAGGATCTCTTCTTGCAGCGCGACCAGCACCGGCAGACGCTCGGCGGTATCACGCCACTTGGCATCCGGATTGCGCTTGAGCACGCCAAGCCCGGAGCAGGGCACGTCCAGCAGTACTCGGTCGGCGCTCTCCTTGAGGCGCTTGACGGTCTTGCTGCTGGTGATGACCCGGGTCTCCACGTTGTGGGCACCGGCGCGACGGGCGCGCTGCTTGAGGTTCTCCAGCTTCCACTCTTCCACATCCATTGCCAGCAGACGGCCCTTGCCCTGCATCATGGCGGCGATATGCAGGGTCTTGCCACCGGCACCGGCGCAGGCGTCGATGACGCGCATGCCCGGGGTGACTTCCAGCGCAGCAGCAACCAGCTGGGAGCCTGCATCCTGCTGCTCGAAGCAACCATCGGCAAAGGCCTTGGTGCGGAACAGGGCGGCGTCGGAGGTAACCTGCAGGGCAGTCTCCACACCATCAACCGGAATGGTGGTGACCTGCTCTTTGGCCAGAATGGCCTGCAGCTCATCACGGGTGCACTTGAGGGTGTTGACCCTCAGGTAGCGCTTGGGCATCCAGGCCAGAGCGGCACGCTCGGCAGGCCAGGCTTCACCCAGCTGCTCGCTGCCGAGTTTCTCCAGCCAGCTCGGGCAACCATCCATCAATACCGGGTTCTTCTTCGCCTCGGTCAGACGGCGGCGGAAGGCCTCTTCATTGAAGCGATCCAGTGTCGGGTTGTTGGGCTGGGCAATCTTGTGGAAGGCGTGCCAGCTGTGCAGCAGTGGCCAGACATTCTTTTCGGCCTGACGCACCTGAATGCCGGTGAGGAAACAATAGAGGCTGAGACGGCGCAGCAGGTCGCCGGTGACCAGGGCAATCCTTGCCTGTTCTTGTGGTTTGAGTTCGATGCCGGAGAAGTGACGGGCATAGGCACGGTCGAGGGTAAGACCCTGACCGAGCACATCGTCAATAATGGCAACGACCAGATCCCCGAAACGGGGCAACAGTGGGGATTTAAGCATGAAATTAACCTTGGCCAGATAAAGATGGGCGACCTCGCGGCGAGGGCGGCTTTGAAACAGACAAACTGGCGCAATGATAGGGGGAAGGGGGGGAGTGTGCAAGGTGGATATTCGGCGAGTCATGTGGGGCTAAGCCATACTTGCGGGGATAATAATAGAGCATGGAGGCGCTATGAAGTATGGTCTGACCCTGTTTCTCTCTTGCCTGGCAATGCCGGTGCTGGCATCACCGGAGTGGTTATTTGAGGATGCAAAAACCGCAGAAAACGTCGCGTTTGATGTGCGGGCTGACAAGGTGAGAGTGGTGGTACCTGAGCCTCTTTTCGCCACGGGCGAGCTGCCATCCTCGCTCAGTTTGCCGCTGACCGATGGCCGCATCATCACGTTCTCACTTCACCCCAACACCCTGTTGCCACCCGCGCTGGCGCTGCGCTACCCCGCTATCAAAACCTATTCAGGCAGTGCGGCAGAAGATCCCCAGAGCAGCGGTCGTTTTGATCTGACACCGCAGGGATTTCATGGCATGTTCACCTATCGGGGGAAAACCTTCTATATAGATCCTCTCTTTGATGGCACTTCGTACGCCGTGTATACCCAGCAGGAGAGCTGGCGCCGACTGGATGAGGACGAGGTGCTCTCGCCACAGCTGGGGGATCTGACTGCCCGTTCGGTGCTGGTCAGCGGCAACCAGCGCAAGCGTTACACCATTGCCATCTCGGCGACCGGCGAATATACCCGTTATCACGGGGGCACCAAGGCTGACGCATTGGCTGCCATCGCGACCATGCTTAACCGGATCAATGAGGTCTACCGTCGCGATGTGGGGGCCGAGTTTCAGCTGGCTGCGGACACGGACAAGGTGATCTTTACCGATCCGGCGACCGATCCTTTCACCAATTCCACTCAGGATCTGACCATCAACCAGACCCAGCAAGCCTTGTTGCTGGCCCCTGGTTTCGATATCGGTCACCTGCTGACCACTTCAGGCGGCGGACTGGCCACGCTTGGGGCACTCTGCAACCCTGCCAGCCGTTCACAGGGGATGACCGGAAGTCCACAGCCCACGGGGGATGCCTTCTACATCGACTACGTAGCCCATGAACTGGGCCATCAGATGGGGGCGGAGCACTCCTTCAACGGTACCTCGGGTAGTTGTGGTAGTGGACGGGAGGCGAGTTCGGCTTGGGAGCCGGGCAGTGGATCTTCCATCATGGCTTATGCTGGGATCTGCGGGGAGGAGGATCTGCAGAGCAATAGCGTGCCTTTTTTTCACAGCAAGTCGATAGAGCAGATCCGCACCAAGATGGCCTCGTTGCCATCTTGTGGCACCAATCTGGCGCTCTCCAATAATGCGCCGGTGGTGGATGCGGGGGTGGATCGGGTTATCCCGGCCAACACCGTCTTCACCCTGAGCGGTAGTGCCGTGGACCTTGATGGCAACCCGCTGAGCTACAGCTGGGAGGAGCTCGATCTCGGCTCCGCCTCTACCGGTGCGGCCACCATGGTGGATGACGGTTCACGCCCGCTGTTTCGCATGTTGTCGCCGACCCAAGTCCCCAGCCGTAGTTTACCTGCGATGAGTTCACTCATTTCGGGAGTGCTGGCCAAGGGCGAGGCCTGGCCAACCACCAGCCGTAACCTCCATTTCCGTCTTGCCGTGCGCGATGGTCAAGGGGCGGTCAGCAGTGACGAGACGGTGGTTCAAGTGGTCAACACTGGTGCTGTCTTTGCCATCAAGGCTCCTTTGGCGGGCAATATGGTGGCGGGTGCAACCCAGACGCTGAACTGGGACGTGGCAGGCACAAACCAGGCTCCCATCAATTGTCAGAATGTGGATGTGGCTCTGACCCAGGATAGCGGCAGCCACTGGACCACGCTGGTGGCCGGTATACCCAACAGCGGCTCGACCAGCATTACCCTGCCCAACCCGCTGGCCAGAGGTGCTTTGCTGCGGCTCGCTTGCAGCGACAATATCTTTTTTACCATTAATACTGCGGAACGGGCGACTGCCACCCCGGGCAGTTCAACGGGCAGTACCGTTATCGGTGGTTCGGGTGGTGGGGGCGGCGGTGGTAGTGTGGATCCGCTTTGGCTGGTGATGTTGGCAGGAGGTGCGATATGGCGCAGACGTTGCGTGTAGTGGCAGGCTTGTTGCTGCTCTATATCTCGGGTTGTTATGCCCTACCCGAGGGGGCCGAGCAGGCGGTGGCGCAGAGCCTCAACATTCAGGATTATCGGCTTATTGTGCGGGGTGGCCGGGGCGGTGGTGTCCCCGGTATTGCCGAGAGTGAACAGGAGCAGGCGAAAAACCGCTGCGGGGTGCGTTATCTGGCTGGATTCGCCGATGTGATTACGCCGGGCAAGGAGGCGGAATACGCTCAGCTTGAGGCCTATGCTACGGACTATAACCGGCGCATGTTGCCGCACTGCCAAAAGCCAGAAAAGTAGAGTTGCTCCATCACTGAATGGACGGGGGAGGCACGAGCCTCCCCCGTTCGTTATGGCTTGTCACCGGCGAAAGGGCAGCGCACAATGCCTGCATCGCTATCTTGATGGTGGTAAAACCATTATTTATTTGAAGGAAAATCAAGATGATGGATGTTGCTGATCTGCGCCGGGAGTATACCCGTGGCGGGTTGCATCGGGCCGATCTACCCGCCGAGCCCCTCGAGCTGTTCGAGAAGTGGCTAGCCCAGGCCTGCGAGGCCAAGCTGACCGATCCTACCGCCATGGTGGTCGCTACCGTGGATGCTGCTGGCCAGCCGTGGCAGCGTACCGTGTTGCTCAAACACTACGACGCCCAGGGGATGGTCTTCTACACCAACATGGGCAGTCGCAAGGCGCATCAGCTGGAGGAGAATCCCCGTATCAGCCTGCTCTTCCCCTGGCACACTCTTGACCGTCAGGTGCATGTGACCGGTCGGGTGGAGAAGATGAGTACCTTCGAGGTGATGAAGTACTTCCACAGTCGTCCCAAGGATAGCCAGATCGCTGCCTGGGTCTCCAAACAGTCGACCCGTATCTCGGCCCGCGGCGTGCTTGAAGCCAAGTTTCTCGAACTCAAACAGAAGTTTGCCAACGGCGAAGTGCCGCTGCCGAGCTTTTGGGGCGGTTATCGGGTGGTGATCGAGACGGTCGAATTCTGGCAGGGGGGAGAACACCGTCTGCACGACCGTTTCTATTACACCCGCGAAGGGGCTGGCTGGCATATCGAACGTCTGGCCCCCTGATAGTTTTCCTCAAACCCGTTTTCACAAGGAGTGTGCATGCGTCTGCACGGTGATCTGCGTTCCGGCAACTGTTACAAGGCGTGGTTGCTGGCGCGCTGGCTTGAACTGCCCCTCGAGTGGGTGGCGGTCGATATCGCGGCGGGAGATACCCGTACCCCCGACTTTCTGGCGCTCAACCCCAACGGCAAGATCCCGGTGCTGGAGATTGGCCAGGGCGATACCCTGGCGGAATCCAACGCCATCCTCTTCTATCTGGCGCAGGGCTCGCCACTGTGGCCGACCGATCCGCGCCAGCAGGCTGACGTGCTAAAATGGATGTTTTTCGAGCAGTACAGCCATGAGCCCTATATCGCGGTGGCCCGTTTTATCGTCCGCTATCTGGGGCGGCCCGAGTCGCAGGAGGCGCGGCTCGACGGGCTGAAAGCCGGTGGCGAGAAGGCGCTGGCAGTGATGGAGCAGCAGCTCAGAACAAGCCCCTATCTGTGTGGTGAAGTACCGACCATCGCCGATATTGCCCTCTACGCTTACACCCACGTGGCGGAGGAGGGGATATTCTCCCTGCAGGGGTGGCCTGCCATTCGTGACTGGATTGCCCGCATCGAGGCTCATCCCCGCCATCTGAGCCTGCCCGCTGCCTGTCAGGCGGGCTGATGGAGCTGTTGATCGAGGGGAGCCTGTGGCAGCCCCACTGGCATCAGGTCGTCAACCACTGGCAGCAGCAGGGCCATCGCTGGCAGCTGTTGCTGGGCCAGGAGGTGGCTGCCACCCTCGAGCACCAGAGTGCCCCTTGGGCAGGTCTGACCCCTGACGGCATAATGTGCCCTGGCGCCCTGCTGGCCGCCTGGCTCGATGGTGACCTGTTGCCGCAACACCATGCCGACCCCACCCGGCAGATCCTGATCAGCGCTTCCACCTCCCTGTTGACCCTCGCCAAGGAGCAGGGGCTGCTCACTCTGGGCCCGGTGGGTGCCGATTTGGTACTGAATGAGTACTCCGATCTGGGGGCTGTGCTCAATCGCCTGCTTGCACGCCGGCTGCAGGTCCCCTCCTTGCAAGAACGGGATTGCGATGCTCCGCTGCAACTGCGCGCGCTGCGCACCGAAGATGAAGACGAGATAGTGCGCTATTGCAGCGACGAGGCGATCGCCCGCTACACCCTCAACATTCCGCACCCCTACCCGCCGGAGGGGGCTCGCGACTGGCTGGCCCTCAGCTGGCGCAAGGCCGCGCTGGGACTGGGCTGGAGCTGGGCCATCACCTTGCCGCAAGGGGCGGAAGAAGCGCCGCTGATCGGCGTTATCAGCCTGCACTGGAATGGCGAGCTGGCCTGGTGGGTTGGTGTGCCCTGGCAGGGGCGCGGTATCGCCACCCGGGCCGCCAGACTGGTCAAGGCATTTGCCTTTGGTCAACTGCATTTGCCTGCCATCACAGCCCGTCATATGCCGGAGAATCTGGCTTCGGGCCGGGTGATGGCAAAGCTGGGGATGCACTATCGCGGGCGGCGTCAGATCAGCGGCCGTCAGCCGTGTGACGTGAGTTACTGGCGGCTGGATCGAGCCCCCTCTTTGGCCACCCCCTTGCTGGATGAGCTCTCCCGTTGGTGTGCGGATCCGGCGATTGCTGTCGTGATCCTTGGTGCACCGGACATGGCGAGTGAGCCGGATGGTTGCGGCAAGCTGGCTCTCTCGCTCTTTATGGATGAAACCGACGCGGGAGAGCGACACCCCTGTCCACCTTGTTCACCACAGCTTGCGATGCAGCTGGAGATAGCGTGTTATCCGGTTTCTTTGCTGGATCAGGCCGATCCGGAACAGCTGTCGCTGCTCGGCGGCGTATTGCTCAAAGATCGGGATGAGCAGGGGCTGGCATGGCTGTTGCAACTGGCCGCACTGCAGCGTCAGGGGTCTGAGCTGCTCAGCCGGGAAGAGCGCGCGTTACGGCGCCATGGGTTCAACCAACAGATGGCGCAGGCGCTGGGTGCCAGTCATGAGTCGCCACTGGGGCGATACCAGCAGTTGCAACTGCTGGTGGAGCTGCCTGAGCGGGTCGATGAGTTGGATGGTCGTTGGCATTTGAGCCCCAATGTGACCCTCGAGCGGCTGGCGCGGGAGGCGCCAGCCCTCTGGCTGGCCTACTGCGAGGCGATGAACCGGGTCACGCCAAGCGCATTACAGACCTTGCAGCGGCAGTTTGCCGCTCGTTTTCCTGAGTGCACCCTCCCATTTCTGGACAAAGATGCTCAGAGTGCCCGGCAGTTGTGTGGAATAATGCCCCCTCTGTGGTACGAGGAGTAACGCTGTATGCTGAGAACAGAGCGCCCCGGTGACATGCTGCCGGTCTATGAACTGGTGAGTGCCGCCTTCGGTCGTTCCGATGAGGCTGAATTGGTCAACCGTCTGCGCGAATGTGGCGCCGCCGTGGTGACCATGGTCGAAGAGGAAGAGTACGAGTTCATGGGGCACCTGATGCTAAGCCCGATCACCATTAACGGCATGGAAGGGCCCTGGCTCGGTCTGGCGCCGGTGGCGGTTCATCCCGATTGGCAAGGCCAGGGGATAGGGTCGGACCTCATTCGTGAAGGGCTCGATACGGCGCTCGAGATGGACTGGAAAGGGGTGGTGGTACTTGGCGATCCTGCCTACTACAGCCGTTTCGGTTTCCGTCCGGCCAGCGAGTTTGGTCTGCACTGCATCTATGAGGTGCCTGCCGACTGCTTTATGGCGATGGAGCTGCAGGAGCGAGGTTTTGCTGGCGTGCAGGGTGAGGTGCTCTATCACCCCCTGTTTGATGAACTCCCCGATGAGTTGCCAGACGTGCTGACAGAAGAGTCCCATCTATAGCGAAAAAGCCCTCATCGAGGGCTTTTTCATCTCATATCGGTCCCTGCTGGGCTGACCCGGGCAAGTCACTTGGGCAAATTCACTCAGGCGACGATGTCCAGCTGAGTGCCCTTGCGCTGCTCTTCGCCCACCATGCTGCCCATCTGCCGGGCGAGCGGGCTCTGCTGGAATTGCAGATAGTCGCTCAGATTCTGCTGGCGCTGGTAGCGAGTCGTCGCCTGATAAAGATCCCCGGCACCTGGGCCTGAGCGCTCATCATGCTCTACGCCGCTGGCTTCCATATAGCGCTCTACCACTGCTTTATCCTGCTGGTGGGCGGTATAGGAGACGGCCATGGTTCTGCGAGCCGTCGCCTGCTCCTCACTTTGCGCCTGCCATTCATCCTTCTTGGCCAGTGCTTCGTTGCGGGCTTTATTGATCTGTTCCGGTGTGACATCGGGATAGGAGGGATATTTGCCGTAAGCGGGCAGCGGCATGGGCCGGGAGGTGATCTGCATGGTGACGCTTCTCTTCTGAACAGGAACCCGCGCATGATACGGGGCCGTTTCTGCTCAAGAAAGCACCATCTCTCTGCTCATCAAGAGTGGGTTCAGCTTCGCTAATCGATTGTTAATTGAACATATTGCAGTGTAAAAAGTGAATTTCATTAATTTTTATGCACAGGCAATACTGAATGAAGCCAATTTCAGTAACGTTACATGCATTTAATTCACTTTGATTTTAAAGGTTATTTATCTTTTCTCATCTCAATTACAGCTGTGTTTTATTCGATTATTGTACGTAATTAGTTGCTTTATGCATGCTGGTTACTGTGACCACAAGGCACGTTTTGGTTGCTGCTATTGACTTGTTGCAAGCCCTTGCAGTAGTTTTGAGCGGTCGCTCAAATTGGTGTGAATAATGTCTGAGATGCTTCACAGGTTGCAGTGACAATATCGCCTCGAGCCAATCGGTTTACTGGCAACTTGGTCATAGTAGAGGAGACGTTAATACCATGGGTGAGTTGAAGTCTGCGGTTACCGATAGATGGCAAGTCATAGTGATTGGCGCCGGAGTGGCAGGTCTTGTTGCGGCTAAAAAATTGCGAGATGCCGGATACCATGTATTGGTACTTGAAGCCAGAGAGCGTATTGGGGGGCGTTTGCATACCTCTTCGCAGTGGTCGGGGCCCGCTATTGATCTTGGGGCAACATGGATCCATGGTGCTGGTTCAAAAAATCCTATTGCCAAATTGGCTGGCGAGTTGGGTATCAAGCACTTTGCCACCGATTCGGAGAGCGCAGATATTTTTTATGGTGGCTCTCATAAATTGAGCTCATCCCAGCGTAGACGTCTTGCTCTGATTGAAGACGAAATATTTGCAGCGATAACGGTGTTGCAAGATGCAGAGCGAGATGTCTCCTTACGGGATGGAATATATTCCCGGCTATCCTACTCTTCACGTTCAAAAGAAGATCAACGTATTATCGATTTTGTTTTAAGCAGCACCATAGAGCATGAGTATGGTGGCGCCATCGAACGGCTCTCTGCATATTGGTTTGACAGTGATGAAGAGTTTGCTGGAGACGAATGGGTTCTATATGACGGCTATCAATCAGTTGTCGAGTATCTTGCACAGGATTTAGATATCAGGCTTGACCAGGAGGTTGTCAAAGTCGAATACGAGCGTGATACAGCGGTTATCGTTAAAACTAAAACAATGACATACCAAGCTGCGCAAGTGATAGTCAGCCTGCCACTGGGCGTTCTGAAATCAGGGATGGTAGAGTTTCAACCATTGTTGCCAGACAGGAAAAATCAGGCGATTAAAAAACTGGGTGTTGGTACGCTCAATAAATGTTGTCTCCATTTTCCCTATACATTTTGGGATACTCGCTGCGACTGGATTAATAATATTCCTGATGCTGGCAACAAAGGACAATGGATTGAATGGCTAAGCATGGCCAGACATACCAATCAACCGATTCTGGTCGGTTTTAATGCCGCCGATTTTGCGCTTCATGTTGAGCTTCTGGATGATCAGGATACAGTGGCCAGTGCGATGGCTGTCTTGAGGTCCATGTATGGTGCAGATATTCCCGACCCGGTGAGTTATCTGATTACACGCTGGAGTGCAGATCCTTATGCACAGGGAGCCTATTCATACAATGGATTGGGCTCAACGCCCAAGACTCGGGACGATTTGGCCAAGAGTATTGCACATCGCCTCTTTTTTGCTGGCGAGGCGACGGAGAGATACTACTTTCAGACGGTACATGGTGCTTATTTTTCTGGAGTGAGGGCTGCTGCTGAGGTTATCTCTTCTGGTATATGTTGTGCCCGTTAATGATCATTGAATAAGTTAGGAAGACAGCAAAGGTGACATTATGCAGATTAATATAAAACATGGTTTAAATAAACAGGCAGCACTCATTGGTATATGTTATTTATTATGTGCAACCACTGCTTCCGCTCGCGACCATGCTGTGCAGCCAGCTCAGGTTGAGTTCCATGATATAGTGATCATCGGTGGTGGCATATCGGGTCTTACTGCAGGGTATTTTCTGAAAGATAAAGATATTATCCTGCTGGAAAAAAACGATGTTGTTGGTGGGCGTACATCGTCAGGAAATTATAAACAGTTTACCTACGCCAGAGGTACTGAATATCTTGGAGAGCCGGATGATGTGTTGGCCGGTATGGTGAGCAAGCTCGGTCTGGAAATGAAAGAGATTCCCTCTCCAATGGATGCCATTTTTGATGGAAAATCTATCAGTTATGGTAGTGATGGTATAGCCAGACACTTGATCAAATACAGTGACCTTGAGACATACAACAAGTTTACCAAGTTGATTTCATCAGAATATAAGCATTACGATGAAATACCTAGTACAGAATATAATGAGCGTACAAAAAAAATGGATTATATGGATGCCAAAAGCTGGTTGACAGCAAATGGTATTCCAGAAATTTATATCGATAAATACAATGTGACTAGTCGCGGGCTCTTTGGTGCGGGTTTGCAGGAGATATCGGCACTGAGCTTGATCCCCGAGGTGGCATTTGATTATGACGATGACGAACGTGGTTACGTGCTGGATGATGAACCAGGTAGTGCTGCAGAACAGTATGCTGATGCGACAAAAGAGGGTTCCAACTCTTACACCTTTACCAAGGGTATCTCCGAGCTGACTGACAAGCTGGGGCAGGAGTTGAATGGCAAGCTCCGGCTTGGGAGCACCGTCACCGGTATTACCAGACAAGGTGAAAATTATGCGGTGGCGTACACTCAAAAGGGCGGTAAGAAAACCACGATTCTGGCCAGGAGAGTCATCATTGCGACCCCGGCTCCGGTGACGATGAAGATCGCAGATGCAGTGCTGTCATCAGAGCGGA
Source organism: Aeromonas sp. MdU4 (assembly GCF_041929505.1). Classification (NCBI taxonomy): domain Bacteria; kingdom Pseudomonadati; phylum Pseudomonadota; class Gammaproteobacteria; order Aeromonadales; family Aeromonadaceae; genus Aeromonas; species Aeromonas sp. MdU4. Next base: position 195,257 of record NZ_JBHFMW010000023.1, on the reverse strand, counting down.
AAGAGATAATGAAAAACATAAATTACGCACCTTATGTGACGGTCGCCCTCTTCTCTGATACGCCGATATTCGACAAGGCGTTTGATTTAGCTGTGCCAGACAGTTACTTCTTTACCGATGTATATGATGCTACCTGGGTTGAACGTTTTTACGACAAACAAAAAACTGATCGGCCTAATATCATTTCGGTCTACATCGCACCCAAGACCAGTCATGACGGGTCAATTTTGACCATGAGTGACAATGAATTGTTGAAAAATGTCTATCGTGATTTGGATAAAATATTTGCATCAGCAAGCAAAAAAATCACCGGTTACGATATAGAGCGGTTCCCTTATGGTTATCCAGTGATGTCTTTGGGGGCATACGACAGATTGCTCAAATTGAATAATAGCGATGATGATTCAATTATATTGGCGGGCGACTATATGATTTACCCGACTTTTGAAGCAGCAGTACAGTCTGGTTACTCTGCGGCAGAGAAAATGCTTGATGCTGCTCACGACTGACATCATCAGTTAACTGCAGCCGTAAATATTAATTTGGAGATGGAGTAATACCTTGTAAGGTATTGCTCCTGTTTGCCATGTAGCCAACGGAAATCTATATTTAAAAGTAGTTGGTGATTGAATGGCGAAATGAACATAGGTTTAGTTTTAAGGGGGATCGATGAAGGAAGATAAAATAACCAACCTGCGAGCACCAATGGTATTATTTTGGGTTTTTTGCTCAATTATATGGCGACATGGGTACGTGGTGATGCAGAACATGTTGGCTCTGAGTGGCAGGCTTATTTGATAGGCATGTGTGTTTTTTCTGGCACGGTCAGTATGATCTTTGTGCTGTTCAGGATATTAAGCGTTCGTCAGAATGATGATGCCCTGACTTATTATAGAAACACCCTCTATCTTTTTATATTTGGTATCAGCATCGCCTTTTTTGGTGTGTTCTTTGATATGTTTATGACATTTATGGTTGAATGATCATTCAAGACGGATTTCTTTCCTTATAAGTCTGAGGTGATACGTTATGGCATTGTGTTCGCAATGCCATATTGTTGCATCGCTATGCCGTAACCAGCGCCATGAAATAAAGGCAGGTGATATATGTTTTCTCCGGATAAAGTAAACAGTGGAAGGCAACCTGAGCTAGATATAGCCAGAGGCTTGGCTGTGCTCTTTATGATTATCATCCATGTGCAACTGGTGTTTGCCAATACGGGGGTATGGGACACTCTATTGGCTGACATCAATGATTTTAATGGGGACATCCCAGCTGCCCCCATGTTTATGTTTCTGCTTGGTATCGGTATCAATTACTCAAGGAAGAATCAACCGGCATCAATGGCTTGGCGTGGTCTGGCACTGTTATGCACAGCCTACCTGCTCAGTTTTGTTCGCGGATTCATCCCAAACGTAATCATGGGTTTCAATAGTGCAGACATCAGCTATCTCTACAAGGGATTCAATGAGCTGATGATCGTGGATATCCTGCAATTTTCAGGGTTGGCAATGATCATGTTTGCTGGCTTCAACTTCTTCCGGTTTAACAAGGTTGCTATCGGAGTTAGCGGGTTGGTGTTTGCCCTGATAAACATTTTGCTATTGCCAGTGCAAACTCAGACTATTCCCGTATCTTCTCTAGCTGGACTTTTTTGGGGAAGTAATGAAAGTTCATATTTCCCGTTCCTGACATGGGCATTTTACCCCATCGCCGGTTATATCTTTGGCGATTACCTGATTCGTTGTGTCGATAAAAGCAAGTTTTATCTGATATCGGGGGCCATTGCGGCAGTCGTATTTTTTATCGGGATATACCTTTTCAATGTTGTTTTCTCTATTCCAACAGGCATGAATATGGAGACTGGTTACTACCATCATATCTTGACGGATAACATTACCTTTACTGGTGGTGTTATATTTGAACTTGCTATATTGAGTTGTCTGGTGCGTTATGTACCTGGCTTTATCAAGGATATAGCGGGTCGTTGGAGTAAGAATGTTACCCCGATTTACTGTATTCACTGGGGGATCATTTCATGGCTGACCTTGGCGATTCCGGGGCAAAGTTTGAGCATGGCGAGCTTTATTGCCCTGACCGCTGGGATTATGGTGGTCAGTGATGTGTTGGCGACGATATATGCAAATTGGAAAGCGGGAGATGGTCACAGGCGCTTCTCCTCCACGACCCTGATCCTGGTTGGGGCGCTGCTCGCTACCATGCTGGTGCTCTTCCTCTTTCATAAATAAGGCGGCGCAGCATTAAAAAGAAAAAGGAGGGATATCCCTCCTTTTTTATCTCTGCACGCTTGTTGTCGTATCAGTTGAAGAACCAGTAACCGCGGTTGACCAGTCGGGTCAGCAGTTGCAGGAAGCCGGCCTGATCGGCCAGCTCCACCATATCGGCCTGAGTGATGATGTCCTTGTCGCACAACAGGGAAATGGCTGCAGCATCTTCGCTCTGCAGGGTCCAGGCTTCGCCGTCGATGTAGCACTGCTGGCTCTCGCCGCTAAACCAGACGCTGCGCAGACCCGGCACCTTGATGGCAGGCTCGCCCTGGGTCAGCAGATCGGCTACTTCCTCGGCGCTGTAGTCAGGCTCGACCGGATTGACGTCCAGATCGTGCTTGGCCTCGGAGATCATGGTGCCGAACCACTCCTTGAACAGGGTCTCGTCATCGAGTGCCTGTTGCATCAGCTCGCGCAGACGGTGCAGCTCGTGGGGCTGGATCTCGCCGTGACGGGCACGGGGTTTGAGATCCGGGTCGCTGTAACGCTCGGTGCGTACCTCGTTGTCGATCAGGTGATCGGCGAAGGAGGAGATAAGCGCCTTGGCATCCGGTGCGCGGAAACCGACCGAGAAGTTCATGGAAGGCTCGATGGCGTAGCCTTCGTGGGGGAATCCGGGCGGAATGTAGAGAATATCGCCCGGCTCCATGATGACATCGATGATCGCCTCGAACGGCTCGCAGTGCAGCAGGGCGGCGTGGGCGGCAAACTCATTGAGCGGCAGTGCATCGCCAACGCGCCAGTGGCGCTTGCCCAGGCCCTGGGTGATGAACACATCGTAGTGGTCGATGTGGGGGCCGACACCCGCGTGAGGGGTGGAGAAGCTCACCATCACGTCGTCCAGGCGCCAGCCGGGGATGAACTGGAACGGCACCGCCAGCTCGTTCACCTCGGGGGCCCAGTGGTTGCAAGCCTGTACCAGAATGGTCCAGTTCTCTTCGCCCAGATGGTCGTAGGATTCGAAGGGGCCGTGGGCGGCATCCCACTTGCCATCGAAACGGGTGACGAGGCGGGACTCTACCACCTCTTCCATGGCCAGACCCGCCAGCTCGTCCGGGCTGATGGGATCCTTAAAGTCCTTGAAGCCGCCCTTGATAAGGAGCGGACGCTTCTGCCAGTAGTGCTCAAGGAAGTGAGCGATATCCAGATTGAGTTCGTACATAGATCTTCTCGTTAAAGGGTTCGGCAAAGGTCAAGAGAGGTCTTGCCAGAGGCGGCTGCCAGCCTCGGGCAAGCCCTCTTGCACACGGTGTATAGGGTGCCACATAAAATAACCGGGGCCCTGTTGCAGATCATGCACAGGGCCCCGGTAGTGTCACTTATCCGCTTATTTCAGCAGATCGACCAGACGCTGGGCGTCGCCGATGTAGTTGGCCGGGGTCAGCTTTTTCAGCTCAACCTTGACCGCTTCCGGCAACTCCAGGCTGTCGATAAAGGTGCGCATCCCTTCGGCATCGACACGGCGACCACGGGTCAGCTCCTTGAGCTTCTCGTAGGGCTTCTCGATACCGTAACGGCGCATCACGGTCTGGATCGGCTCGGCCAGCACTTCCCAGTTGGCATCCAGATCGGCGGCCATGGCGGCGGCGTTGGCTTCCAGTTTGGAGATACCCTTGAGGGTGGACTGATAGGCGATAAGGGAATAGCCGATGGCAACGCCCAGATTGCGCAGCACGGTCGAGTCGGTCAGATCACGCTGCCAGCGGGAGATGGGCAGCTTGCTGGCCAGATGCTGGAACACGGCGTTGGCCAGACCCAGATTGCCTTCGGAGTTCTCGAAGTCGATGGGGTTGACCTTGTGCGGCATGGTGGAGGAGCCGATTTCGCCCGCGATGGTGCGCTGCTTGAAGTGGCCCAGCGAGATGTAGCCCCACACGTCGCGGTCAAAGTCGAGCAGGATGGTGTTGAAGCGGGCCATGGCGTCGAACAGCTCGGCGATGTAGTCGTGCGGCTCGATCTGGGTGGTGTAGGGGTTCCAGGTCAGGCCCAGAGAGGTCACGAACTCCTCGGCGAACTGGTGCCAGTCCACTTCCGGATAGGCGCTGAGGTGGGCGTTGTAGTTGCCGACCGCGCCGTTGATCTTGCCGAGGATCTCCACCGCCATGATCTGCTTGTACTGGCGCTCCAGACGGTAGGCGACGTTGGCCATCTCCTTGCCCATGGTGCTCGGGGTGGCCGGCTGACCGTGGGTGCGGGAGAGCAGCGGCATGTCGCGGTACTCGTGGGCCAGACGCTTGATCTCGCCGATCAGCTTCTCGCAATAAGGCTTGATGACCTCTTCGCGGGCGGTTTTCAGCATCAGACCGTGGGAGTTGTTGTTGATGTCTTCCGAGGTGCAGGCGAAGTGGATGAACTCGCTGACAGCCGCCAGCTCGGGGTTCACTTCGACCTTCTCTTTGAGGAAGTACTCCACCGCTTTCACATCATGGTTGGTGGTGCGCTCGATCTGTTTGATGCGGGCGGCGTCGTTCTCGTTGAAGTTGCTGACGATGCCGTCGAGCAGGGCGCTCGCGGCTGCGCTCAGGGCAGGGACTTCCGGGATCCCGGCGTGGCTGGCCAGTTTCTGCAACCAGCGCACTTCGACTTCAACGCGAAAACGCAGCAGACCGAACTCGGAGAAGATAGGGCGCAGGGCATCGGCCTTGTCGCCATAACGACCGTCAATCGGGGAAACAGCAGTCAGCGCGGACAGCTCCATGGGGTGAACTCCTGATGATTGGTGTGGGGGATCCGTATCCACTCGCGCTGGAGCCAGGGTCGTCATCAAGATGGATGTGTGGCTGTTCACCCTGATGTCGACCTCGCAGGCCCGCGCACGAGCCGATGATTAGTAACGTTTGGCCAGTTCCACCATCTTCTTGCGGGCGAAGATGATCTGGGTGCGGCTGCCACCGAGCTGGCGCCACAGCACCACGGCGCGGATGCCCGCCAGCAGCAGGGCGCGCACCTTGTGCTGCACCAGCGGCTGTTGCAGGAACAGCGGGGTGCCCGCCACCTGGATTCTGGGGCCGATCGGGCTGATAAGGTCGCTGTAGATGCTCGCCATGTTGGCCAGGATCTGCTCGTCGAGCAGATCGAAGTGCTGTTGCTGGCGACCAATCTGGCTGATCCGCTCACCCAGCATGTTGAGAATATCCTTGCGCTTGGCCAGCTTGCGCTCCAGCGCAATCAGGCTCACCACGTAACGGGTCAGCTCGGCATTCTTCTGGCTGCCGTCAGCACCCAGCTGCTCGACCAGCGCGCGGTAGCCGTCGCGAATGGCCAGATGGGTGTTGTTGAACACCTCGAGCGGCTGGCTCGGGTTGGTCACCAGAATGCTGGAGAGGCTCTCGCGCAGGGCGGCCTCGTCACAGTTGCCGTCGCGGGCCACCTTCTGGACCAGATACGCCGCCTGGCAGATGCCGGCAAAGGCCATGGTTCTATCTTGGAATTTATCGCTCATATGTTCACGGCCTTCTCTTGTTCATTGGCTGGCTGATACTGCAGCTGGCCATGATCCGGCCCTGGAAGTTATCACTCACGTATGCTGCCTTTTGCTATTGGCTCAAACCGGATGGCTGAAACGCTGTTCGATGATGCCGCCGCCCAGACACACTTCCCCGTCGTAGAAGACGGCGGACTGGCCCGGGGTTACCGCAGCCTGTTTCTCGTCGAAGATGACCCGAATGGTCTCGTCGTCGATGGGCTGGATCAGGCAGGGGATATCCTGCTGGCGATAGCGGGTCTTGACGGTGCAGCGGCGCGGCTCGCGGATCGGGGTGCGATCCACCCAGTGCAGCTGGCTTGCAATCAAACCATCGGAGTAGAGGCGGGGATGTTCGCCCTGCGCCACCACCAGCACGTTGCGTTCGACCTCTTTGTCGACCACATACCATGCCTCTTCGGTGGCATCTTTGCGCCCACCGATGCCAAGCCCCTTGCGCTGGCCCAGGGTGTGATACATCAGACCCTGATGCTCGCCGATCACCTTGCCATCGACGGTCTCGATGTTGCCGGGCTGGGCGGGCAGGAACTTGGCCAGGAAGTCCTTGAATTTGCGCTCGCCGATAAAGCAGATACCGGTGGAGTCTTTTTTCTTGGCGGTAATCAGATCGAGCTGCTCGGCGATGCGGCGCACTTCCGGCTTCTCCAGATCGCCAACCGGGAACAGGCTTTGACCCACCTGCTTTTCGCTCAGGGTATAGAGGAAGTAGCTCTGATCCTTGTTGGTATCGAGACCGCGCAGCAGGCGCGGGCGGCCGGTGCTGTCGTCACGGCGCACATAGTGGCCGGTGGCGATATAGGTGGCACCCAGCTCTTCGGCGGCAAATTCGAGGAACGCCTTGAACTTGATCTCCTTGTTGCACAGGATATCGGGGTTCGGCGTGCGGCCAGCCTTGTACTCTTCGAGGAAGTGCTCGAACACGTTGTCCCAGTACTCGGCCGCGAAGTTGATGGTGTGGAGTTTCATCCCCAGCTTGTCGCAGACGGCCTTGGCATCAGCCAAATCCTGGGCGGCAGAGCAGTACTCGTCCGTGTCGTCTTCTTCCCAGTTCTTCATGAACAAGCCTTCGACCTGATAGCCCTGCTGCTGGAGCAGGTAGGCCGAAACGGAAGAATCCACGCCGCCGGACATGCCGACGATCACCTTGATTTGGCTGTTGTCTGTCATTAGTCGAAGTTACCAGTTCGTTTAAACGGGGCGTATTCTACCAGAGTTTTGCGCCCCCGGTCACATCTCCATGCCTGGGTTCCCATCAGGAACCTTGCGGCAGGAAATCGTTTTTCTGTTCGTCGGCACCATGATGAAAAAAGGGTGCCAAACGATCTCAAATGGTCTGTTCACGGTCTCGTAGCAAGATCGTGGACAGGTGCTCAAATAAAGGCCTTGAGCGCCGACAGCGGCAGTCGGGTTCCCGCCAGATAGTCCTGAATGCACTGCCATACCAAGGGGCTGCGCAGGGCCGGTTTGCACTCGGCGATCTCCTCCAGGGTGAGCCAGTGGCAAGCGAGCACATCACCGTCAGGATCCTCTGGATGGTGCTGACCGGGCGCTTTTTCAAGGTCGAAGATCAATGCGGTGCGCACATAAGTGGCCTCGCTGTCGGCCGGTTTATAGAGATAGGTGCCGAGCCAGGCGGTCGGTGTGGCGGTTAGCCCCGTCTCCTCTTTCAGTTCGCGACAGGCCGCTTCAAGCAGGTTTTCTCCCGGCTCGACATGGCCGGCGGGCTGGTTGAAACGGCGCTGGCCTTTTATCTCCTCTTCCACCACCAGAAAGCGGCCCTGCCACTGCACCACGGCGGCGACCGTCAGGCGCGCCTCCATGCGGGCATGGCTGGTGGTCGATTGCTCTGCCTGATTGCTCATCATGACTCCTTGTCGCTGCTATTGGGATTGCCCGCGCGGGCGGGTCGGCGTGCGGTACTGCGCCCGCTGCTGCGGGGTTTGCCGCCGGTCGGGCTTGGGGTTGCGCTCGCCGTTGAGTGAGTGCTGCGGGGACGCTCGTCCCGTTTCGGCTGGCTGGCCCGCCGTGGTGCATCCCCTGCCGGTTTGGCGGTGTTGTTACCTGAGCGCGAGGATGACGGCTTGTGTTGGCGAGTGGCTGGCGCCAGCTCGGGAGCGGGCAGGGCGCGGCTCTCGCCGGGTGCCAGACCATCTAACGTCCAGTCACCGATGGCATAGCGAATAAGGCGCAGGGTGGGGTGGCCGATATGGGCGGTCATCCGCCGCACCTGCCGGTTGCGCCCCTCGATGATTTTGATCTCCAGCCAGCTGGTGGGGATCTCCTTGCGCTCGCGAATGGGCGGATTGCGCGGCCACACCGCAGGTTCATCCATAATGCGCGCCCCGGCGGGCAGGGTCATGCCGTCATTGAGCTCCACTCCGGCGCGCAGGGCGGCCAGTTTCTCCTCGCTCGGAATACCTTCCACCTGCACCCAGTAGGTCTTGGGGGTCTTCTCCCCGGGTTGGGTAAGGCGCGCCTGCAGCTTGCCGTCGTTGGTGAGCAGCAACAATCCCTCGCTGTCGCGGTCAAGCCGCCCTGCGGCATAGATGCCGGGCTCGGTGATGTAATCCTTGAGGGTTTCGCGGCCCGCCTCGTCGGTGAACTGGCACAGCACCATATAGGGCTTGTTCAACAGCAGCAGCTTGCGATCCGCGGGCGCCAGCTCCGGTTTGCGGAGCGTGACCGGGCGCGTCGTGGTGGTGCGGGTGGCGCCATCACGGGGTGGCCGGTTGGCGAGGGAGAGACGGGAACGGGCAGATTTCATCGGATACACACATCAGACAGACAATGGCAGCGAGTGTACCACAGGGTGCTGAGGGCAGGATGAATGGCTGTGGTGTCACAACAATAAGCGCCCGGAGCTGATTCGCCTAGCTCAGCAGGCTCTCTATCACGATGGCTTGCCGGGCCGGTGCAGAGCCCGCTTGCAACAGGGCGTGACTGACCACATCGTCGAGCATCGCCTGCGCCAGTCGGGTGAGGGGGCGCAAGGTGTCGCGTCCGCTGCCGAGCGGCACCGCCAGCAAAATGATGGTCTGCACCGGGCCGATGAGTGAACCCCATTCGATAGGCTGCTGGCAACTGAGCAGGGTCAGGGCGGGCTGGCTGATCCCCTCGCTCAACACATGGGGCATGGCAAGACCGGGGCGGATAATGGTGGCGGAGATCTGTTCGCGCCGCTCGACCGCTGCGCTTAACGTGGCTCGGTCGGTAACCAGTTCGGCGGGCAGCAGATCGAGCAAATGTTCGAGCGCGTCGGCCTTGCTCAACGAGGCGGGGCTGTGGGCGATCTGGCGCAGGGCGAAGTGGTAGTTGGGCAGGCTATTTGCCAGTCGCAATTCGGCCATGGCGGCGGTCATTGGGCGTACCAGCGGTTGGCCGAGTTCGCCACACCAGCAGGTAAAGGCCATATGGGCCAGCTCGGCATCGTCCCCTTTGATCTGCAATTGGCAGAGATCGCCGGGTTGGGTCGCGAGGGTGAGCAGGGATAGCTGGTTGCTGGCACTGATGGTCTGGCGCCGGGTGAGGTTGGCGCAGCAAATGGTCGAATTGAACATCCCCGCCAGCCGGTTCAACTGCTTGGCCTGGGTGATGCTCAACCCCTGCTGGCAGTAGAAGGTGATCTCGCAGGTTGGCATCAGACTGCGATCGGCAGCGCCTTGAGCACGGCGGCGGCATCCAGCAGCACGGTTTCCAGGGTCACCTGATGGATGGGGCAACCGAGGAAACGCTCTTTCTGTTCCACCTCGATGTCGGAGGCGATCAGCACCAGATCGGCACCGGCGATATCGCGGGCGGTCAGCATGTTCTCCATGCCCATGGCGCCCTGAGTTTCGACTTTGATCTTGAGCCCCAGTGCGGTGGCGGCTTTTTGCAGGGCATCGGCAGCCATATAGGTATGGGCGATACCAGTCGGGCAAGCGGTGACGGCAACGATCTTCATCTGCTCTCTATGATGGTGACAGGGGGGAGCAACAAGATAGCGTCAGCGGGGGGCTTTTACCAAAAGTCCATGCAAAAAGTGGGATCTTGATGGGGATATGCCTGCCCCTTGAGCGGCAAAAATGGCCAATACGAGCCAGTTGGGTATTTAATTTCTTTAAACAACAAGGGCCACCCGTGTGGGTGGCCCTGAACAATCAGCGAAGTGTCGCAGGGGATCAGGCGGTCTGGGCAGCCAGCTCGGCGGTGCGCAGCTCACGCTTGATGCGGCGGATCTTGCGCTCTTCGGCAATGGCCACACAGCCCATCAGCACCAGACAGGCGGCTGCGGCGATGTCGAGGGCGGCGAAGGAGCCGGTCCAGCCGGTCAGGCCGAAGATGGGGGTGCCATCGGCGATCATGCCCAGACCCAGTTTGGCGAAGCTGTCACCGATGAGGTAGGCGAAGGTGCCCTTGACGCCATCGGCCACGCTGATGCCCTGCTTGGGGACGAAGCCCACGGCGGCAACGCCGATCAGCAGTTGCGGACCAAACACCAGGAAGCCCAGGGTGAACAGGGAACCCAGGAACATGAACTGGGTAGTCGCATGCTGGTAGAGACCCAGGGTGGCGATGATCAGTGCTAGGGCGACACACGCCACCAGACCACGACGGCCGTTGGCCAGATCGGAGAGGTAACCCCACATCAGGGTGCCGACCAGTGCGCCCACTTCAAAGAAGGTGAAGCCCTGAATGGCGATCTCTTTGGAGAAGCCCAGCACCTGGTGAGCGTAGACGGTGGACCACTGGTCGATACCGATGCGCACCACGTAGAGGAAGATGTTGGCAAAGCAGAGCAGCCAGATCACCTTGTTCAGCAGCACATACTTCACGAAGATCTGACCCTTGGTCAGCTTCTGCTCCTCGGTGGCGATATCCTCTTCGCTCGCCACTTCGTCAAACAGCTCCTCCACCTTGCCCAGACCATAGGCTTCCGGTGAATCGCTACCAAAACGCAGGCCGATAAAGCCGACGATCAGCGCGATGATGGAGGGGAAGATAAACATGCCTAGCACGTTGCCATCAAACAGGTAGTTGGCACCGAACAGCGCCACACCGGCCGCACCGGCCCCGCCCACGTTGTGGGAGAGGTTCCACATGCCGAGATAGGTGCCGCGCTTGTTGCGAGGGGTCCACTTGGTAATGGTGGAGTAACTGCACGAGCCGCCACAGCTCTGGAAGAAACCGCTGGCTGCGTAGAAGAAGATCATGAAATAGAGGCTAAAACCGGTGCCGCCCATGCTGGCACTGAAGCCCAGCATGCAGAGCGCGGAGAGGATCAGCATCAGCGGCAGGAACTGCTTGGTATTCTTGCCATCGGCGTAGTAGGAGACGATGGTCTTGCCCACCCCGTAGGTGATGGAGAAGCCAAGGCCGATCATGCCAAGCTCGGTCATGGAGAGACCGTACTCCTGGATCATGTCATTTTGCGCAATGTTGAAGTTCTTGCGGATCAGGTACATGGTCAAATAGCCAATAAATACAACCAGATAAGATTGCATAAACGGCTTGAACCAGAGCTTGCGCCGGGCTTCGACCGGCAGGTCCAGGGTCGGGACCCGGACCTGTTGGAGAAATTTCAACATCTTCGTTCATCCTCTGCGAGATAGACGGTATTGCCGCCGCGCCCCTCATTGGTAGATAGGTTGTTAGAGGTCACGCCACGTAAGGGGAACGGAAAGTCAGGGGCTGCCAGCCGTTGCTGCGCTCGACTCTCCATCCATATCAACCCGGGCCCGGCACGGGATGACGGGGCGCAATGCCCGTCGTGGTGCGGGTCACGACATCAGGTGGGTTGACTCTAATCAGGGGGGCAATAAATGGCTTGAGAGCCATCCCTAGTGGAGTTAGGAAATTTTCCTAGTTTTGGCGCTTTCGCGGGGAAAGCGTGAGAAGCATCACACCGCTGACACCGGATTGCTGCCATTTCAGCCAGTGGCAGTCGGATTATCCGGGGGCTGGGTGCGATACAAGCGGGGCCGGGGGGGCACTGGCAGGTGAGAGGCAGAGCATGCTGGCCGGAGGGCGAGCGTTGAGCGCGATGGTAAAAACGTTGGTCACGCTGACAAAAACAAAGAGGCCACCCTGCGGTGGCCTCTTGGCGTGTGCCGAACCTTATGGTTGCGGCTGATGGTGGCGAGAGTCTGCTCAGGCAGCTTTGGCCAGAGTCACTTCCTCATTGGCAGCTTTTTTGATGCGCATTTTTTTCAGCGCAACCGCAGCCACGCCGGTGACGATAGCACCACAGACCATGCAGAGCAGTGCCAGCAGCGGCTTGTTGATTGCACCCAGCAGGGCCACGATGGGGCCACCGTGGGCAACGCTGTTGGTGATGCCGAACAGGAAGGCCATTACCGCGGCGGTCATGCTGCCCAGAATGTTGGCCGGGATGACGGCCAGCGGATCACGAGCGGCGAACGGAATCGCACCTTCGGAGATACCCACCAGACCCATGGCACCGGCGGCTTTGCCCGCTTCGATTTCAGACTCATCGAAGATGCCCATTTTGCGACCGATGACGGTTGCCAGCGACATGCCGAGCGGTGCAGCCGGGATGGCGCAGGCCATGGCACCCATAAACTGGGTCTGACCGGAGGCGATCATGCCCACCGAGAACAGGAAGGCCACCTTGTTGACCGGGCCACCCATATCAAAGCCAGCCATACCCCCCAGCACGATACCCAGCAGCACCAGACTGCCACCGCTCATGGAGACCAGCATGGCATTGAGGCTGGTCATCATGTCGGCAATCGGGGCGCCGATGATGAAGATGAAGACCGCAGCGATAAACAGGGAAGCAACGATCGGTGCGATCAGGATCGGCACCAGCGGTTGCACCATCTTGTGGTAGTTGCGGGTGGCAATCCAGCGCACCAGATAACCGACCAGCAGGCCCGCAATGATGGCACCGATAAAGCCGGTACCGGCCTCGGCACCGTAGAAGCTGCCGTTGTTGGCGATCCAGCCGCCGATCAAGCCCGGGGCCAGCGCCGGACGATCACCGATGGCGTAGGCGATATAACCGGCCAGGATCGGGATCATCAGGGTAAAGGAGACCACACCCACGTTGAGGATCTGGTTCCACAGGCTCCCTTCCGGGATCTGCATGCCGCTCGGGGTCGGGTGACCACCGATGGCCAGCGCCAGCGCAATCAGCAGACCGCCGGTGATGACGAACGGCAGCATGTGAGAGACACCGTTCATCAGGTAGCGATAGAGTTCGGAGCGGCCACTGGCGATCGTCTCTTCACCCTTTTTATCTTCTTTGCCAGCCACATAGGCCGGGGCTTTCAGTGCTTGCTCGATCAGACCCTTGCCATCTTTGATGGGGGCCTTGACGCCGGTTTTGACCAGCGGCTTGCCAGCGAAGCGGGCCATGTCTACCTGCTTGTCACAGGCAACCACGATGGCGCTGGCGCGGGCAATCTCGTCTGCAGTCGGGCTGTTCTTGACGCCGATGGAGCCGTTGGTCTCCACCTTCACCTCGTAACCCAGCTCTTTGGCTGCGCGCTCCAGCGACTCGGCCGCCAGATAGGTGTGGGCGATACCGGCCGGGCAACCGGTGACACCGATGATGAAACCCTTGCTGGTGGTCGGGGCAGTGATCTGCTCTTCCTTTTTGGCCAGCAGCAGCGCCAGCGCATCGGCCGGGCTCTTGGCTGCCATCAGCTTGGCGATAAAGCCCTCTTCGATCAGCTTGCCGGAGAGTTCTGCCAGCACCTCGATATGGTGATTGGCGCCACCATCGGGGGAGGCAATCATGAAAAAGAGGTGGGACGGCTCGCCATCTTCGGCGCCGTACTCGATGCCGTTGCGGCTGATGCCGATGGCGACCGCCGGGTTGCAGACCGCCGCGCTCTTGGCGTGGGGCAGGGCTACGCCCTCCTCAAAACCGGTGTTACCCAGCTCTTCACGGGCCCACAGATCCTTGATAAAGGCCTGCTCGTCGCTGACCTTGCCCTGCGATGCCAGCAGGCGGGCCATCTCGGTGAAGACCTCTTCCTTACGCGTCGCTTTCAAATCGAGATTGATCAGATGTTCATTGATCAAGGTGGTGATCATTGCGCTCTCCCCGCTTCCGGTGATGGAAGCTATGCGTGAGTACGAATCGACGTACTGGATAAAAATGACTTGGTTATTATCGCGGTTCGCTTGTCCCCTCCCTATCGGACAAATGTGCTAATAACTGGATTTTTGTGCGCATAAAAGCGCAGTGTGATGGAGATCCCGTTTTTCAGCGGGACTCGCCATTTTTCAAACTCTGACAATTTTCTCTTTAAAAACAAAAGAGTGAGTGCTGATATGGCTTGTGGCGAGGTTTTCTGTGTGCAGCATTAATTAATTAATCATTATCGCTATCTGGATTTATATGTGGTTTAACGGCTCCGTGCGATGTGATCTATCTCACAAAAAGGCCCTGTTTTGCCGAATGGATTAGGATTTTTATGCGCTTGGTGCGCCGGGGTTGGCCCGTTCGGCAGAGCAAGGCGCTGGCTGACGGACGAAGGCTGGCGCCCAAGGCAAACCGCGCCAGGTGCAATGCAGAACGTCATCAATACAGGCACATCGCATGGCGCGCTGTGCAGGGTCTGTGACTACCAGAGATGCCCAACCGATTCCAGCCAGTGAGGCACCTGCTGCCGATACCAGTTCAGGTAGGTCTGTGCCTGCGGTTTTCCTCTTCTGATCAGCAGGTTGGCAACCTCGATAATCAGCCAGCATTTGGCCATCACCAGATGGCGAAGCAAGCGGTCGCCAGCGATGAGCGAGCTGTGGCGCAGATAGCGCTCAATGATGGCTTCATACTCCGCCAGTGAACCCATCCGCGGCACCAGCGGGGCCAGGTCGATGGCCGGGCTGCCATAACCAAATCGTTCCCAGTCAAACAACACCAGCTCGCCATTGTCGCGGGTGCCCCAGTTGCCCGCATTGCTATCCCCCGAGATCAGGCACGGCCCCTCGAATAGTTCGTGGCCAAGCTGCTGGAGATGGCGGATCTTCTCGTTGGCCGCTTCCGGCAGGCGGAGCATGGCGAGCGCCGCCTCGGTATCGGCCTGCGACCAGCCGTGAGCCTTCAGCGCAAAGTCGGGCTGATAGTTGGCGTTGTGCAGGCTGGCCAGCTGAGCAAAGGTCTGCTCGTTGTGGTGCAGTTGCGCGAGGGTGACCGGATGAGGGATCTGCTCAAGGAACAGGGTCTCCCCCTCGACCTTGAGCAGGGCCGGGGTGTTGATCCCGGGCAAGCAGGGTGCCGCACGTTGGTAAAAATTACGTTCGACCGGCGATGCGCCGCTTTTCCTGATGCAGGGAGTGCCATCCAGCAGCTGAATATTGACCGAAGCGCTCCCCATTTTTGCCAGCTCCTGTTGCGTCATCCTCTACCCCGTTAGCTATGAGTGGTCAGTTGCGTGAGATAGTTGTTTACCTCTTGGCGGGTGGTGAAATGGTGTTTGTCGCTTTGGTATCGTTCAAACAGCTCGCGATGGAATTGGCGGGAGCTTTTGCTGGCTCGCAGTTCATATTCCGATGCCCACACCAGCAACTGTTGAAAATTCTCTTCCGCGGCGATGGCATCGCGCTGTATGGCACTTTGCGAACCGCGTGATAGCAGTGAATCCCGGCAGACCGACCAGTCGAGATCGAGAAATAGCAGGAGGTCGGCGGCAGCAAGCAACTGCTCGGCCAGGGCGCCAAATACCCCTTCAACCACCCAGGATGGTTCTTGGGCAAGCGCTTTAATGGCGAGGTCGATCTCATCTTGTGACCGTTTTTGATTAAAGCCGCCGGGCTGCCAGACGATGGTATCGAGATTGACCTCGCGGATCGTTAACTGCTCAGCCAATCGAGCCGCCAACCAGCTCTTGCCCGAGCCGGAGTTGCCAATAATCAGAATGCGTTGCATCTATGAGCGCTCTTTATATGCCTGATTGGCTGGTGACGAACTTTGTTGCCACTCGCGCTGGAGGATGGCCAACACCACGGTATCCCACCACTGATCTTTGAAGAAACGGTGTTCGCGAAAATATCCCTCTTGCCTCATGCCCAACGTTTTGCATAACCGTATCGCAGCGCGATTTTGGCTGATGGTTTCTGCATAGATCCGGTGTACCGCCAAGGTCCGGAAACCAAAATCCAGCAAGGCGTGCGCTGCTTCATGTATAAGTCCATGACCCTGATACTCCCGGGACATGCCGCAGCCCATTGATGCCTGATTATTCGCTTCAAGACGCAGGCAGACCGTGCCAATAAATTTCCCGGTTGCCTTGTACTCGATGGCCAATTGATAGGCAGTACGCGGGTGTTCGCTCGCCTGCTCGATAAACAGCTTGGTGAGCTGCCGATATTTATCCGGGGCGCAATCCGTCTCACTGTAAAACCGCTGATACTTGCTCTGTTGCGAGATGGCGACAAATGCCGCCTCATCAGTTGGCTGCATATCGCGCAGTATAAGATGTGTGGTTTCAAGCTTGAACATAACGTCCTTGTTAATCGCACCGCTTGTTTGGTGACAGAAAGTGTGGTGGCTGGAGGGTAGCGATAATTTTACGAATGTCAAAATACGCTTCGTTATTCTACATGCTGCCGATTACCAATATAGATTGGTAACCTATCGTGCTCTTCTATTTGGTTCTACCTGATGAATGTACATAGAGAAGGTGTCTGCTGGTCTGATATAACCGGTATGCTGAATTTGATGTGCTATGGCACTACGATGATATGTGCCATGATTGATAATATGAAATAGTATTTCCATTGTTGACATGCAACCAGGCTGGCCATCGGTAAAGTCAAACAGAACTGTTTTTTGCAGATGCTCATCTGAAATATCAAAAATAAACTCTTGAAACCATCGATTTGATCTCGCTAATCGTACAGCGAGCTCTGGTAGCGAGGGGGGCTTGAGCGTATTTGTGCTCTGATGCGGGGAGGGTAAGTCCTGTAGATGGGCACGAAATATCTCTTCAACAATAACCATGTGGTTCAATTGTTGTTGAGCAAAATGTATGACCTCTTGTGAACGTGCTGCAGGTATATCAGATAATGCAGTTAATAACCGCTTATCTGACCATTCTTTGTAGTCAAAAGCGTTTTTTAGCATAAGCGATTACCTGTTGGCGGTTAAAGATTAAACCGGTGTTTGGAACATAATCGTTCATCATGCATAAACAGCATTGTTTATGTGGTGCTGGATCTGCCGATTGGAAAGAGGAATGCCAATTCCGCTGTTAACCATATAGTTAAATGACTCTTCATGACACCCTTTATCATATGAATCGATACACTCTTGCGCCAGGATCAATTTGTAATCCCGCTGATAGGCATCGATTGCAGTAACTCTTACACAGGCATGGGTGTTGACGCCTGCGATCACAATCTCACTGGGTGAGATCTCTTGGAGTAATACGTCAAGTTCGGTCTGGAAGAAGGCACTATACCTTTTCTTTATTATTTCTGGCTCATCGGGAAGGCGAGTTAATTCGGCAAGCAGTTCACAGCCTGCAGTGCCTTCAATCGTCCATTGTTGCTTGGCGTGGCGTAATGCAAGGTAGCTATCTGACAAGTCCTCTTTGAAAACCTGCCGAACCCATATAATGTTATGGTTCTCCTCTCTAAATAGAGTAAGCAACTCATTGATGGCAGTGGTAAATTGTGCCCTTTTCTCGAAAAGTCTGCCTGCGCGGAAAAAATCTTCCTGTATATCAATCAGCAAAAGAAGTTTTTGCATTTGGTTTACCTCAAGATCGATGTAAATTATATATAGAAAAATCCGCCATCCATTTTTTTAC
This sequence comes from Aeromonas sp. MdU4, assembly GCF_041929505.1. Taxonomy (NCBI): domain Bacteria; kingdom Pseudomonadati; phylum Pseudomonadota; class Gammaproteobacteria; order Aeromonadales; family Aeromonadaceae; genus Aeromonas; species Aeromonas sp. MdU4. Next base: position 177,720 of record NZ_JBHFMW010000023.1, on the reverse strand, counting down.
ATCGACGGGCACCGTTGTGATGGAAAAATATTTCATGGAATATGAACAAGAGAAGGTGAGTCGGCTAGACTTTCCCGCAGAGTTTTATCTGCTTACTATTCCTGCAATACCAAATTTAGATCAAACTGTTCGAGATGAGTAATAATCTCATGACTGTAATGGGTATAATCTTCATCAATTGAGTTAACAATAATGATTTTGCCAGCGTGGGCGGCTTCAGCTGCAAGTATGCCAGTTTGCGAGTCTTCAAAAACAATCACTTCATGTGGAGCGCAACCAAGTTTCTTCATCGCTATTTCGAATATTTCCGGGCTTGGCTTACTCGCAATTTTGCCGTTATTGTAGATAATGCTCTCTAATGAAAACCAGCGAGCCAGGTCATAGTGTTCGAAGAAGAAACTGACATTCTCAATGCCGGATGATGTTGCAATAGTGAAGGGGACCTTATGTTCTTGCAAATGGTCAAGCAGTTCGACGACTCCCGGCCCGAGCGCAAGCTGTTTGGCTAAACACAGGTCTTGATAAATCAGCTCTTTTTCTAGCGTGTATTTTTCTATTTCGGCTGGGGGAAGATCTTTACGGAAGAGATCTTTGAATATTTGCTGGTTTTGTTTGCCATGGATGACCTCGTTCTTCTCTTCATCAGTCAGGTTGAATCCATGCTTTTCCAGGAATGAATCCCAAGCTTGATTGTGCAGCGGGGTATCCCAAAGCAGGGTGCCATTAAAATCGAAAATGATTGCTTTGTACTTCATGTTTTTCCTTACGTGCTGATTAGTGGAAGATAAATGAAATGTATAGTTCCCCCCATTCACCATGAATAACAATTGAAGAGTTGTATGGTTTATTTTTGAGTGATAGCAGTTGCCATTGTGTAATAGCACTCATGGAGCGGACTTATGGGGGCATGGGTAGAAAGAGGAATATTGCTTGTCGTAATAAAATCATACAGTTTTAAAAAATCAAGACGCTTTATTGGCATGGAGGTCGATGAGCACATTTTTAATAAAATAGATAACCGCGGCCAAGATGGTTAAGGGAAGTATAAAAGGAGCTGTGCGATAAATTTCTGGTTCAAAGAGACCAATTAATAGAAGAAATATGATTGGCGCGACGGCTAAAAATAATGTAAATCCGACATGTTTTTTAATGATTTTTTCTATCTGTTGTTCAGTTATTTGGTTCACAATAGTTCATCCTTGGGCTGATAGATAATGATCTGTACAGGCTAATATTCAGTTCCCTGTTTTTGTCAGACAAGGCTACCGCCCCTGAGTTTCAGCTCCCAGCTTGCTGCTTTTTACCTGTGAATGAGCGGTATGGGTAACACAGAGCAGATCCATAGATATGACTCCGTTGAAGGCTTGGTAGCCAAGTGGAGCACTTTAACCGATTGCTGGGGTTGGCAGAACAGAATGCGGATAAAAATCAGGCGGGGATCAACAAATGGGTGAGGTAGATCTAATTCCAAAGTGGAGCATGCCACCTCTTGCGGCAGAGGTGGCTTCGGCTGCACGTTGCAGTCCGGTTTTCAATACTCCAGAAACTTCTCCCCGCAGCGTTCGCAAATAAGATGTTTTACATGGGTGGCCTGATAGGCGAGGGTCTGGCCGAAGACAGCATTGGTCAGGCTGCTGGAGCGAAAGGCTTGCCAGAAGGCTTTGCGCGGGTCTTTAGGCATCACATCCTGACTGTGATCCCGTGGCACCAATACCACGATATGGCGGGTGCGCTCCCTGCATTTGTCACAGCGATGGATTTCAGTTGGTGGGTTCTGATCGTGCTGACTACTCATAAAGGGGCTCGTGAAGAGAGGGAGACGCCCATCATATTCCTCTCCACTTGGCTCTCAATCTCTCCTTGCCAGCGCAGTGAGCAGGCTCACGTTTTGCGCTGCTGCAGGCTTGCCCAGCCAGTTCAGGCTGATGCCCTCTTCTGCGGTTTGCTGGTGAGCGGTACTGATATGGCGGGTGGGGCGA
>NZ_JBHFMW010000023.1:0-175664 GCF_041929505.1 Aeromonas sp. MdU4 | reverse complement strand
GAGCTCGGGTGCCCAGCCAGTTCAGGCCGACTCCCGCTTCTGCAGATTGGGGGTGATGATATGGCGGTTGGGGGCGAGCTCGGGTTGCTGCATCCGGGTCAGCAGTCGCCTTGCCGCCTGACGGCCGATTTCGCGGGCCGGTGAGCTGACAAAGGTGAGGGCGGGGGAGGTGAGTTCGGCCTCCGCCACGTCGTCAAAACCGAGCAGGGCCACCTGCTGGCCGATGTAGTTGTCCTTGCCCACGGTGCGGCCGCTCGCCTCGACGCCATAGATGGCACCGAGCGCCACCTCGGGGTAGTGGCAGAGTACGGCAGTCACCTTGGGGTGCTGGTGCAGCAGCTGGGCGATGGTGTCGGCGGCGCTGCGCTGGGTGCGCTCGCACTCCAGTACCCACTCCGGTTTGAAGGGGAGGCCATATTGCAGCAGGCTGGCACAGTAGCCGCCGATGCGCTCGGCGCGGGTGAGGGAGTCGGCCCGCCCGCCGACATAGGCGATATGGCGGTGGCCCTGCTCGATCAGGTAGGTGGTGGCCTGCTTGGCGGCGTGGGTGTTGTCGGGGCCGATAAAGTCCACGTCATCGCGATAGTAGGAGCGGGCGGCGCACACCACCGGCAGCTCTGAATCGAGCAGGGTCTCCAGGGTTTTGGCCGCCGCGCCGCGCACCGGATTGAAGATGATGCCCGCCACCCCTTGGCGTGACAGGGAGTGGATGCTCTGCTGCAACCGCTCCGGGCTGTGGCCGCACTGGGTTAGAAACAGCAGGTAGCCCTGCTGCTCCAGCACCTCGCTCACCCCGGCGGTCACCTCGGTATAGAAGGGGTCAGTGATGTCGCGCAGGATCAGCCCCACCAGATTGGATTGCTGGCTGCGCAGGTTGGCGGCGGCGCTGTTGGGCACGTAGTCGAGCTCTTTTATCGCCTGTTGCACCCGCTCTGCGGTGGCCGGGGAGATGCGCCCCTTGCCGTTGAGCACCATGGAGACGGTGGTGACCGACACTCCCGCCCGCTGGGCGACATCGGTGATCTTGGTGGCTTTGGCAGAGAGGGATTTGGGCGACATAGGGCGAACGGACGACGGACAGTTGAAAGCGAGGCTCCAGCATACCTGCTTGGGTTGCCAAGTGAAACGTTACATCACCATCTGGCCGATCCGGCTCACAAATTTGGATCCTGCTGCCAGCCAGCCCCCTTATTCTGTGATCCTGTCGGCACTTGTAGTTTGATAAAACGATTTATCATCCAGCAAAACCTGATGCTGACCCGCGCCTTTACTTCGAGATTGCTTCGAGATTGCTTCGAGATTGCCTCGAGCGGGGGAGGGCAGCCGCAGATATTGCTGTTTATTCACAAGGAGCCGTTTCATGGCCAAGCCTCAAGCCAAATCCACCATCTGGGAGTTCCTGCAGAGCCTCGGCAAGACCTTTATGTTGCCGGTCGCCCTGCTGGCCTTCTCGGGCATCCTGCTCGGTGTCGGCAGCTCGCTCACCAGCGATGCGGTCAAGCAGAGCATGCCCTTCCTCGACAATACCGTGCTGCAACTGCTGTTCCTCTGGATGACCAAGGTGGGGCTGGTGGCCTTTATCTATCTGCCGGTGATGTTTGCAGTGGCCATTCCGCTGGGGCTGGCGCGAGAAGAGAAGGGGGTCGCGGCCTTTGCCGGTTTCGTCGGCTATGCGGCGCTCAACCTCTCCATCAACTTCTACCTGACCGTGGCCAACGTCATCGGTGACGCGGCGGCGGAGAAGGCCTACGGGGTGAAATCGATCCTCGGCATCAGCTCCATCGACACCGGGATTCTGGGGGCCATCATCGTCGGGGTGATCGTCGCGAGGCTCCACGCCCGTTTCTACACCTACAAGATGCCCGATGCGCTCGCCTTCTTCGGTGGTGCCCGCTTCGTGCCCATCATCACCGCGCTGGTGCTGGGTGTGGTCGGTCTGGTCGTGCCGTTCGTCTGGCCCTGGTTTGCTGCCGGCATCAATGGTATCGGGGCGCTCATCTCCCACGCCGGTCCCTTCGGCCCCTTCCTGTTCGGTACCGGTGAGCGTCTGCTGCTGCCACTCGGTCTGCACCACATTCTGGTGGCGCTGATCCGCTTTACCGAAGCGGGCGGCACCCAGCTGGTATGCGGTCACGAGGTGAGCGGCGCCCTCAATATCTTCTACGCCGAGCTCTCCTGCGCCGACACCACCGGCTTCTCGGTCTCTGCCACCTCCTTCCTCTCTCAGGGCAAGATGCCTGCCTTCCTCGGCGGCCTGCCGGGCGCGGCGCTCGCCATGTATCACTGCGCCCGCCCGGAAAATCGCGGCAAGATCAAGGCGCTGCTGGTTTCCGGCGTGGTGGCCTGCGTCATCGGCGGCATCACAGAGCCGCTGGAGTTCCTGTTCCTGTTCGTGGCGCCGGTGCTCTACGTTATTCACGCCATCCTGACGGGTCTGGGCTTTATGACCATGGGGCTGCTCGGCGTCACCATCGGCAACACCGACGGCAACCTGATCGATTTTCTGGTGTTCGGCGTGCTGCAGGGCACCGCCACCAAGTGGTATCTGGTGCCGGTCGCGGCGGCCATCTGGTTTGCCATCTACTACAGCGTGTTCCGCTTCGCCATTGTGCGCTTTAACCTGAAAACCCCCGGTCGTGAAATCGAGACCAGCGAGGCTGCCCAGCCCGCAGGCAAGAAGGCCGGCAACAGCGGTTACAACGGTGAAATCATCCTTAACGCCCTGGGCGGCGCCGATAACATCCTGGCGCTCGATAACTGCATCACCCGCCTGCGGATGTCGGTGCAGGACATGAGCCGGGTCGATGACAAGGTATTGAAGGCAAACGGCGCCATCGGGGTGATCAAGCTCGATGAGCACAACCTGCAGGTGGTGATCGGCCCGCAGGTGCATCTGGTGAAAAACCAGCTGCAGAGTCTGATGGGGGCCTGAACCGGCCAATAAAATCCGAACGGGGGGCGCAAGCCCCCCTTGTTTGCCTCTCCCAATATGTCTCCTGTTTATGGAGGGAGAAACTTCATGCACGATATTTATGACTTCGACCATGTGGTCGACCGCCACGGCACCTACTGCACCCAGTGGGACTATGTGGCCGACCGTTTTGGCCATGCCGACCTGCTCCCCTTTACCATCTCCGACATGGATTTCGAGACCGCCCCCTGCATTCGCCAGACGTTGGCAACCCGCCTTGAGCACGGGGTCTTTGGCTACAGCCGCTGGAATCATGACGACTTCAAGGGAGCGGTAAGCAACTGGTTTGCCCACCGCTACGGGGCGAGCCTCGGCCCCGAGACGCTGGTCTACGGCCCTTCGGTCATCTACATCATCGCCCAGCTGGTGAGCCTCTGGTCGGCGCCGGGCGAAGGGGTGCTGGTGCATACCCCCGCCTACGACGCCTTCGGCAATATGCTGGCTGCCAACGACCGGGTGCTGCTGCCTTGCCCGCTTAAAAAAGAGCAGGGCAGTTACCAGATCGACTGGGCCGGCTTCGAGCAGCAAGCAGCCCGCCCCGATTGCCGGATTTTGCTGCTCTGCAGCCCCCACAACCCCACCGGCCGGGTCTGGACGCGGGATGAACTCGTCCGGATGGCCGCCATTTGCCAGCGCCACGGGGTCAAGGTCATCTCGGACGACATCCATATGGATGTGAGCTTTGCCCGCTATCTGCCGTGGAGCGAGGTGGCGCCGGACGATGGCTGGGCGCTGGTTAGCTCGGGCTCCAAATCCTTCAATATTCCCGCCCTTGGCGGCGCCTACGCCTTTATCGCCAACGCAGCGGCGCGCGCCGCCTATCTGCAACGGCTCAAGGCGGCCCATGGCCTCTCATCGCCGCCCATCCTCGGGGTGCTGGCCCATATCAGCGCCTATCGGGACGGCGCTGGCTGGCTCGATGCGTTGAAAAGCTATCTGCATGGCAACCTGACCCAGGTGGCGGCGCGGCTCAATGCAGCTTTCCCCGCCATCGACTATCGGGTGCCCGAGGGAACCTATCTCGCCTGGATTGACTTGAACGGTCTTGGCATCGACACCTCCGAACGGATGGATGCGCTGCAAGCCTTGCTGGTGGAGAAATACCGGGTCGCCATCATGCGCGGTGACACCTATGGCCCGGAAGGCACAGGCTATATCCGCCTCAACGTCGGCTGCCCGCGCTCGAAGGTAGATCAAGGGCTCGACGCCCTGATCGGCGCGCTGGGGGAGCTGGTGCAGGAGCAAGGCGCCGCCATTTAATCGGTGCGGGATGAGGCCTGGCCTTATCCCGCCCTATTTGATTTGCGACGTGCAGCGATGCGATGCTCTGTTGCTGTTGGCGATCCCTGAGATGGTCGATTGAGAGCCGGGCTTGGCGGTTTGGCGGGAGGTGGCGTCAGAAGGTGGCGATCAGCGCCTGATTGCAGGTAATTTGGGCCTGGATCTCCTGGCACACGCTTTTTATGTGGGGCTCATCCATCTTTTCTCGTGGCATATAGATGCCGATAATCCCTTTATTGTACTCCTCGCTCATGGCCAGCGGTCTGATGCCAAATTGAGCAAAATAGTGGCTCATGCTTCTGGGATAAGGCAATACGGCATTGCTGGTATTGGCAATATCAATGCTGACCAGCAGTGAATTACAGGTATAAATGATTTTGTCATTTAGCTTCATGGCTGCCCGCTCTTGCTTTTTTCTCGCCAAATCATCGACCAGATGAAGATATTTCTCCTCATCCGGGGTGATCAGCAGGCTGGGGTAATCGACCAGATCCTGTTTGCTGCATATTTTCCCCTGCAGGGGATGCTCCGCTCTGGCAAATACCGCATCGTTGGAGATAAATAGCGGGATGAAGATCAGGCTGTAATTTTTTGCCAGCCCGTGGATCTCGTGTCCGAGCAACAGATCAATATGATTGCCCAATAGCAGGTCGAGCAGGCGCAGATGGTTGCCGACTTCAATATGGAGGGTGCAGGATGGATTGGCTTGCTGATAGCGGACGGTGACGGGTTGCAATACCGGTTGCCACCACGCATGTCCGGTGCCCACTTTCAGCGGCCGGGCGGTGCGCTCGCGCAGGGTGGCCAACTGTCTGAGGGTGTCGTCGTAGATCCGCTGCATTACGCTCGCCTGCTCCAGCAGCAGCTCTCCGGCGGCCGTCAGCGTCACGCCGCTGGCATGTCTGACTAGCAAGGTCGTCCCCAGACTCTCCTCAAGTTTCTTCATATTGTGAGTCAGTGTCGGCTGGCTGAGGCCCATCTGCCGGGCTGCCAGACTGACATTTTTATGGGTGGCCACTGCAATAAATTGTCTTAGATGTTTATCCACAACATGGCGTCCGGTCATGGTCTGGTGGTGCGCCAAGCTAGTGTAATCACCATGGGCTGTCAATTAATCCCCTCGGTAGGCGGGTTGGCTTTATGTGTTTCCCTTCACGTTGTAATCAATTCATTTTTGCCGTGCGATGGCGGGTTTGGTGCGGGCGATCACGTAATTCTATCGAGTTATAGATGTTATCTATGTCGATGGCGCTGCGGTCTATTTTTCTGATGACTGTTGAACCCGTAGACTGGCAAAAATGGTTTTACTCAATGCCGTTTCAATAACAAAACAAAAAAGTAACGAAGGGAAAATATGAAAATTCGTCCATTAGCGTTGTCCGTGGCGTTATGCTGCGGCGGGGTTCTTTTGTCCGGTTGTAATGACAGCGCATCCAGCAGCAACGATGACATCGCCAAGCCTGAGGTGAAGGCGCCCTGGGATTTTGATCTCTATATGGTCGGTGAATTCAGCGGCTGGGGCCGCGAGGATAAATTCAAACTGACTTTCAAGGATGGGGTATACCGTCTGGATAACCTGAAGATGAATTCGGGTATGTCCCCTTTCAAAGTCGCTGGCCCCGAGTGGACCAAATATCCCGATTTTTCCGCGGACTCCCGCAAGGAGACCAGCATCTTCCCCGGCCAGGTCTATCCCATGTACTACCAGAACAACGGACAGAACAACCGTCTGGTGGTGACCGAAAAGGGGCTGATCGATATTCAGGTCAAGGTGACCAATGCCGATCTGGCGGCACCGGCCATCGAGTTCTCCATGGTGCGTGATGACCCCAATTACAGCGAGAGCCTCTATCTGAAAGGGATTGATGGCAATCTGGAGCCGGTCCTGCAGATGGTCTATCAGGGGGACAAGCGGTATGTGATGGTGGCCAAGCTGACGGCGGGTGAGCACAAGATAAAGATCGCCTCCGCACAGGAGGGGATTGGATTCGGGATTAATGGCGCCATTGCCTTGAACCACCCGGTCAAGATGCAGCGCTGTGATGCCCAGTGTCAGCTGGCATCAGTGCGGGTGGATCAGGAGGGGTATTACAAGTTCCTGCTGGATGCCAGCCAGGACGAGAACGCCCCCCTGTTGCAGGTTAGCATCGCCGGAGAGGGAGACCTTGGCATGATCAATCCCCATGAAGGGCATGAGCTGATCGAGAAGCGCGAGTATGAGACCTATAAGTCCGGAGTGACGGAAACGGCCACCTTCTCGGTCAAACAGGCCAGTGACGAGTATCGCAGCTATGCCCAATCGACCACTCAGGAGCTGCGTGACCCGGGTGATAGCTTTACTACCTATCAGGAGCAAGCTGATCTGCCCCGCTTGCGCTCCGGCAGCATGGTGTTTGATGCCCTGTTTGCGCTGGCTACCCACGAGATGCGCCAGAACAGCGTGGCGCAGGTCAAGGATGGCAGTTACAACGGGGGGCAGGCGATCCCTTGCGACTGTTTTGAAACTGGCGCCAAGTGGCATTACGTCTGGACGCGGGATCTCTCCTACGCCACCGATCTGGGGCTGGGGGCGCTTGATCCCATGCGTGCGCGCAACTCCCTGCGCTTCAAGCTCTCTGATTTCCGAGCCGAGCTGACAAGCGATCTGGACAGCTTGATCCCGCAAGGACGCCAGATCATTCAGGATACCGGTACCGGGGGCAGCTGGCCCATCAGTACCGATCGCATGAGCTGGGCCCTGGGGGCCGAGCGGGTGCTGGCAGCCCTGCCTGATGCCGAGCGCAGTGCGTTCTTGCCCGAGGTGTTTGAAGGGCTGAGCAACACCATAGAGAGTGATCGTCTGGCCGCCTTCGATAGTGCAGATGGCCTCTATGTCGGCGAGCAATCCTTCCTCGATTGGCGCGACCAGACCTATGCCAAGTGGATCACCGCCGATATCGCCCACATCGGTATGAGCAAATCCCTTTCCACCAACGTGACCCACTATCAGGGGTTGCTGCTGGCGGCGCGGGTGGCGGGTGAACTGGGGCGCGATGAGCTGGCGAGCCGCTATAGCCAGTGGGCGGGTGAGCTGAAACTGGCGATCAATCGCGCTTTCTGGCTGGCGGACGAGAAGATGTATGCCAGCCTGATCAACACCAGTACCGATCAGAGCCCGGCCTACAAGTTCGATCTGCTGGGGGAATCCCTCGCCATTCTGGCCGGTGTTGCCGATGAGGCGCAGGCCAAAGAGATCATCAGTCGCTATCCCATGGGCCCTTATGGCGCGCCGGTCTACTTCCCGCAGCAACCCGATATGCCGGTTTACCATAACCGCGCCATCTGGCCCTTCGTCTCCGCCTACGGGCTGAAGGCGGCGGCCATGGTGCAGAACGTTGCCGTGGTCGATCACCATATCGACTCCCTGATGCGCGGTGCCGCGCTGAACCTCTCCAACATGGAGAACCTCGAGTGGCTCTCCGGCCAGCCCTCCCTGATGGATCTGACCCATCCCGATTTGACCGGGCCGGTGATCAACTCCCAGCGTCAGCTCTGGTCTGTCGGGGGCTACCTTGGCATGGTGACCGACACCACCTTCGGCTACAAAGTGGAAGAGGGTGGGATCCGGATCAAGCCGTTTGTCACCGCTCACCTGCACAAGCTGATGGGGGCCAAGCCCGAGGCCGCGCTCAAGGGGCTCAACTACCGTGGCAAGCAGATCGATATCGTGCTGCACCTGCCGGAGCAGGGCGGGGAGGGCAGTTACTATCCGGTGCGCGGCATTACTCTCAATGGCGCCCCGGTGGGGGAGCAGATCAGTGAAGGGATGCTGGCCGCCAGCAACCGGATCGAAGTGACGCTCGGTGCCGCCGTGGCTGATGATCAGGGGATCCGCCTGATCAGGGATGTGGCGCCGCTGGATGTCGAGAACCGGCAGGTGTTTGCACCGACCGAGCCGACCCTGCTCGGGGTTAGCGAGCAGAGTGGCAAGCTGGTTGTTGCCCTGCAGGACAATGTCAACAAGGGGGCGCTCAGCTACAACATCTATCGGGATGGCAAACTGGTGGCTTCCGGGCTGGATCGTGCGACCAACTGGGTCGACGACATGGTGTTACAGCCGGACCAGGCCTATTGCTACAGTGCCGAGGCGGTCTATCCGGAGTCCGGCAACCGCTCCCATCATGCCAAGCCGGTTTGCTATCAGCCTGCGCTGCAACATATCGCCATCGATGCGGCCAACGTCTCCCATACCGGCAACGTGAGCGCCGCAGACGGGGCCATTCCCGTCCCTTACCTCAAGGATTGGGGCCGCCCCGACGACAGCTTGCTGGTGCAGGGGGTCAAGCTCGATGGCAAGCACGCTATTCGCCTGCAATACAGCAATGCCCAGCATGCCATCAATCTGGGGGTGACCAACGGGGTGAAACGGATCTCGGTGGTGCGTGGTGGCCAGGTGGTCGCCAGCGGTGTGGTGCAGATGCCCCATGTGATGAAAGAGGGTGACCTCAAACCGCTGCGTGACTCGACGCCGTTCGTGGTTGATCTGCCTGCCGGGGAGTATGAGATCCGGGTGAGCGATTTTTACAACATGAGTTATCTGAAGGCGAACGACACCTACAACGATGCAGGGGGTCAAAAGGGAGCGGTCAATCTGATCGATCTCGCCAGCATCACCGTCTCGGCCCGCTAAGCGGGCAAACAAAACGGCCAAGCAAAACCGCCCCGACGATCCGGGGCGGTTTTTATTTATCGACAGAACGGTGTTTTGGCCAGCAAGGGCTCAGCGATAGCGGCCGCGTACCGAGCTGCTGGCACGGCCTGCCATCTTGATCAGGCTCTGGCGGGTGTGCAGGTGGCAGAGTGCGACGCCGAGGGCATCTGCTGCATCCGCCTGCGGAGTGGCGGAGAGTTTCAGCAGATGGGTCACCATATGCTGCACCTGCTCCTTGGCGGCGCCGCCGGTGCCCACTACCGCTTGCTTGATCTGGGTTGCGGAGTACTCACTCACCGGCAGATAGGCGTTGACCGCGGCGACAATGGCACTGCCCCGGGCCTGCCCCAGCTTCAGCGCCGAGTCGGCGTTGCGGGCCATAAAAACTCGCTCGATGGCAAATTCGGTGGGTTTGAACTGGGTGATGATCTCGCACACCCCGTCATAGACCTGCTTGAGGCGCTCCGGCAGTTCGCCGCAATCGGTGCGGATGCAGCCAGAGCCCAGATATTCGGCCTTGCCGCCGACGACCCGGATAACCCCGTAGCCGGTGATCCGCGATCCCGGATCGATGCCCAAAATAATGCTCATGGGTTGGTGATTGCTCTAAACGCGAGTGATGGTCGCCAAGATAGCAAACTGTGGCCCGTTTGGCTGTACGCGGGATGTGCGAACGGTCAGCGCGTGGCCAATGCCATAAAAAAGGCCCCGAAAGGGGCCTTTTGTCTCAGCGTTTATCAGGCTGCATGATGGATGGGGTTGGCCTGCGCCATCCCTTCCAGCTCGCCAGGGGCGAAGTTGTCCACCTGAATAGCCTCGTAGCGCAAGGCATCGGCGGCCAGCAGCTTGTCCGCCTCGTCCTTGCTCAGGATGGATTTGGCCAGGGCGGCTTCGACCAGCTCCGGCAGGGTCAGCTTGCGGGGCAGTTTGCCCTCTTTCTGGGCCTGTACCAGCTTCTTCTCGTAGGGCTGCACTGAAACCATGGCCTGGAAGGCTCGTTCCATCAGACCGACCGGATCCGCGTCGTCCTTGCCCACATAGCAGAGGGCGGTCAGACGGTCGCGCAGCTCGCCCGGTTTCATCATGGCCAGACAGATGGCGTGGCAGCGATCGTCGGCTGGCATCTTGTAACCGACGCCGAACGGGAACACCACGCGCTTGAGTACGGCACCTACCACCTTGTTCGGGAAGTTCTGGAAGAAGCCCTCGAACGCCTTGCCAATCAGGTAGAGGTTGCGCTCCACCGCGTACTGCACGAACGGCAGATCGGAGACCATGCGGCCCTGATCCTCGTAGTGCTTGAGGGTAGCGGAGGCCAGATAGAGGTGGCTCAACACGTCACCCAGACGGGCGGAGATCATCTCCTTGCGCTTGAGATCGCCACCCAGCATCAGCATGGAGACGTCGGCGCACAGGGCCAGCCCTTTACTCATGCGGGACAGTTGCTTGTAGTAGCGGGCGGTTTCGCCTGCCACCGGAGAGCCGTTGAATTTACCCAACGTCAGCCCCTGGAACAGGGCGCCGAAGAAGTTGCTGGTGCCAAAAGCGATGTGCTTTATCAGTAGGGCGTCAAACTTCTCGAGACCGCGCTCCACGTCGGTGTCGGCGGCCGCTTCCAGCTCGGCAAACACGTAAGGATGGCAGCGGGTGGCACCCTGACCGAAGATCATCAGGTTGCGGGTCAGGATGTTGGCCCCTTCCACCGTGATGGCCACCGGAATGCCCATGTAGGCGTAGCCGGTGTAGTTTTTCGGGCCGAGCTGGATGGCACGACCGGCGTGGATGTCCATGGAGTCATCCATGATCTGGCGCGCCATTTCGGTCATGTGGTACTTGGAGATGGCGGTGACGATGGCCGGTGCCTGACCCAAGTCCAGGGAACCTGCGGTCATGCGACGGGCCCCTTCCAGCTGATAGGTGAGGCCGCCGATGCGGGCCAGTGCTTCCTGCACACCTTCAAACTTGCCGATGGACATGCCGAACTGCTTGCGCACGTAGGAGTAAGCACTCACGGTACGGCTCGCCATGTGACCACAAGCGGTGCCTAGGGCCGGCAGCGAGATGCCGCGACCGGCGGAGAGGCACTCCACCAGCATACGCCAGCCACGACCGGCGTAATCCGGACCACCGATGATCCAGTCGAGCGGAATGAACACATCCTTGCCGAAGGTCGGGCCGTTCAGGAACGCCAGACCCATGGGGTAGTGGCGATCGCCAACGCGCACACCCGGATGGCTGGTAGGGATGAGTGCGCAGGTGATGCCCAGCTCTTCCTTGTCTCCTAGCAGTTTTTCCGGGTCATAGAGTTTGAACGCCAAGCCCAGCACGGTGGCACGCGGCGCCAGGGTGATGTAGCGCTTGTTCCAGTTGAGGCGAATACCCAGCACCTCTTCACCCTTGTGCATCCCCTTGCAGACGATCCCCTTGTCAGGAATGGCACCTGCATCGGAGCCCGCTTCCGGCCCGGTCAGGGCGAAGCAGGGCACCTCTTTGCCATTGGCCAGTCCCGGCAGCCAGAAATCTTTCTGGGCTTGGGTGCCGTAGTGCATCAGCAGCTCGCCCGGGCCGAGGGAGTTGGGCACCATGACGGTGACCGCCACGCTCAGGCTCTTGGTGGCAATGCGGGTGACGATGGTGGAGTTGGCGATCGCCGAGAATTCACGGCCGCCGTAGGATTTCGGGATGATCAGGGAGAAGAAGCCTTCCTTCTTCAGATAGTCCCACACCGGTTCTGGCAGGTCTTTGGTTTCGTTGACGATCTTGAAATCGTCGACCATGGCGAGCAGGGTTTCGACCTGATTGTCGATAAAGGCCTGCTCTTCGGCGCTCAGTTCGGCTTTGCCGTAACCGTGAAGTTTTTTCCAGTCGGGATTGCCGCGGAACAGCTCGCCATCCCACCAGACGGAGCCGGCTTCCATGGCCTCCCGCTCGGTAGCTGACAAGGGCGGCAGTATCTTTTTGAAGATGCCGAACACCGGACGGGTTACCACCTTTTTACGGATGGAGGGCACGCCGAGCACAACGGCTATCGCCAGCACCAGCAGGACAAGCAATGTGATCATACCGAAGTTCCTTCTATTTCACTGTTTCCGTTGATTTATTGTTGGTTGTTACACGGCCAGGGAGAGCCTGGTCGACTCCACGGGCGCCCCGACTCCGGACGCCAGATAAGGAATAACGTTGCGCACCAGCCCTTCCACATCGAGCTGCTGGCCAAAGTCGGCCAGGGCGATGTCGCGTAGCGCATCGGCGGAGGCCATGGTGAATACGACGGTACCCAGGGTGAAGTGCAGGCGCCAGAAGAGATCCGCTGGCGAGAGGGCCGGATTGGCCTTGGAGATAGCCTGGGTGATCCGCATCAGAATGGGACCATAGTGAGCGGTAATGAAGCGGCGCAGGTGGCCCTGGCTGTCGATATAGCCACGCCCCAGCAACTGCATGAAGATGGCCGGGCCGTTGGTCCGTACCGCCGACAGCCTCATCAGTGGCTCGACAAAACTTTCAAAGAGTTGCAGCAGAGTCAGTTGATCCTGCTCCATCAGCACCCGCAGGCGGGCATCCAGATCGGGCATGAACAGACTTAAATAACGGTCGAGCACCGCCTGGATCAGCTCCTTCTTGGAACCGAAGTGATAGTTCACGGAGGCCAGGTTGACATCGGCCTCGCTGGTGATCAGACGCAAAGAGGTATCGGCAAACCCCCGCTCGGCAAACAGCACTTCAGCGGCATCGAGAATACGGTTTTTGGTATCGATTTTACTCACTGGACACCTCACTTAAACGAATGTTTAAAAAGTACGTTTCATAACGTGAAGTGTCAAGAGAATGTGAATGGGTGTTAGCGGAATGTTTTTTGATGAAAAGATCAAAGTGAGCGGAACTTAGTCAAAAAGCGGGACTCTATATCTATGCCACTGCAATTAAACATTAAGTCTCGCCCAACCTGCACCATGCTAGTTGGGCCTTTTTTTGTCCATCGTGTAGCGTTTCGGGAGCGGCAGGCAAAAAAAACCGCCGCAGGGTGCGACGGTGGGGAAAGTGAGTTTGCATCATCCTGATTCAAACTGTCGATGCGAGTTCAGGCAGGTATCGACGGGGGCAGTATGCCATTCATGGCGGCTCAGACTATGTCAGCTTCGCGGTATTTTGTGACAAAGTGTGGCAAGTGCTGGCGTGGCCCAATCTGCCGCTCTTTGTTATGCTGCCCCTTCAATATCTGAGGGGAGAGAAGATGAATTACCCGGTCGATACCCATACGCACACCATCGCCAGCACCCACGCTTACAGTACCATTCACGACTATCTGCCGATTGCCAGGGCCAAGGGGATCAAGCTGTTCGCCACCACGGATCACGGGCCCGAGATGGCTGATGCCCCTCATGTCTGGCATTTTGCCAACTTGCCAGTGTTGCCAAGAGTGGTTGATGGGGTAGGGATCCTGCGGGGTATCGAGGCCAACATCAAAAACCTCGACGGGGAGATCGATTTCCCCGAGCGCTATGAGTCGCGCCTCGACATGATCATGGCGGGTTTTCATGAGCAGGTATTCCCTCCCTGCGATCAGGCAACCCACACCCAGGCGATGATCAACGCCATCAAGAGTGGCCGGGTCGACATGATCAGCCACCCGGGCAATCCGGCATTTCCCATCGATATTCAAGCGGTGGTCAAGGCGGCAGCCGACTATCGGGTTGCGCTCGAGATCAACAACTCCTCCTTCATCCACTCGCGTCCGGGTAGCGAAGGCAACTGTCGCGCTATTGTGGAAGCCGCGCGGGATCTGGGGGCCTATCTCACCTTTGGCTCCGACTCTCACGTCGCCTTCAGCCTCGGCGATTTTGACCATTGTCACCGTCTGGTGACCGAAGCCGGTTTCCCGCAAGAGCGGATCCTGGTGCGTTCCCCCCGCGCCCTGCTCGAATTTCTCGAAAGCCGTGGTCGCGCCCATATTCCCGAGTTCGTCGATCTGTAAATCGTGCTCTAACACCATGAGCCAACTCATAAAATTGAGTTGGCTCGATTGACACACCGGCCATTTTTCGTGAATCTGAATGGCAACAAGCCGGTATAGCTCAGTTGGTAGAGCAGCGCATTCGTAATGCGAAGGTCAGGAGTTCGATTCCCCTTATCGGCACCATGTAAAACAAATGGTTAGCTTCTTGGCGAAGCTAGCCATTTGTACATTTTGGCTTGGGGTACCACGTGGGGTACCACATCTAACAAACGGTAGGCACATTACTGTATCCACTTACCTCGCCACCGGCAGATCCTCCCAACGTGTGGTGTAACAGGGGCTCAGGTGCTCTTGTCGCATCATCCACTCAGGCGACCCCGTGCCTTGGCTGGCAAAGCCTACGCGCCCCAATCCCTTGGCTTTGATCTGGTCCATCACTGCCATCAGCGCATCCGATTGAGCGGAAGACGGGGCAAACAGATCGGCCTGTTGTTGCTCCTTGGGAGTGAAATCACTCAGCATTACGCCCCCCTTCTGATAGCGGTAACCGTCGCGCCAAATCTGCGGTAGCAGCACGTTCACTTGCTGCAGCAACAACCGAGTGTCATCGCTAGGGCAGACCAGCCGGACGCCAGCCTGCTCACTGTAGTAAGGCGCTCGTTCGTCAAAGGGGTTGGTTCGCACGAACAGGTGCACCCGCTGGCAACACATCCCCTCGGCCCGCAGCTTCTCGGCTGCGCGAGCCATAAAGCCTGACAACGCTTGGGCCATTTCCCCACGGTCAGTCACACGCTCCCCGAAGGAACGGCTCGAGAGGATCTGCTGCTTCGCTGCCGGTTCAACGGTTAGCTCTGCGCAAGGCAGGCCACGCAGCTCCTGTACGATCCGCTCGACCACCACGCCGTATTGGGCGCGTAACCCTTTGGCATCGCTAGCCACCAAATCCGCAACGGTGTTCATGCCTTGTGCCACCAACTTGGCCCCCAAGCGCCGCCCTATGCCCCACACCTCATCCACCGGGGTGATAGCCATCAGCCGGGCGCGGCGCAGCTCGTCACGCAAGTCCACGACGCCGCCAGTGGCAGGCCATTTCTTGGCTGCATAGTTGGCCAGCTTAGCAAGGGTCTTGGTGGGGCCGATCCCAACCCCTACCGTTAGGCCGGTCCACTGCCACACTCGCTGCCGGATCTGTTGCCCATAGGCTGTCAGGTCCCCGGCAAACGACTCCGACAGTGACAGGAATGCTTCATCGATGGAGTAGACCTCCAGCTCGGGGGCCATGGTCTCCAACGTGCTCATCACCCTGCCAGACATGTCTCCATAGAGCGCGTAGTTGGAGCTGAATGCCACACCACCATGCGCCTCGAACTGCTCGCGGATCTTGAAGTAGGGCCCGGCCATCTTGATGCCCATCGCCTTGGCTTCGGGGCTGCGCGACACCACGCATCCATCGTTGTTGGAGAGCACCACGATCGGGCGGCCACGCAGCTCAGGGCGAAACAGCCGCTCACAGCTGGCGTAGAAGTTGTTTACATCAACGAGCGCTATAGCCATCACGCTGCCTCAGATTGCCAATCACATGGGTGACCACTCCGAACAACTCCAGGGAGAGGCTCATACAAGGGTCGATAGGCGCGAACGCCGGATTGGCTGGCAACAGCCGCAACCTCGGCTTGAGCTGCAAGGTCTTTACCGTGAAGCCGCCATCGAGTAGTGCAATCACCACATCACCATGGCGCGGGGTCAGGCTCTTATCGACCACCAGCAAGTCACCGGGAAAGATGCCGACCCCGGTCATGCTCTCCCCCTCGGCACGCAGATAGAAGGTTGCTGCAGGGTGCGCCACGCAGTGGGTGTTGAGGTCCAACTTCCCTTCCAGATAGTCGCTGGCTGGGCTGGGAAAGCCGCAAGAGGCGCGGTGCAAGAACAGCGGGATAGCCACCTCGGCGGGTGATGGGTCTGGGGTTAACAACTTCATGGCAACAATACCTGTATTTATATACAGGCATTATAGCGCACCACCTTTGAACCAGCGCAAGTCCCGCATGTCAGCGATGCCGTACCATGGCGCCAATAGATAACAAAAAAGTCACTATGAGTCACAATCTGTGTTCCCTACCGAAAGAGCAACAAGAACGGGTCGAGGTCGAGAAGGCCGCTGCATATGCGGTATGGAAGGAGCGCAACGGTCACTTGGCCAGCGCAAAAAGCGAAGCAAGCCAGCATAAGGGTGAGCTGGGCAGCTACTTTCTTGAGCAAGTAAGTAGGTACAAACGGGGCTAGCCTTCCTGTAGCCATGTTTTTATTCTGGGAACACCCTAAGTACCTTAACTCTCGCGCAAATCCGGGCTTTGGAGCTTGAAGATGCAGCCCTTGGCTACCAACTCGTCCCGGTTTGCCAGCACCAGCGGGTAGAGCAGCGGATGCTGTTCGTGATCGCCGTTATAGCTCACTTGCATGCGCTCCAGCGCGTAATGCATCAAAGGGATGCGCTGGTTGAGCAGCAGCTTGCCATCTGGCATGGCATAGTCACTGGCAATGATGGCCTGTTGTCCTGCGCTGAGGGTTGGGTTGGGTATGACCACCGCAGTGACCTGGGTGTTCCACTCAAGATCCTGATCCCGGCCGTGAGGGGAGGTATCCAGTAGCTCAGGTTCCCTACGAAACCGGCTCATCACAAAATCCAGATACACCCCTTTCTTCTCGCAGTAAGCGCGAACGTGCCAGCGGATCCCGTCATAGACCAAGGTATGGGGCACGATATTGCGGCCGCTCTGCTCCTCTGAGCTGAGGGATACGTAATCGACATCGACCCGCAACTGACCGCGAGCCGCTTGCACCAGACCCCGCACAATCTTGGGGTCGATATGGCGGTTGGGCACATCCAGGATCTCGATATGGCCGTAGCGCAAATCCATCAGCGGCAGGGTCAACAGCCCCGCCTCATGTTGGCGTTGGTGCTGCTTTTCACGGTGCAACAGCATCAGGTATTCGTCCACCTTGCCTTCACTAAAGCGGGGCACAAATTGCGCGGTAGGTTTGTACCCTTTCAGGCGTCGGTCATAGACCAGCCCTTCAGGGGCGTAGTCACTCATATAGCGATTGATGTCTCGCGAGGCTTGCTGGCGGCCGATATTGAAGGCGGTTGTCAGGTGATTGGTGGTCAGCCGTCCTTCCCATTGCAACACGATCTCCAACAGGCGAAAGCGCAGGGTTTGATCCCAGGTGAGTTCGTTGGCGGGCATATGTGCTCCAAAATGCGACATGTGCATTTATACACCCGTTTAGGATGTAATGAATACTCTGTATGATGGCCTCACTAGAAACTTGTTCTTTTTAATCAACAGCTTCAGCAACGAGTAGTTATTTGTAGATCATGAGGATCCCATGCATAGCGAGCAATCCCTTTTTAACAAGAGGCAGTCAATGGCTCCTCTGACTGTTAAACCAGCGATGGCTCATTACCGAAAGCGTGACAATACAACGCATTTGGTCGGTGAACATCTGCGGAGCGTGGGGTTACTAGCTGCCGGATTTGCCGGGAAGTTGAATATTGCTCTGGCAGGTGAGTTGATTGGGTTATTGCATGACATTGGCAAGTACAGCCAAGAGTTTCAGGATTATATCCAATCCGCACTTGGTCTAGTGAATTGTGACGAAGATGACTATGTGGATGCTGATGCCCAGCGTGGCAAAGTAGATCACTCTAGCGCAGGAGCGCAGTACATTTGGCGAGCTTTGTCCGAAAGGGGGGGGCTGGAGTCCCTCTTTGCTCAAGTACTTGCTCTTTGCGTGGCATCGCATCACTCCGGCCTGATTGATTGCTTGGATGTGGAAGGTGAAGACAACTTCTCCCGTCGAATGAACAAGGCTAAGGACAAGACACACCTGGATGAAGTGTGTCGCGCCGCTGATACCGAGATCATGGCGCGGATCGATGAACTGCTGGGTATGCCCGAACTGTTTACAGAACTGCGCAACAGCATCGGCAACATCTTTGCCAAAAACCGTGAGCCCCACAAAGGGAAGCTCCGAAACGCCCACCAACAAATCGGGCTGGCAGTGCGCTACCTGTTCAGTTGCCTGATCGACGCAGACCGGATAGACACCGCCGATTTCGAACACCAGCGAGTCAAAATGTTCCGTCCGAACGGCGACTACGCCAAATGGCCAGCGTTGATTACTCGGTTGGAACGCAAGCTCTCGGCCATGTTACCCACACGGCCAATCGACCATTTGCGCAGGGACATTTCGCAGCACTGCCTTGATGCCGCAACACGGCCCGGCGGTACCTATACGCTGACCGTTCCAACGGGTGGTGGCAAAACGCTAGCCAGCCTGCGTTTTGCGCTCCATCACGCACAACAGCGCAAGCTTGATCGGATCATCTATGTTATCCCCTTCACATCGATCATCGAGCAGAATGCGCAAGTCGTTCGTGACATCCTTGAACCTGCAGATGCACCGGAAGATCATGGGAAAATAGTGCTGGAACATCACAGCAGCGTCACGCCTGAGCAGCAGACTTGGCGCGAGAAGATCCTGTGTGAGAACTGGGACGCCCCCGTGGTTTACACCACCATGGTGCAACTTCTGGAGGCCTTGTTCGGGGCTGGAACCCGTGGCGCCCGGCGCATGCACCAGCTCGCCAATACGGTGCTGATCTTCGATGAAGTGCAGACCCTGCCCATCAAATGCACCCACCTATTCAATAACGCCATCAACTTTCTTACCGAACAGTGCAATAGCACCGTTGTACTTTGCACCGCCACGCAACCATTGCTTCACAAGGTGGCTGCGGAAAAAGGCGCGATCCGGCTGGCGGCACAGCACGAAATCATGCCGGATGTGCACAAGCTCTTTGCCGATCTGAAGCGCGTCGATGTGCGCGACCAACGTAAACCGGGTGGCTGGAGCGTGGTTGAGGTAGCACAGCTCGCGCTGGATGAGCTGAGGCGTGCAGGCAGCAGCCTTGTCATCGTTAATACCAAGCGTGCCGCGCAAGCAGTCTTCGAGCTCTGCCACACGCAGCTAGAGCAGGGACAGGCTTTCCATCTCAGCACCGATATGTGCCCGGCCCATCGTAAGGATGAGCTTGCCAACGTTCGGGCTCGTCTGGCGGAAGGCTTACCGACCCTGTGCGTCAGCACGCAACTGATCGAGGCGGGCGTGGATGTCGATTTTGGTGTGGTCATCCGCTATCTCGCAGGTCTGGATTCCATTGCGCAAGCGGCTGGCCGCTGCAATCGAAATGGTCGGCCAGAGCCAGGCATTGTCCATATCGTCAACCCTCGACCCGAAGACGAAAAACTGACCTGGTTGCCGGACATTGCCAAGGGGCGCGACGTCGCATTGCGGCTGCTGGATGACTATGCCGTTGTCCCCGCACGTTACGCCGACAACCTGTTCGGGCCTGTGGCACTGAGCGACTTCTATCAGTACTACTTTTTCGAGCGTCAGAAAGAAATGGACTACAGTGTCTCGGCCTCTGCACTGGGGCGTGATGACACCATCGCTAACCTGTTGGCTGAAAACTCGGGAGCCGATGCCGACTGCCGACGCAAATACGGAAAAACGCCTGAGCGTATGCTGAATCAGTCTTTCATGGCGGCAGCCAAAGCCTTTAAGGCCATCGACGCTCCAACGCAAGGAGTCGTTGTGCCCTATGGCCCGGAAGGCACAGATATCATCGCGAAGTTGCATGCCTCTTTTGACGTGGAATTGGATGTGCCGCTGCTACGCCGCGCTCAGCAATTTACGGTCAACGTCTTCCCCAACGTGTTTGAGCAACTCGTGAAGGTTGGGGCCGTTCATTCGGCCGACCCCAACAAACAGGCTCGTATCCTGACCCTCGATCCTCGTTATTACAGCCCACAGTTCGGGATCTCAACCGAACCCGTATCCACGATGGAGGCGCTCTATGTCGACTGAGCATCGCAACAGCATTGAATTCAGGGTGTGGGGGCGTTATGCCCTGTTCACCGATCCACTCACCAAGGTAGGTGGCGAGAAGTTTTCGTACCAGGTGCCGACGTATGAAGCACTGAAAGGCATCTGTAAATCCATCTACTGGAAGCCGACGCTGGTCTGGGTCATCGACGAAGTGCGCGTGATGAAGCGCATCCGCACCCAGACCAAGGGCACTAAGCCGCAGGAGTACAGTGGCGGGAATACGCTGGCGATCTACACCTTTTTGGCCGATGTGGAGTATCAAGTTCGCGCCCATTTCGAATGGAATACAGCGCGCCCTGAGCTCGAAGCCGACCGCAACGAGCACAAGCACCACAACATCGCCCGACGCATGCTGGAGCGCGGCGGTCGGCAGGATATTTTCCTCGGCACTCGTGACTGCCAGGGCTATGTCGAACCCTGTGAATTTGGATCGGGAGCCAGTGAACTAGATAGTGCTGGCGAGTTGGCACTGGGCCTGATGTTTCATGGTTTCGACTACCCCGACGAAGTCGGTGGTGATGCGCTCCATGCGCGCTTCGCCCGTATCGTGATGCGTGACGGCGTGATCCGCTTCGACCGGCCTGAGCAATGTTCCGTTAGAAAGCGCGTGCGGGCGATGAGCGTGAAGACTTTTGGGTTGAGTGAAACAGTGCGTGCGGCAGATGAGGAATGGGTTGAACTGGAGAAGCAGGCATGAGCTGGATTCAGAAGCTGTATGAAACTTACGATGCTTGCGTAGGTAGGGAGCCGGAGGGTGCTGAACCTTTGATGCCGATTTGTCATACCACACAACAGGTGCAAATCGAAGTTGTCCTGGATCAAGACGGCGTTTTCAGAAGGGCATCTGTTATAGACAAGGGATCTGCGACCACGATGATTCCTTGTACTGAGTCGTCTGGTGGGCGTGCTGGATCCAAGCCAGTCAATCACCCTTTCGCGGACAAACTGCAATATGTCGCCGGGGATTTTCTACGATTCGGCGGGAAGGTCACTTCCGGATTCGCGGCCAAACCGGATGAGCCACACGTATCGCTCTTAAAGGATTTGCGGGCATGGGCAGAATCGCCATATTCCCATCCCAAGCTAAAAGCAGTTCTTAAGTATTTGGAACGCGGAACCTTGGTTTCTGATCTGGTTTCAGCAGGAGTTCTTCCGATCCATTCTGATGGCATGCTGATGAAATCTTGGCAGGGTGACAAAGATGCTGCCCCTGCCATTTTTAAAGTGATCCAGGCGACGCAAACGCCTGAAGATGCTTTTGTTCGCTGGCGCGTCGAAGAAATCGGCAATCCTGTGTCGGCCACATGGGAAGATGCAGAACTGATCTCTGCTTGGGTCAAGCATTACCAAAGTACGCAGAGCATGCGGGGATACTGCATGGCAGCCGGTACTGAAATGGCACTGGCCGTTCAGCACCCCGCAAAACTCAGGCATGGCGGTGACAAGGCCAAGCTGATTTCATCAAACGACACGGCTGGCTACACATTTAGGGGCAGATTTCTCGGCGCTGATGAGGCCGTTTCGGTGGGATTTGAAGTCACACAAAAAGCACACAACGCGTTGCGCTGGCTGATCCCACGACAAGGTTCGCGCAATAGCGAGCAAGTGATTGTGAGCTGGGCCGTGACGGGGCAGCCTGTACCTGATCCTTTTGCCAGCACTCTGGATCTTTTCTGTATTGAGCCTGTCGAAACCTCAATGGCCACTGGCCATGCCGACACAGCCCAGTTGTTTGCTCTGCGGCTTAAACGCGCAATAGCAGGCTACGGCACCAAGCTTGATCCCAGTACCGATATCGTTGTCATGGGCATTGACTCAGCGACACCTGGACGCATGGGTATCACCTTCTACCGCGAGTTGAAAGGCTCTGAATTCCTGAATCGTATCGAGGCTTGGCATGCAAATAGCGCATGGCCACAGTATTTCGGTAAGGACAGGAAGTTCATAGGCGCGCCCGCGCCACGAGATATTGCCGAAGCGGCTTATGGTCGCAGGCTGGATGACAAGCTGAGCAAAGCCACTGTCGAGAGACTGTTACCTTGCATTATTGATGGTTCGCAACTGCCGCGGGATCTCGTTGAGACGACAACACGACGTGCCAGCAATCGGGTTGGTTTCAAAGAGCATTGGGAATGGGAAAAGTGCTTGGGTATCGCCTGTGCGCTTTTCAGGGGGCATAACAAACAAAGGAATTACCAAATGGCACTAGAGCAAGACCGAATAACCCGCGATTATCTCTATGGTCGCTTGTTGG
This sequence comes from Aeromonas sp. MdU4, assembly GCF_041929505.1. Classification (NCBI taxonomy): domain Bacteria; kingdom Pseudomonadati; phylum Pseudomonadota; class Gammaproteobacteria; order Aeromonadales; family Aeromonadaceae; genus Aeromonas; species Aeromonas sp. MdU4. The sequence continues at coordinate 153,562 of NZ_JBHFMW010000023.1, read as the reverse complement.
CTGTGGCCGAAAATATTGAAAGCCGGGCGCTGTTCGTAGCTGGTGAAAAGCGTGACACCATGGCTGCGCGGTTGATGCAGCGCTTTGCTGACCGGCCCTATTCCACATGGAAAACGATAGAGCTGTCACTTTCATCCTACAAGACCCGTTTGCGCACCCAAAGGGCGGGTTTCTTGTATGCCATGGAAAAATTGCTGGATGAAGTAATGGGGCTTTTCCAGAGTGAGGACTTCACCAAAGACTCGCAACTTACTGGCGAATTTCTCCTGGGGTATCACTGCCAGCGGCAAGCGCTGCGCTCTGGTGATGCAGCCAGTGCCGAAGAACAATCCACCGAAGAAACCGTAGCCGGCTAAGGAGCCACCTATGAGCACATTACAAAACAAGATCGACTACGCCCTGGTTCTGCGCGTGAAGAATGCCAATCCCAATGGTGATCCGCTCAATGGCAATCGCCCGCGCACCGATTACGGTGGCTTTGGTGAGATCACCGATGTTTGTATCAAACGCAAGTTGCGTGATCGGCTGCAAGAGGCAGGTCAACCCATCTTTGTGCAATCGGATGATCGCAAAACGGATGACGAAACCAGTCTGCGTAATCGTGCCGAGTCCAATCTGAATGGCTTGGGTAAAGACAACTGGAACCCGAAGAAAACCAAGAAGGACGATGCAGCCAAGAAGGCTTGTGCCAAGTGGTTCGATGTCCGCGCCTTCGGTCAGGTTTTTGCCTTTGGCAAAGACGCTGACGCCAGCGGTGTTTCTATACCAGTCCGGGGCCCGGTGACGGTGCAGTCGGCTTTCAGCAAGGAGCCGGTCAGTATCACCAGCACCCAGATCACCAAGAGCGTGAATGGTGAAGGTGATGGCAGTAAGCGTGGTTCTGACACAATGGGGATGAAGCATCGCGTTGATGGCATGAGCATTTATGAGTGCTATGGCAGTATCAACCCTCAATTGGCCGAAAAAACCGGCTTCAGTGATGCGGATGCTGACATCTTCAAGTCTGTGCTGCCCCGGCTTTTCGAGAACGATGCATCATCTGCACGGCCAGAGGGCAGCATGGAAGTCGTCAAGGTGATTTGGTGGAAACACAATTGTAAAGCCGGTCAATACTCATCGGCTAAAGTACATCGATCTCTGGTTGTGAATGCAGATGGGACCATATCAGTCGAATCCCTTGACGGTTTGGTACCGGAAATTATCGAAGGCTTTTGATTGTCATTGCCTCAGATGATGCCATTTGGTGAAAACAATGGACGATCCCCGCCTGATCCCACTTTCTGCTTTGCAGCACTATGCGTTTTGCCCAAGGCAATGTGCCCTGATTCATAACGGTCAAGTCTGGGCCGAAAACTGGCTGACAGCGCAGGGGCTATTGCTGCATCAGCGTGTGGATCAGGGTGAGCCGGAGACGCGCAAGGGCGTGCGTTATGAGCGTGGGGTACTGGTCAGTGCCCCCCGTCTTGGTCTGACCGGCAAGCTTGATCTGCTGGAAAAGGATCTGGTCAGCGGGGAGCTGCTGCCTGTGGAATACAAGCGTGGCAAACCCAAGAGCCATGATGCCGATGCTATCCAGTTGTGTGCCCAGGCGCTGTGTCTGGAGGAGATGACCGGCCAGTTTATACAGCGGGGTGCGCTCTGGTACTGGCAGATACGGCATCGGACAGAAGTGGTGCTGGATGCGGCACTGCGGGAGCGGACGCATCAGGTCATCGCGCAGGTCGCCTTATTGCTGAAATCGGGTGAGATCCCACATGTGAAGCCGGGCAAGTATTGCCAGGCCTGTTCATTGTGGGAGTGGTGTCAGCCGGAATATCAGGCAAGGGATCGCTCAGTGGCTTACGTAGCGGATCTATTCTCAATGCAGGAGGGCGACGAGTGAAAAAATTGCAAAACAGCCTCTATATCACTCGCGATGGCGCCTATCTGCACAAGGAGCGGGAAACGCTGCTGGTGGAGCAGACGGTCGAGGGGCAACGCAAAAAATTGTTGCAGATACCCATTCATTCGGTGGGGAACATCTTTTGCTTTGGCAATGTGCTGGTGTCGCCGCAGTTGATGGGCTTTTGTGGTGAAAACGGCACACAGCTGGCGTTTTACGATGCCTTCGGCCGTTTTCAGGCACGGGTGGTGGGCAAACAAACCGGGAATGTCTTGCTGCGGCGCGCCCAGTTTCGCCGCGCGGATCGCGTGGATAGTCGTGAAAACCATATTGCCCGCAACATTGTCGTGGCAAAGGTGCACTCCTCGCGGGTAGTGCTGCAACGGCATCTTCGAACATATGGTTCAAATCCGGATGTCTCTGCAGCGGCGCATCGGTTACGGCAGATCGTGGCCGAGTTGAAAAGCCAGAGCGATACGGAGCGGATCCTTGGTTTTGAAGGGGAAGCGGCTCGTCATTATTTCGGGGTATTCAGTCAGCTGATCAACTCGCAAACGGGGTTCGTTTTTGATGGCCGGACTCGGCGTCCCCCCAAGGATCCCGTCAATGCCATGTTGTCATTTATGTATTCCGTGCTTTCGAAAGAGATCAGTGGCGCGCTGCAGGGCGTGGGTCTGGATCCACAAGTGGGGTTCTTGCACGAAGAACGGCCGGGAAGGGATAGCCTGGCGTTGGACTTGCTGGAGGAGTTTCGGGCGCCGATAGTGGATCGATTGGTGTTGACCCTGATCAATCGTCAGCAGGTCAAGATGGGTGATTTTACAACCGATATGCTGGGCGGAGTCGCCATGAAGGAAGATACCCGGCGGTTGTTGTTACAGAGCTGGCAAGCCAGAAAGCAGGAAGAAGTTACCCATCCGTTCTTGGGTGAAAAAGTAGCCGTCGGCCTGCTGCCGCATGTGCAGGCCATGTTGCTTGCGCAACATCTGCGCGGTGATTTGGCGGAATATCCGCCCTATGTACATCGGTGAGGTAGTACAGCCATGATGATATTGGTGACCTACGATGTTTCTCTGGAAGATCCTGACGGGCCTCGGCGTCTGCGCCATCTGGCAAAAATCTGTCTGGACTATGGTGTGCGCGTACAGTACTCGGTGTTTGAATGCGAAGTGGAGCCAGATCAGTGGGTGCGGTTTCGGGATCAACTGTTAAAGACCTATGATCCGGATGTCGATAGCCTGCGTTTTTATCGTCTCGGAAAGGAGTGGCGCAGCAAGGTGGAGCATCATGGCGCCAAACGCGCCCTAGATATCTTCAAGAGTGACCTGATTATCTGAACGCCAACCGCTAGTGCTCATTAAAAAACCGGAAGATTGGCATTTTTTTAACTAATTGATAAATAGCTATATATTGAAAGACCGCCTTTCGGGATCGTCTATCTGTGATCCAACTGACATGAGTTGGCGCAGAATACCGTTTTCCGATAGGCGGTTTCTGTCTTTGCAAGAAGACGGTCGCGCCCCCTGCGGGCGCGTGGATTGAAACTACGACTGGATAGCCGCCACGCAAGAGGCTTACGTCGCGCCCCCTGCGGGCGCGTGGATTGAAACCCCAAAATAAATCGCCTCGTGTAGCGTTGCTCCCCGTCGCGCCCCCTGCGGGCGCGTGGATTGAAACAAGCTGATCCCCATCAAGGGTGCCAACGTCTACGGCAGTCGCGCCCCCTGCGGGCGCGTGGATTGAAACAATCGTCTCCTGCCATATGAGAATGTTGAGGATGGTCGCGTCCCCTGCGGGCGCGTGGATTGAAACCATCTCGATCTTGCTGGCCAAATCGGTTCTGACGTCGCGTCCTCCGTGGGCGCGTGGATTGAAACCGCCTAAAAAATTGGCGGCAAGGTTGCCAAGTGGTCGCGCGCCCTGTGGGCTCGTGGATTGAAACTTTTCATCCGTGATCGGGGTCGTCGCCTCGATCGAGTCGCGTCCCCCGCGGGCGCGTGGATTGAAACTCTAGATTCCGAGCCGCACTTTAGGTTTTTAGCGTCGCGCCCCCTGTGGGCGCGTGGATTGAAACAAAGTGGTCTTCATCGACCCGCGCAAGGGTTCCGGTCGAACCCACCGCTGGCGCGTGGATTGAAACACTCAGGGAACGGAAAGGGGGTCTCTGTATGGATTCAGGAGTCGCGCTCCCCGTGGGCGCGTGGATTGAAACCAAATGATGGCTGTCGTCAACGCCCCTCACTCGGGTCGCGCCCCCTGCGGGCGCGTGGATTGAAACTCAATACCGGCGTCTCCGTAGTGGTACCGGCAACCCGTCGCGCCCCCTGTGGGCGCGTGGATTAATAATGGATGTGAGGCGGTGATGTGGTTAGATAGGATCTGGATATTCAAGGGGTCAATCTAGGATCATTGGTGCGCCTCACCTGAAAAAATAAAAAGAAAAGGGTTCAGCAAGGCCGAATGATAGCTTGGCTGAGCCCTTATTCGTTAGGCAAGTACTCCTCTCTCTGCCAGCGACACGATGCCTTCGCCGCCCACAACTAGATGATCCAGGGTGCGGATATCCACCAGTGCCAAGGCGCTTTGCAATCGTTGGGTGATCTCGATATCCGCTCTACTGGGTTCCGGGGGGCCGGAGGGGTGGTTATGCACCAGCATCAGAGCTGCTGCATTGAGCGCCAACGCACGTTTAACAACTTCCCGTGGGTAGACGGAGGCACTGCTGAGTGTGCCGCGAAATAGCTCCTCATATGCCAGGATCCGATGCTGGTTGTCCAAGAACAGTATGGCAAATACTTCATGCTCTCTGCTCTGCAACAGGGTTTGTAGTGCATGCTGTGCCAAGTGTTTGTCGGTAATAGCTTCTCCCTTGGCCAGTTTCTGACGGGCGATCTGGTTGGCGATACGCAGCAGGTCTTGCTCGGTCACCGGTTCGGTAACGACATAAGTGCCGGGGCATTCCCCGGCTTTGAGTTTGTGGTAATGCATGTGGGGTTCTCCAAATAAACAAAACCCCGGCATGCAGGAAGCATGTCGGGGTCAAAGGTAGAGAGGTTGTTGGCTCTCTTTGAGAGTATCAGCTGGCCGTCGTGATGGCTCCTGCCGTAGCTGTGGAGCCACTCTGTACCGGTATCAACGGTTCGGGGACCAACACGGTAAGCGGGATCGCCAGTGCGAGACTCAGCCGTTCCGCCAGTTGGTAAGCCGGACCAATGGTGTCGTAGTCAGCTACCCAGGTAGCTAGGGCAAGGCCACTGCTCTCTACCGCCCGCAGGTAGACGCTGTAGCCCTGCACGGTCAGGCCACTGTCCCGCACTACTTGCGTCTCTCCCTCTCGATTAATCGCCTCCAGCTCAACGGCTATCGGATGTTTGGGCATCGCGAACCTCCTCTTGGGGTAAGGGGTCACTCTCCACGGAAAAGCCGTAGTGGTTGCACGTTCTCAGCAGATTACTCATAAAACTGGCCAATATTCCTGCCCGTGCAGTGGGTGGGACAGGCCCTGCCTGACAGCGCCAAAAACAATGACGCTTGGGGTCCATGCAGATTTCATCCACGGGTTGGCTCATGGTGAGCCAGTCCTCGGCATTGGTGAGGGAAAGCAGTTGCCACTGCACCCCAGACCAGCGCAGGTGCAGCGTAACGGTACGGGCATGGGGGCTATCAGGGGTGAGGTGTAGCAACCAGCGCTGGCCACGGTGGCGCGGTTGTATCTTAGCCTTGGCGGCGACAAGCCCCAGCCACTGACGTGAATAGTGGGAAAGCGGCAGTTCGTTAGTCATCACACACCTCCTAATCCCCACTGACCGTGACGGTGAAGTACGCCATCCGGCAGTAGGCAACAAAGTTGGTCTGCCACAGACTGAATAACTCATGGGCCTCTGAGCGCTGGATAGGCCCCCATCCTTGCAGATAGTGTTCGTCATCCAGGAAGTTGAAATCGAGCTCCTTGCAGAGCTCGGCATCCTGACCGAGTCCCTGATAGCTGAAGTCGGTGACGTAATCGAACAGCCAGCCATCAAGGCCGCGTATCAGGCGTATCTCGACGGGGTGAGCTCCTCCTTGCTCGGGGCTGTAGGTGGGACTGCGAAAGTTGAAGGTGAGCTGGGTCAGGTGTTCGAGGTTGAGGCCGATATGGGTGACCTCCTGATTGAGTAATGCGAGCAGCGCTTGGGTAACGGGCAGGGCAAAGCCATCTCGGAAAAAGGGAATAGTCATAAGCGTTCCTTGTCGTATCCAATAAAACGAGGGAGGCATTAGCCTCCCTCTGGGTGTGGTTGTAATGGTGGGTGTAAGCCATCGTCACGGTGTGCCAAAGTCCTGTGATGACCCAGGCGCAATACAGGTGTTATCCGGGGTGCCGATGGCGGGCAGTACCTCTGCAAGGTGGCTGGTGGGCAAATCGATGGGCGGGTTTGACGGCAGCAATAGCGCCACCGAGGTTGCGCTACGAAGTGCCTCCCAGAACGTGGTGAAGTCTCCTTGCCGGTAAGGGGCATCGTAGCGTTGCCCATCCACCAGCAAGGCAAACTGACGTTTGCTGTCGCTGCCATAATCACGACCGTTCATCGTCGCCAACATGGTGAGCGGCGCATCATCCCGGCAGATGATGGTGAGCAGGGTGGTGCCTGCTAGGGTGACGGTGTAGTTCGCCTGCGTACCCGGCCCCCAACTGCGAGACCAACCATTTTCCTCTGCCCCGACACCACTGGTGGCAAGCGCCACCAGCAGCGCGATAAGTCGGTTCATTGTGGTTACCTTTTAAAAATAACAGGGAGGCTGTTGCCTCCCTGGGTTGGGTTATTGGTCAAACGACAGCGTCTGCTCGCCACCGAGTGTGGTCACAGTGATCTCAAGGGGGTTACAGTCTTCCGGCAGCAGAGAGAGCGTTACTTTGCCGCCAAAGCCCATCCGAAATGGCAGCTTGGCTTTCGGATCAATGGTGCAACTGCCCCGGTTGATCTTGAGGTCGGTGATCACCATCCGGTTACTGCGGCTGGTGATGTCGAGCAGGTACTTGTTCCAGGTCGTTTTGCGATAGTAGGGATTGATGCGCTTATGCAGGTGCACATCCCCATCCCCATCCTTCAACGGTTCGATGTTGGCGAGATCATCATCAAGCACCGCCGCGTTATGTTGCGCTGTGGTTAAACATGGGAAACCTGGCGTACCCAGTGCAGGTAAGGTTTTCGCTATCTCATTGGTTGGGAAAGAAAATTTTCGGCTATTTCTATCCCCCTGATAGACTCCCAGCTCTTTTGCATTTCTCAATGCTGTCCAAAGCTTTTCAAAACTTTGCTTGTCTTGAAGGGCACGGTGGCCAACGAAGATCTTGCCATCGACGTCAAAAACGAAGTCATTTTGATAGTCCTGAGAGCCATATTTTCCGACACTCATGATGTTCACATCAATGGTGGCTGGTTTGTTGGGGTGACATCGAATGGTGAATGAGTCAGCTCGGTTATAGACGGAATAGGTATATCCTTTGCTCGCATCGCCAAAACTGCCCCAGCTCCCTTTGGCTGGTTGCGGCTTCTCTGACTCGGGTTTCTCTTTGGCTCGGCAGAAATAGCCCGATGAACCGACGGCTGGCAACGCAGCAGCGAGCCCCGTGGTGGGCACAGGGACGATGCCTTGCTCTTCCTCGTCTTCAGTAAAAATCGCTAGTTGCTTGGCAGCGCGAAGCGCTTCCCAAAAGGCCGGGAAGTCCTCACCGAGACGACGAATACCATCGTATCGCTTTCCATCAATAATCAACCCGAATGCCTTGTCACCATAGTGGCCATACTGGATATAACCCACTTTCGCAATGAGTTCGGCGGTTGCGCTAGGGTCACAGGTGAGGGTCAGACTAACCTCCTCCTTCCCTGAGTTGTCCTCCACCCAGTAGTTGTATCCCGGAAAGGGTTTGCCCTTGCTGACTTGCCACACACCCTCTTGGGCTGGCTCGGCTTGCGCCTGAATGGCTGCCAGCATGGCAAGCAGTAACAGTGACTTTTTCATATTTGTTTCCTTGTTATTTGTTCCGTCTCGTTCGACTTAAAACGTCTACATTCGATCAATGTCAACCTAAAAAGATGATCATCATCTTTTTGGGTCCTTCATGTCAATGGGTCTAGCTATCAACCTTTAAAGTTGATTTGGAGGACTTATGACAAAGATCGATCAAGATGAGTTAGCCCGGCTGGTGGGTAAGGCGATTGCTCACCAACGCCAACAGCGTGGATTGACCCAGGAGGCGGTAGCTGAACGGCTAGAGGTAGGGATGGAGGCGGTATCGCGGATGGAGCGCGGGGTGGTGGTCCCCACCATTGTGCGATTGGCTGAACTGGCTCACATATTTGACTGTGAGTTGGTGGACTTGCTGCGTGAAACCAGCCCCCGCCCCCAGGAGCAGGCCATCATCCTCAGCCAGCAGTTGGCAACGCTGAGTAATGATGACCGGCAACTGGTGATGGAGATGATGACGACGCTGATTGGCCGGTTAGTCCGTTAACCAATCCCACAGTTTGTGAACACCGTAAGCCGCGACCACACCCACCGCTACTGGTGCCCAGGCAGGCGCGCTCCCAAGCGCAACCAGGGAGGCTGCAGTGGACGTCGCAGCGGTACTACTGACATAGGCTCCGGTCAGTCCGGCACCTGTTGTGGAGGCCAGCTTGCCGACCGAGGTTTTCACCACCTGGGAGGCGATCACCGTTTGGGCGGCACGGGTGACCTGAGGTGAGTGATGCCGGTCTTCAATACACCACAGCACAAAGTGCTCGCAGTTGTTGAACAGCAGATTGTAGCTGCGCTCTCCCAGATGACGGCGGGCACGATTAACCGCCTCTTCCCTGCTGAAGTGACGATAGGGGTGCGGCTTGACCCAAACGTCATTTCCCTGGGAAAACTGGCTGAGCCTGGAGCGGACAATCTGGCAAGCGTCGTGTCCCGAGAAGGGGCCCTGGTAGTGGATCACCATGTTGTTACCAACGTAGATCCCGTGGTGCTCATACCCGATACGCGGAGAGATAAGGTGGTCACCATAGTTCAATGCGGACATGTTGCGCTCTCCTACTGCAGCAAGATGATGGCTTGTGCCAGGGCACGGGATTTGAGCTGGGCGCCTTGACCAAACCAGGCCGAATCCAGCCGATGATCCTGGCTGCGGGTACGACGATGGTGGTCGACATACTCGGTCACCGCATTGACCAACCCCCACGCGGTGTTGTGCGAACTGGCCAACTCTGCTCCCATGCCCGCCCCTTGGTAGAGCTCATGCAAACGCTGCACAGGTCGAGTGAGTACAATGCTCTCTTCGTCCAGAGGCTGTGCCAACAGGTCACTGAAAAAGCGCAGTGCCTCTTGAGGGGCCACAGGCCGTTGGCTGAGCGCTTTGGCATGCAGGCCGAAATGATCCCACTGGCTTACCCCCAGCCCCAGCGCCTGTTTCACTGCTACAGCGTCAAACTGGGTTGAGTGGGGAACCTTGATGGCGGCGGATTGGTTACCTACTGCTACCTGAAGGGTGTTGTTGCAGACTACCCGCACCGAGGTGAATTGCGCCGTGGTGCAGAGTGTGCCATCACAGCTGGTTGCCAGCAGTAGATAGGACTTCACCAGATCACCGCCTTTGAGCATCAGGTCTTGGCCTGTCTTGGCCAGGGCCCAGAGTTTGCGGCCGCCTTTGAGTGAGCCTGCGGTCTCCAGCTCGAAACCACCGGCCTCCACCAAATCTTGATAGAAGTGCAGCACCTCATGGGGCTGTACCACGTTGTAGCGCTGTGAGACCACCGACAGCGGTGCCAGGGTATCGGAGCGGTAGAGCACTCTGCTGTCGGGGTAGGTGTGCAGGATGGGATTGTCAGGCGAGCCCTGATACAGCACATCGCTTTGCTCGATGGTCCAGTCCATCCCGGCAGCTTGCAGCCAGACATCCAGGGACTGTTGTGGGGGTAAGACATTGCCAAGGCCATGCCAAGGGGTTTGGCCGGTGTAGGCCATGGAATCAATCAAATGAGCCATAGAGATCTCCAATGAAAAAGGGACTGCCGAAGCAGTCCCTGAGGTAGGTTCATGGAGATAACATATGTCTGAGATTTGGTTCATCGAGACTCAATTTGTGGCCTAAACGGCGGATTAGGGACTGACCAAGTGATACAGTCGGCACTCATGACGGTGGGATGTCTTACTAATAAAAAATAACGACTACGCGTTAGAACGAGGAATAGATGCCAACAGCCTTCACTAAGTTACCCTCTCAGTCATCCAACGGGTGGATCGTCCAGCTAATACGGGGTAATCCCGATTGTGCGGCATTTTACGAATGGATACACACTGAACTCAAAAGAACGATCAAGAACTGGCCACCGAAGATTACGAAACTGACTACTGGCCGAAAGGGTAATCTTGGCGAGTTCCTGTCGTATCGAGTCGCCCGAGCAAGTGGACTACATGGGAGAGATTCTGGCTACACGGTAGCTCTTATGGGGGCTCTGACTCCGCTGCAAGATGGTGCACCAACAGGGTTGGATACCACGATTGTACATTTGGATCCTGGGGGGGACGTCAGTAAGGATTGCCTATATATCATGGAGGTTAAAACTACCGGCACTATAACGTTGACGTACGCGACAGCATTAGTTGCCGACTATGAAAAACTGTTAGGCAAAGCTGCGATTGCTGGCTCACTAGGTCAAAGATGTAATTGGCTTCAAGCATACTTGAGAGAAGTGCATGAGTTCTCTGATGATAAAATTGAACGAGTCGGCAATCTCTTTATGCCAGAAGCTAAGGACTGTAAAAATATCAAACTTTTACCTACGTTGGTGCACGACCGAAATGCAGGAGATACAAAAGCAGTTGAGGCATTAGACGATGTCGCAACGAAAATAGAAGAGCAGGGGTGGAATAAGCAAACAATTGAGCCTTGGAGCATTGCGATTAAGAAGCTTACCGAATGCCTTGTACATCTCTCGAATAACGGAAGTTCGATGCCATGATGAGAGACCTCCCAACGTCAGTTAGATTCCTTGATAGTGCCGCCTCATCCGCAGCAAAAGCTAGAGGAGTTGAACCCGTATGGCCCACTGCAGCTCCGCTCGATGTAGCCACTGCGCTTAAATGTGTCAATGCGTTCCAAGTCCACGTGAATGTCGAGGCGCTTGAGGCGCTTGATGATGAGAACAAAGCCAGCCCTCTTGTCGCTGCGGCCAGGATCTTACAGTCCACGGCACAACATCTGCGCCGCGCAGGAAATGCGCCAAACAACGCTGACCTTGATGATTTATCCTTTTATGCCGCCCTTGCTTTTGCCATGCATGGCAACTTTCCCAGCGCACGAGCTGTGCTTTCTGATGTGTCCCCAGATTATATTGAGAAAAGCTTGGTGCTCCGTATGGTCGCAGCTATATGTGTGCCTTGTGATAAGTCGGTTCGATTTCGTTCGGACGACAGTGAATTTGAGGCGTTTCGTCGATTATGGTATCGCGCCTTACGTCGGGGAAGTGCCGCAGCATTCGAAGCTGCGCTCAGGATTTTCACTGACGCAGCAATGGCTGGAACGATGGCGGAAGGGGCGCTCTTGCTGGGTGGGCGGATGGCGGCTTATCAAGCCAGAAGATTAGCAACTGCTAATCTTCTGGAAAATGCTCCCGAAATTCCAGAATGGTTCATCCGAAATTCCATCAAGTCGGGCATGGTAACTTTGCTACCGCCCCAGCACATACTGCTGAGCAAGAGACGAATTGCCCAACACGGACGCAATACCCTCCTAACACTGCCAACAAGCACAGGTAAGACATTTATCGCTGAAGCTTGCATAGCGTCAAGTTTGGTGGATGGCGGTCTGTGTGTTTACGTAGCTCCGTATGTCGCCGTTGGGGAACAGGTGAAGGACTCTCTTCGGAAACACCTCGGTGATGAGGGACGTGTTGTTTCGATGTTTGGTGGTTTCCAATCGGAGGCTTTAAACAGCTTTGCCGAGCATGAGGTTGTCGTTGCTACTCCTGAACGATTTGATGGTTGGCTTCGTATTGGTGAAGACCTTGACCGACTACGCACAGTCGTTTTTGACGAGATTCATATTCTCGAGAATGGGGTTCGGGGGGCCCGTCTTGAAGGCTTGGTTTCACGACTTCGGCTCCTTCAACGAAACAATCCAAAGCTACGTATCATCGGGCTATCAGCTGTGTTGACAGAGCCACAGCGTATTTGTACATGGCTGGACGTACAAGATATCGACCTTCATCAAATTGGCTGGCGACCTACCGCTCGTCGATTGGCTATGTGTCTTGCAAACGGAGTTATGTACTGGATTCACGGAAACGACGTGCTCCGTCCTACGGGCGAGAAACCCACTTCGGCCATGTCGGACCCTATCATCGTCAATCTTCCTGGAAAGATTAAAAAAGCAAAGTATCCGAATGCTAACGAGAAAAGTGCGGCTACTAATGTTGCTGCAATTGCGCGAGATCTTCTGACTAGATTAGGGTCACCTGGCCTGATCGTGTGTCCGCGAAAGCTAGATACCCGACTACTTGCTCGTGAATTATTGGAAGGCCGAGAGAACGTTGAGGACGAAGATGTTTTACAGACCGCAGCCAACATACTTGAACGCTATCCCTACTTGAACTTCTTAGCCGAGTGCCTTCGGTATGGAGTGTCATACCACAACGCATCTCTTCCCTTTGATGTGCGCCGCGACATAGAGCGACTTACCCGCGCACGTGCACTAGCTGTGGTCTGTGCGACCACCACACTCGCAGAGGGAGCAGATTTTCCGTTCCGGTGGACTATTGTTGCTCACTGGCTCAGCAGTATGCGTAACGATGGTAAGGCAATGAAGTCGATGACTTTTCGTAACATTGCGGGCCGCTGTGGTAGAGCTGGAGCCTTCTCCGAGGGTGATACGGTTCTCTTCGAGAACTTGATGGGCCCCCCGTCCATGGAGCGACAGCGAAACACTCGTCGCTTGGAGGAGGTAATGTTCTCGTCCTCGCCTCTCATGTCAACACTCGGCAGAGAGTGGGCCGAAACCCCAATGCATGAGCAGAAATTGCTGGAGGCCACTTTCAGTGCACAACTGCTCGCGTGTATCGGAGAACACCCTGATGCTGAAGACATTGTTTCAGAACTGACGGAGGCCTCTTACGCTGGGCAAACCGATGGTAAACGAAACGTACATCGAATCATGTCTGAGACTGTCAGCAGCATTTTGGACAATCATCTAGTAGGTGGCGCAATGGCTGTGATGAACAGTCCAATCAGGCTAACGGAATTTGGCCAGGCAGCAAATCGGAGCGGTTTTTCACCCGGAACGTGCCGACTGATGGTGGAGTTCTTATCTGAAGAGAGCTTCGAGACTGATGCTGCGCTCTACCGTGAGCTCCTAGAGCGGTTCAATAGTATCCCTGAGCAGCCTAACGAAACTCTTATAAAAATATTCTCTGGAGCTACGCACAAGAATGTGGTTAAGGCCGATAACTTGGAGGAAATGCTGGAAAATTTGCTTCTGCGAATGGACTTACGCCAGGTCTTTGAACTGCTACGTAGTAAGAAGTCCAAGGCTCAGCCAGATACCGTTGAAACGATGTTTGAGAACTTTGTATCATTCGTCAATGATGTCGTTGGGAATTTTTTGCCATGGAGCCTTAGAGGTCTAGGAAAACTCAGTCAGTTCGGGAGCGAAGAGGCTGCGGCCATTAACTGGTCAGACATAGCTAAGGAGCTCGAAGCTGTGCTGAGTGCTAAAGGTTGTGAAGCAGGGAGTGACAACCTGCAGGATTCAATTGATGAGCCATTCTAAATAAATCAACAAAACTGTGATGTGTTGGGCCCCTGATCAGGGGCCCACGTTATACCAATTAGTCGAAGTGGGACTTCTCGATAAAGCACGGTAGCTTTCTCGTACAATTTGATGGCGTATTATCGGCCGCTGAATACGGGTTTATGTGACAACTACTTTGAAAAACGTCGAGCGAGCGAATCTCTATTTACCAGACCGCTGCCTAATGTAGCGGCTGCAAGCAACTCTCATCGCTCGCTACATGCTTTAAAGGTCTGTTCTTGGCCGTGTTTTTCTGGGGGACGCAACGCAGTCATGACAAGTCAATCCAGCTCAGTACAGTACGCTTACGCCCTAGATAGCCAAGGCGCGCTCACGCACATTAGCGATGCTCTGCGCTCGCGTACCTACACCTGTCCAGGTTGTAAAAGCCTCCTCACGCCAGTATTAGGCGAGCACTATGCTAAGCACTTCCGTCATTCGGAAGAATGCTGCGCCCTTGAAACCTATCTTCACAAGTGCGGCAAAGAAGCATTCTTCTATCGCTACCAACAAGCTCTCTGCCATGATGTGCCTATTAGCCTTGAGCTAGAGCGCCGGGTTTCCTGCAATGGTTCTCGTTTAGCCTTAGTTAGAGACGAAACACGTCACTGCCTAAAATTCGTACCAGCACGCTATAACTTGACTCAATTCTTCGATCAGGCAGAGCTGGAAAAGTACGATAAGGTTACAGGACTGCGCCCAGACATAATGTTGTGTGATGCGGTTGGTAGGCGTTGTTATGTCGAGATTTGTGTTACGCACCCCTGCTCTCAAGAGAAGATCGAAACCGGCATCCCGATTCTTGAGTTTAAAGTTCAATCTGCCGCCGATATTCAGATGTTGCTTACCGGGTCATACTCAATCAAGGAGCAGTACCTGAGAGTATTTAACTGGGCTCCTCCCTCACAAACCGTTGATACGTGCACTGGCGTCTGCTCCGTAGGTAACGTGGTTATGTCTGTCTGGAGCTTAAGCGATTCCGGCCGACTCAACGAAAAAACGATGCAGCTCGCTGAAGTGGATCTAACAATCAACTCTGACGTGAACACATGGCCGAGATCGTTAGGAAGTGCCGAGCTGGCCGATAACTTGAGAGCCTTTATCTGTCACGCCGATCCTCATTCGCTATTTTCTAACTGCATTATGTGCGAGCAAGCAGAGCTGTGGGAGGATGGCTATCTGCAATGTCGAAGTAAGGCAAAAATAGTTCCTTACACCGAGGCCCGTCAGTGCGCCAGTTACAAGGTTAAGGCATGACAAAAAGACTGACTTGGGAGCAAAAAAGCATTGTTGGCCATGATACCGGACATGCGTTGGTAAAAGCCGTACCGGGTAGTGGAAAAACAACGACTCTCGTCAAGCGCATTGAAAGGTTAGTAAAAATGGGGACGGACCCTCGTTCCATCCTAATTTTGATGTACAACAAATCTGCCCAGATGAGCTTCACTGATAAATTGAAAACGGCACTGAAGTCTGGCGTGATGCCAGAAATCCGCACGTTCCACAGTTTAGCCTTGAAGATTGTTGGTTATGGGGAGAGCCGACAGCTAATCAAGAAGAAAGACCTCATCACGCCCGACGACTACCGCTATGAGCAACTGGTTAAGCAAGCCTACCGTCATGGATTTGACTGTGAGGCGAATTACCTCGACCCCAATGAAATTGAAGACTTCGAACTGTTTATCGCTCGTTGTCGGGCGGCGGCAGTAACTCCTGTTGATGCTGCTAATGATCCAACATTCAGAAGCATAAAGCGGGAATTTATTCGCGCTTATGGTCGCTATTGTGAGCTGTTGGAGAAAAACAGTCTGCGAACCTTTGATGACTGTTTGGTTGAGGCTGTCGAACTGTTGCGTAAAGACAGTAGCCTTGGCGCCCACTTCAAACACATCATTGTTGATGAATATCAGGATGTTAACCTGATACAGCATGACATGACTCGCTTGCTATCTAAGTCGGATACGTCCGTTATGGCTGTTGGTGATGTTAACCAGTGTATCTACGAGTGGCGTGGTGCTCGACCAGATTTTATCGGTGGCCTGTTTGAACAACATTACCGGAATACGAAGGTGTTTCAACTTTCATGTACGTTCAGGTTTGGCCATGAGCTTTCCTTGATGGCCAACTCGGTAATTCGGCGTAACTCCACAAAGCTGACCAGGCTTTGTGTCAGTCATCCTAGTACCCCGAAAACAGAGGTCAGATTGCACTTTGATAACTGCTTATCCAAGGTGCTATCAAACCTTTCGGTGAGCAGCGGAACACAAGCCATATTGTCCCGCACTAAGGCGAACCTTGCCGAGGCGGAAATTGCATTACGCCTGTGTGGGCTACCCTATCGCTACCTCAATGGTTCAAGCGCATTACATACCCGTACTGAAATCGGGATACTGGTAGTCGGCGTATTGCTGTCTGTGTACGGCGATCTGCGGCTACTTGAAAACCACCCCAATAAAAAAGCGATTGTCTACGGCTTTCTGAAGGAAGCTGGTTTTAATTGGCAGACAGGGCAATTAAAAGCAGCGCTCAGTGGATTGATGGCTCCCCACGCCGACCTATGGGCTGTTCTAGGTCAGTTATTCGACGGCGCACAATACCAAAAGGACCGGCTTGGAAGGCTTGCTACTATATGCCAAAAGGACGGAGAGGAAACGCCAGCTATTGATGTGTTACGCCGCCTTGGCATGGAGGGTTTTATTGATAGTGTTGGCTCAGACGGCGTGACACGCACTGGCTCAAACGATCGGCAACGAGGAGTCGTGAGGATCGTGGAACTACTTGACTCTAGTAAGATCGATTCCCGCACGTTTTTAAAACTTATCCTAAACCCGGAAGAGGCTGCGACTGACTGCGAGCCCTTCATCCTTTCCACACTGCATGGTTCCAAGGGGCTAGAGTGGGATAAAGTGATACTGATAGGCTTGAATGAGCAGGAATTTCCTGGCGGCAAAACCGATGATCTTTACAGCGTGCGCACATCGATGAGCACCCCTTCGACCAACGAGGACATCGAGGAAGAACGTCGGTTGTTTTATGTCGGTATCACTCGCACAAAACAACAGCTTAATCTGGTTGCCCCTCTTGATGAAGGGCTCACACTGTGGCTGAGAAACCACTGGGACAGCACCCCGAAGAAGTCACCGATAGCTACTCGTTTTGTCTATGAGGCTGGCCTGTCTGCTTGCGCTGTTACCAGTGATGCGATCTATAACAACACGGTAGAGAAACTGAAAACTGACCTCAGCAAATTTCACCAATGGTATCTAAGAGATCTTCAGCGACTAAAAGTCTAGGGAGCTTGGACAAGATATTTGTCGATTTCCACTAGGTGCTCATTATCAAGAACAATGGTGGCTCGTTGCTCAGAAGCAAGCTTCTGCGCTATCACTCGCATAGCAGTTCCTCTTCACTAGGGTACATCTGTACTGCTACATGAAAGATGCTGCGTACAGTTGGGACGACATTGCTGAAGGGTATCCTTGGGCTAAGCATGATCTCTGGACCACTCAGGATCAGGCTTATTCCGGAGTAGCCTGTTTGTTAAACGCTTCAGTCTGGAGACTGTCATTGCAACCCCCGGTGATATCCACGACTGGATCTCCAGTCAGTTGGCCCATCTCCCCAGTAAGATATAGCTTCAGACACCACAGAGTCTCCCTGACAGCAGTTCAGGGGGAAACTGGTGAAGAAGGGCAGACCAGTTAGGGTCTCGTAGTGCTGCTCAAAGACGCTGCGTGTGGATCTGGCAAGTTGCTCGATAGTCATTCGTGGATCCGGAATAGGGGAGCCAATAAGATACTACTTCAGATAGGCCCTGAGAACCCTCGGTCGTCCACCTTTCCTTCTCCTGCTCGGCACCTCCATCTTGCCCACGCTACGGGAACGTTCAAACATCGTAGCCAGTAACCTCTCATCCATTTTCAACAAATAGTTCAGGGCGTTATCTAATAGCTTTCCTCGCTTGCTAGAATCATCCCAATGCACCTCGCCAATACCGCATGTACCCCATTCCTCATACTTTTTCTTGTCAGCATTACAATTGTGATAACTACCAGCCTTCCAAGCTCTTCCTAATAAACGGCCTAACCGGATATCGTTCTGCACAATATTGCCATTGAAGAAGAAGGCGATGTGATAATGATATTCTCGGTGCTTGCCGAATTCTAATTTCCACACATAACCGACCAGTGATTTGTGCTCTCGCCTAACCGAGCGTAAATACCACTCGCGTTCCTCTTGAGCTTCTTCGATAGTCACTGAGTCTCTAAAGTGAAAATCTACTCGTACAACTAGTAGTTTGGCATACTGGGCAAATAGCTCATCTACATACGATTTTATACTTGCGCTATTACGCTTCTCAGAACGTCTCAGATTGCGCAGCCGCTTCTGGTGATGCGGTGACATCAGTTCACTCATGAAATCCTCTAGAACGTATTCTAGCTCAGTCAAAAGTTCACTGCGTGCTTCAGCAGATAAACACTCGTCAAATACATTCAGGTCTCGGTACTGATAGAAGAATTGCAGAAACAGCTCTACGGAGGGATGAGCTGCTTTAGCCTCTTGGTATTGATAGTAGTGTTTGGTTACTGCATCCATGGCTTTTTGGAAAGCATGGATGCTAAATGATGGATAGTTAATGAAGTCTAGGATATCTGTAGGCATGGGTAGTCCCTCAATGAAGAGTGGCAATAGGATTGGTGGATGCCAATCCTATTGGTATAGTTAACGCTGATTTAATTGAATGACCGATAGTGGGTTAGGTTAATTGAATGATATTGATTAAACTAAGTGGGAATGAATAATTGAATGTGAATGGTGTTAATTGGATTTGAATAACATAAACCCCTTAAATAGCATTCAGCTTGATTTCTCGAATGCTCGATAATTATTGGTAGTGGCATATATAGAAGAGAAAGCATTTTTACATGGATAACCACAAGGCTACGCCGATTAACTTATGGAGCGTTCCAGGCTTGAATTAAGCATCTCTCATCGATGCCTTTGCATATAACCAAGCGTCAATTTCATGCTCAAGCCAGCCGACAGCTGCCAAGCCTATCTTAAATTGCTTAGGGAAAGACGAATCATAGCGAGGGGATTTCTTGCTGATGCGGTCATAGATAGTCGAACGAGCGAGGCCGGTCTTTTGGGCAACATCATCGATACGAAGTACTTTGATTGCGGTGTTCATGGTGAGCTCCTGGTAGTTGAGGGTTTCGTTCACCAGAAGGAAAGCGAGGTTAGAAAAAACTGGCTTTAGAGGCTCTGCGTAGGAAGAAAGGAAGAGTAGAAGGGCGTGTGACGAGAAGGCCATTAGGGAATGACAACGGGGGATTGATGAGGCAGGTGGTCAAGTCGAGGCACCTTTAGGCTGTGAAGGCATCTGCAAAAACCAGGTTTTGATGAGACTATGATGCTTCACTTACTCAGGTTTTATAGCAAAAAGTGGATATAAATCACACCTAGGTAAACCATCACCTAGGTTGTGATTTTATTGTATTGTCTTTTATGGGAAAGTGTGGGCAGCATATTTTGTTGTATTTATATCTGGAGGTTTGCCATGAAATATGAACGAGCATTTAATTTTATATATAATGGATTCATTGGTGATCGAGAGGTGAAGTTACGGCCTGTGTCTCCGCTTAGTGAATTAAAATCGATTTTGAAATTGCTCGGTATAAAAGTAGATGGAAGGGAAGCGACAAGAACAAATCAATATAGGGCGTTGATGTCAATTGATTTGCTGCATCGATTCTCAGTTTATAGCGAAACTGATTATCCACAGTCAAAACCCTGGCCAATGCAGTACAACTATTTGTACTATATGGGGTGCAATAAAAAAACTGCATCACAAGAACTTTTGAAGCGTATGAGCTTTGATGTTGAGCAAATAAATGAAATATATTCTTACTACGCGCAACTCTACTCGTTGAATAGTGATGCTGTAGAGTCGGCAAGGTTTACAGATTATACTGATGAAATGTATAGTTCATGTGAAAATCCAGCACAAAAAAATAAATTATTCACAAAGTGCTTTGTCGATTTAATCCATGAGCAGATCCTCAACAAAAGTTTTGAACTTCCTAAAGCATTCAAATCACAGGAGCTTATTTATTTCAATCATGCAATTGCAATAAAATTAATGTCGTCAATTAATAATCAATCTTTCACTAAAGACTTTGGTGTTAACATAAACAAAAGACATGTTCTTTCTTATTATTTAAAATTAATTAAGAATGATTTGATGTCAAAAAATGTTAGCACCACATATGATAGATTGCAGGCATTCATTGATCTTTTTATATTCGGCGCATATAAGTACGATGATGAATTAAATGCGAGAAAGTCCTTTATTGAGGCTGTAGTTAAAAAAACCGTTGAGGAGTGCGCATGGGCGAAAGTAGAGGGGAAGCATAAAAAGATATGCAGCATTTCAAGTTATGGGGTTGAAGGTTTAGAGTATATGACGAAAATTCCATTCCGAAAGTATAATGGCACACAATGGTATAAAGATATGTATGAGGTCGCGGTGATGGAGCAACAGTACTCCTGTTTCATTGCGGCAATACTCTCTAGCATGCCAAAAAATACAGATTTAGATGTAATTTTAGAGAGAGCCATAAGTGCATTAAAAGAGAGGGTTAATAAAAGGGAGTACTCAGGAGATCGCCGAGTCCTTAATGTAAAGATTGATTCTGAAATGTTTGAAATGCTTGATGATATCGAGTCTGAATTTGGCTTAAACAGATTGGATGCAGTAATGAAAGCGATCCGAGAAACTCACTCATATTATTTCGGAAAGTCACGCCCGCAAGGTACAGGTGCTGGCGTATTGATAGAAAGTGGTTCAGAGATAACTAGCCATCGACGTAAGAGCTCATCAACTAGCAAGATGAATCATGTAAAACCTACAAGGAATTATACTGGTTATTCAAAGAATAATGCCCAAGTTGTTCAAAGTAATAACGACCTTGGAGTAGTTGAGCCTGTTCATACAACAAGTGAAAAACAGTTAAAAATCGATCTAGATCATGATGAAGAAAATGAATTGCCCCCTCCCCAAGCTATGCAACCTGATGCTCATCTTGATACTCCCTCTCTTGAACTCGTTGACAACCATGTTCAACTCGAAGGTTCAATTTTAGATGATGTTCCGGTTTCCAAATCCCATGGCCAACAGCAAACATCTCTCCGTCAAAAGACTCTGAATGAATCGCGAGCATTGGATCGTATTGATGATGGTAACTTAATGGAGTTAGATACTTCCGAGAGTATTATTGAGATCTTAAGTCGAAATACGGGGCAGTGAGGCGCGTACTGTTCGAAGTAGCGCAGTTTCGAAATATTGATGGTGAAGGTGGTTGATGCTGAGTTAGGCAAGAAATTGCCTTGATTTAGGGTGAATGGACTGCATATGCAACGTTTGTTAGTTGATTTCACCTGTTTGAGCAAAAAGTTACTCAGAATGAGATGATTGGTATTGAGTTTCGACTCTAAGTGGTTGATAAATAAAAGATAGGAAAGGTGGCATGGTCACTGCTACAGGCTGGTTGAGTGCTAACTCGTTTAACCAACCTATTTAGGAGCATACACATGCCAACTCCATGTTATATCAGCATTGAAGGTAAAACCCAGGGCAACATCACCGCCGGTGCCTTCACCTCCGATTCCGTCGGCAACATCTTCGTACAAGGTCACGAAGACGAGATGCTGGTACAAGAGTTCCAGCACGTTGTGACTGTCCCGACCGACCCGCAATCCGGTCAACCGGCTGGTCAGCGTGTCCACAAGCCGTTCAAGTTCACCGTTGCCCTGAACAAAGCCGTGCCGCTGATGTACAACGCGCTGGCTTCCGGTGAAATGCTGCCGAAAGTGACCCTGAAGTGGTACCGCACCTCCGTTGAAGGCAAGCAGGAGCACTTCTTCTCCACCGTGCTGACCGATGCCACCATCGTTGACATCGACTGCCAGATGCCGCACTGCCAGGACCCGGCGAAGTCTGACTTCACCCAGCTTATCCAGGTATCTCTGGCGTACCGCAAGATTGACTGGGAACACACTGTTGCCGGTACCTCTGGTGCTGACGACTGGCGTGCGCCTATCGAGGCCTAAGCCTCCCTTTCTTATTTTGGAATTCCTTGTAGTAAATCTTGTACTGTCTGGCCGGTGTGCAACCGGCCTATCAGCCCGTGCTTTCTCCGGCCAGCCGTTGGCTGCCGGAGCTTTTATGTTTTGCCATCCCCCTGTCCTGGCGCCTGTGTCTTGTATAGCGAGTGCGGAGTGATGGCAAAGCACACAAGAGGTTTGAATTATGTGTCCCTCCATTGCACTGCTCGGTGACACCGGCACCGACCACGATGGCTTTCCACCGACCCCGGTGACAGCGGCCAGCCCTGATGTTTTCCTCGATGGTAAACCTGTTGCCCGTCAAGGTGACCCGTTAGCGCCGCATGACAAGCCGAACAACCCGGAGCACCCACGCTGCATTGCCGGAGGTGTTGGCTCGGTATTGGTGAACGGCAAACCTATCGCCGTCACCGGCATAGCGGTGGATTGTGGTGGCGTGGTGATTGGTTCGGGCAGTGGGCAAGCAGGATAAGGAGCAAAGTCATGGCGCAAAGCACAGGATTACAATTTACCGTCAAGGTTGGTGCTCTGGCTGACAGCACCTTTGTTGTTGCCAGCTTCAAGCTTGATGAGGGTTTAAACCGTCCCTTTAACCTCCACCTGGAAGTAGCCAGTCAGCAATCGGATATCGATTTTGGTGCCGTGCTGGACCAGCCCTGTGAACTGTTGGTGTGGTACAACGGCGAGCTGCAGCGCAGAGTGTGCGGGGTGGTGAGCGAGTTTGCCCAAGGGGACAGCGGCTTTCGCCGCACCCGTTACAGCCTTGAGGTGAAACCCGCTCTGTGGCGATTGGGTCTTCGCCAGAACTCTCGCATCTTTCAGGCGCAAAAGCCCGATGAAATCCTCAGCATCCTGCTGCAAGAGCACGGCATCACCGACTATGCGTTTGCCCTGAAAAACGAGCATGCCCAGCGCGAATACTGCGTCCAGTACCGCGAAACCGACCTCGATTTTGTGAATCGCCTGGCCGCCGAAGAGGGCTTGTTCTACTTCCACGAGTTTGAAGCAGGCAAGCACCGCATTGTGTTTGCCGACGATGCCGCAGCGTTAACTGCAGGCCCTGAGCTCTTCTTCAATCTCGGTAACCGTTCGTTGGAACAAGGCCCCTATGTCCGTCAGTTCCACTACCGCGAATCAGTGCGCCCCGCAGAGGTAGAGCTCAAGGACTACAGCTTCAAGACCCCGGCTTATGGCCTCTCCCAGAAGAAAATGGGGGCTGAGCTTTCTCATCAACGCGACACCTACCAGCACTTCGACTATCCGGGCCGCTTCAAGCAGGACCCGAGCGGCAAAGCCTTTGCCCAGCACCGCCTTGATGCATTGCGAAATGACGCAGTGGCAGGCAGTGGCAAGTCCAATAGCGCCGCCTTGCTGCCGGGTCAGCATTTTTCATTGACCGAACATCCGAACGGCAGCCTCAACACCGACTGGCAAATCGTCAATATCCGCCACACCGGCGAACAGCCGCAGGCGCTGGAAGAGGAAGGGGGCAGCGGCCCGACCGTCTACCACAACGAATTTGGTGTAGTGAAGGCGAGCACCACCTGGCGGGCCCGCATCGGTAGCCCGGAAGCGCCCCACAAGCCGATGGTGGATGGCCCGCAAATCGCTATCGTGGTGGGTCCCGATGGGGAAGAGATTTACTGCGACGAACATGGCCGGGTGAAGCTGCAGTTCCCGTGGGACCGCTACGGTTCAAGCAACGACCAGAGCTCCTGCTGGGTGCGAGTGAGCCAAGGCTGGGCCGGTGGCCAATATGGCATGATGGCCATCCCGCGTATCGGCCACGAGGTCATCGTCGAGTTTTTGGAAGGTGACCCCGACCAGCCCATCGTGACGGGGCGCACTTATCACGCCACCAACCGGCCGCCTTACGAGCTGCCCGCCAACAAGACCCGCACCGTGCTGCGAACCGAAACCCACCAGGGTGAGGGCTTCAACGAGCTGCGTTTCGAAGACCAGGCAGGTCAGGAAGAGATTTATATCCACGGTCAGAAAGACCTGAACGTGCTGATTGAGAACGATGCCGCTTGGCATATCAAGCACGACGAGCATCGGGATATCGACAACGAGCGGGTGACCCGCATCAAGGCCAACGACCACCTGACGGTGGAAGGCGAGAAGCGCGACCACATCAAGGCGGACTACTCGCTCACGGTCGATGCGTCCCTCCACCAGAAGCTGGCTCAGTCGCTGCTGGTTGAGGCTGGCCAAGAGGTTCACATCAAGGCCGGTAACAAGATTGTGCTGGAAGCAGGCTCTGAGCTGACCCTAAAAGTCGGCGGTAGTTTTGTGAAGGTTGACCCAAGCGGCGTAACCCTGGTCGGTCCCACCATCAAGATGAACTCTGGCGGTAGTCCCGGCTCGGGCTCTGGGTGGGCGGGTCAGGTCCCCTCATTACCGAAATCTGTCGCATCTGAGCCGTCTCCAGAACATGTCACTATCGTGCCACAAATCGCCACCCAGACGAGTGCTGAAGCCTTGTTGAAAACACTTCCTCCCATGGAAAAGCCTGTCTGCATCCCTTGCATGCTTCGAGCAATGAGACAGGGTGATGCTGTCGTACAGGGGGAATAATGATGCTGCCTGATAAATTGTGGTCTGATGATGCTTGTTATGTTTTGTTCGAAGGCGCAGAGCTGAAAGGTGAATTACGAGACCGTTTGCTGACTAGCGAGAGTGAGTTATTGCGTCCGCTATTTATTCATCCAGACCTTTTTGAACTGATCAACCTGGGGCCATGGCTTTGGCGCTGCCAACAAGCCTCAACGTCTTTACTCGAGTCAATGGCGGAACAGGGGCTGGTACTGGGATTGATCCATAGCCAGCGTTCGCTGGATGAGCTCCAGCAGCAACTGGCAATGGGCTGCATGGTGGTTGAGCCCAAGGGGCTGCATAGCCAACTACTGCGTTTTTATACCCCTGCAGCATTGCCAGTCATGCTGGCACAGCAGAAATTGCCTTGGCATGCCTCCCTCTTTGGTGGGCTGAGTGATTGGTGGTGTTACGATTGCGATGGTCAATGGATTCACCACTCGATTAACACCGAGTCAGCCGAGTTGCGAGTGATCACCTTCACTAACGAGCTGCAAGCCGCTTTATTGGGTGATCCTGAGGTGCCAAGATTGCTCGCTATGTGGCAAGGTAGCGTGCGTTTCCAACAATTTCCCGCCTGTATTCGCACTGATATGGCCTTGAAAGCACTCAAGAAAGCGGATGATTTCGGCGCCCCTTCAACAGCTCGCTTGAGATGGGGGCTTGCTTGGCTTGAAGGTGGTAACCCCGCATTAACCGCGTTAAAAAACTCTTTCCAAGAGAGGATGTGAATGAGCCGTTCCTTTTCAATCCGGATGTTTAATGCCGCCTGGGATCTGCTGCCCCGTTGGGGGCGCTGGTTGGCTGGTGTGCTGTTTGTTGTTTATCTGGTATGGGCCTTCTTCATTAAAGAGAGCTTTGGCGGCGCCTTTCTGGTGCTCAACAATCTCATGGAGCGACCCATCAGCTATCACTACGTCAACGGCAATATGGGTGGGAATGCCTTTGCCTTTGATGGTTTAAATGCCGGAGGTGCAATCGCAGGACCCTATGATATATCGGGTAAGACCGTCACTATTGAGTGGGAGTTAGACATGACTAAAGCTCAAAAAGAGGCGGGCTACCGTTTTGAAAAACATAAAGTGACGCTGCCAATGCCGGAGCGTAAACCGGGTGACGAATATTTCTACACCTTGATCATGCCCAATAATGAAGTCAAGGTACGTTGGTCACCCAACCCCGGAGCCTTTGATGATGTGATCGCGACCTACCAGACGAGGAAGTATTGATGCTCGATATGGATGATATTCAATGCCGCGAGGCACGAGAAAAGAGCCTTCATCAAGCCGGTATCGGCACCTGTTCTTTGGCATGGCAAGTCGGATTTTTCTTTGATGGTATTCACCGCAATATCAATCAGGACAGCGACACGCACCGCCTTTCTAATGTCTCTCGTCTGTTTCGGGCATATCCGATACAAGAGTCAATGGATTTGGATTCCAGCTACCTTTTTTCCAAGCTGTATATTCCAGGCTTGGGAACTCCTTATGAAGATCAAGTCGCCGACCGGCTTCACAGTGTGATGGATAGCCAGTTGAACGCACTGTCCGATAACTCCTTGGACAGTACCAGCAGTAAAGCCAAAGAGGCGGCGGTCGATGCGCTCTATGAAGCCAATAAGAAGGATTGGTTTGATACCCTGTCACACAACCTGAATGACCTCTTTAGCATCAAGACTGCCAAGGCGGTTATCACTGACACCGCAAAAAGCATTGGCAAGCAGGTGACGCTGGAGGCGCTGCCCTCACTGCGTGACAACCCTGTGGTGATGGAGCAGTTTATGACCGGCGTGGATGCCCGAATAGATGGCGCCAAAAAGGTTTTTAAAAAGCAATTTTCCTCTGTTAAAGCAAAGAACCAACTTCCTATCAAGTTGATCCAGATCTCGGTGTTTGGTGCCGATCTCGGGGGGATTCTGGCTCGGCGCTTTATCGATGAGCTGCTGGAAGAGGTCTGCTGCAAAGAGGGGGATGCGTACTCCTATGAGGGAGTCAAAATCGAGGTCACCTTTGCCGGGCTGTTTGATTGTAGCCGCCGCAGCTCCTTTGACTCTGGCGATACCATGGCGGATGCGTTCAGCTTGGCTGGCTTGTTAGCGCGTCCGATTGCCGGGCCACTTGAGTGGATTGGCGGGCCTAAGGTCATCGATTTTAGCAAGCAGCTTCACCCGGCGGTCAAAAAGGCACTCCATCTGGTCGCCGCCCATGAACGGCGGGTCTATCGGCCTGTGGTGCCGCTGGGTACATTAAAATCCGAGTGGCGGGAACTGCTGCTGCCGGGGATCAGTGAGGACATTACCGGCGGTTTGCTGCCCAATGAACAGCGCCCCAGCGCCGAGCTATGTCGAGTGGCCCTCCATGAGATGTATCGTGTCGCTCGTAAGGGAGAGGTCCCCTTCCCCAATTTTAATGACTTGCAAGAAATCTCAGAAAAGGTGGCGTCCTATTTTGTAATGAATGACAACCTTGCCGGGAAATCAGTCCGCTATTACACCCGCAGATATATGCAGATGGCTGGAAATACTACGCCATCCGGCAAGGCTTTTGCTCATCACTTGGCGATCTATGTTGAATGGCTTGGCAGACAATATGCTGACTACAAGGCCAGACTGGAAAACGCCAATGCAGAGGAGCGTTCATGGCTGAAAGAGCGCTGGGGATGGCTTGAGTTTGTGCGTGATGAAGCGAGATATGTTGAACGCGCAGTGAAAAACACAAATGGTTATATCGCTTATGTGCAGGGTAGTAATGCACTCAAGATGGCAAAGACCTTCCTTTATCCTCCAGCCCGCCCATTCCCGGAAGAGGTAGCCACCTTTTTTACTTACTTTATGCATGATTTTGTCAGTTCAACCGCTTTTACTACATCACCAAGCGTGCAAACAAAAATAAAAGATCAATCTGAAACCATGATCAGCTCGCATCACTTTTTCCTATCAAGAGGCATAGAAGAAACTGAGACGAGTAATAAAGGGAAGAGTGCATGAAGTAGTACCAAAACTTGCTGGCCCAGTATCTGATTTGTCGTCGTGATGGAGATCACGCCATGGCGGTAGAATTCGCTGAGAGCATCTGTGCTTTCTGGCAGGTCAAAGGCGATAAGGTTGAGTATACCAAGTGGCAGAAGGTCTATCAGGAGCACCAGCAAAAGACCACCTGACAGGCAAGGCTAATGGCCAGGGAAGGCGCCGCATCAGCTATATGCCAATCAGGTGGCTGTGTAGCATATCAGGCTAAACAGGCTCATAGAAGGAAGCGGCCATCGGCCGCTTCCTTCTTAGGTCTGATTGAGCTGAAAACTCAGCGTTTACCGAATGTCCCTTGGATTACGTTCCCCATACCATCAGGTGATTTTTCTACTTCATGTTGGGCTATTTGATGTTTCACAATATCCCCCCACCGAAGAAATAAACTCCTCAGTTTTTCAGGGTTACGTAAAGCACCCGCCTGATAAGTTCGCAGGAGTTTGTCACTGATCTGGTGGTTCAGCATATGCTCTATCTCTAGAGGTCCTGCACCAAGTTCAATTCCACAGCAGTTTGCAACACTGCGCCGCAGGTCGTGTACGCTAAAAGGCTCAAGTTCAGCCAGCTTACGCTTCTGTAGCCGGTCAAGAGCGCGCATAAGTGCGTCACCTGTGATGGCATGACCCAGCTTCGTCGTCGATTCGAACACATATGGACTGGTAGAGGAGGTTATCATTCGCTGCTCTGAAATGATTTCCTGAGCCAAAGGCGACAAGGTCACCACATGCGGGCGCCCATTTTTGGTTTCCGGGA
This sequence comes from Aeromonas sp. MdU4, assembly GCF_041929505.1. Classification (NCBI taxonomy): domain Bacteria; kingdom Pseudomonadati; phylum Pseudomonadota; class Gammaproteobacteria; order Aeromonadales; family Aeromonadaceae; genus Aeromonas; species Aeromonas sp. MdU4. The sequence goes on along the minus strand of NZ_JBHFMW010000023.1, from coordinate 125,371 downwards.
TCGTCCAGCGATCACCATCCAAGTGTGCCCACTGCATTGATATCACTTCACCTCGACGAACCGCGCTCAATATGACGATTTTAATTGCATTGGCGACACTTCCAGAAAGAACAGAAGTCGTAGCAATGCCACGGCCACCAGCTGTTAACGCTCCGCCACCTTCAACGCCCTCTTCTAATGCATGCCACAAGGCTCGTAATTCAGAGATTGGTAGCCAACGCTCTCGAGGTGGATTGGGGGTCGCATTGTACACTTTGGGTTTGAGTGCCAACGTGGGGCTCATCTCGATAAGCTGTCGTCGCATAGCCTCCTCCATCACCTGGTTCATTATCCCCATTGCTTTGCGAAGCCCTTCCAGAGAGACCTTCTGTAGCTTCTGATAGTGTTGGTGGAGGACGGCCATGGTGATATCGCAAACTCGATATTTACCAAGGACCTTTTGCAAGTGTGTTTGGTAGATTCGACGATAATCAGTGACGGTTCGAAGGCTAATCTCTGATCGAACGCCATCACGGCGTTTTACGCTGGCTTTGTGGCTAAGCCATTGCTCAAACAGTTCATCAAGCACGAGCATCTGTTCGTTCTTTTGTTTAGCTTCTGCAACAACCTGACGGGGATCGATGCCCTGTTTGACTTGCCCCACCGCAACACAATGTCGCTCACGAGCTTGAGCTAGTCCCATCGCAGGGTATAGCCCAAGGACCATCGTTTGTTGTTTGCCAAGTAGCCTAAATCGATACACGAAGCGCTTTTGCTTACCGGCACGAACCTCGAGTGATAACCCGTTACCATGTTTAGAGCTGATAGCAAATCGGGTTGCGGTTGCACCTTCTTTAAGCTCTGCTGCCGCGACTTGTCGATCTTGAGAAATCATCCTAAAACCTCGTATTGGGGTACCACACGGGGTACCACATTTGGCATCGTATAGGGTTGTATGTCGTTGGACAAGAGTGAATTTGATGTGTATTTAACTAATTGAATTTAATGTAAATGAATTTTTTTGTTGGATTTATCAAGACAGGATTAAACGTGAGTTTATTGACTTCGTAATGCGAAGGTCAGGAGTTCGATTCCCCTTATCGGCACCAGGTAGCAAGGGCAGGTTTCATTCGTGAAACCTGCCCTTTTTTACATGGCCTTTGCCAAGGCTCGCTCCACATAGAGATAGCCAATCCCCATCACCTGCTGGGCGCGGCTGAGCTGGCCGAAACGGATATGGGTGGCGTTGACCGCATCGCTGCAGTCGAACGGGTTGGCGCCGGTCTGACTGACGATGGTTTGCAGCCAGGTTTCACCAAAGTGGCAGCTGCGGCCATAGAGCCAGATGCGGTTGATGTTGAGGATATTGAGGAAGTTGTAGAGGCTCAGGCCAATGGCGCGGGCCCCTTCGTCCACCAGGGCGCGGATCATGGCATCCCCCTGATGGTAGAGCGTGAGCAGTTGGGCGGTATCCAGCTCTACACCCGTCTGCGCTGGGTTGTCGGCACTGGCTTGTTGTTTGAGAAAGACCCGGGCCCGTTTCTTGATGGCAAACAACGAGGCGACTGTCTCCAGGCAGCCATAGCGGCCGCATGCACAGGCGCTGCCGTCCGGATTGATGATGGTGTGCCCTATCTGGCCGCTGCCAAACAGGGCGCCCCGGTAGATCTGGTCGTTGATGATAAAGGCCGAGCCGATACCGTAATCGACGTTGATGACGCAAAAATCCCCGTTCCCTTCCCGGTCCTGCCACTTCTGGGCCAGCGCCAGCATGATGCAGTCGTTATCCACCATCACCTCGCAACCTAGCCGCTCCTCCAGCAGGTACTTGAGCTCGACCGGCGCATGCCAGGGTGCTTGCGGCATGGTTTGCGATACCCCGGTCGCCGGGTTGACCTGACCGTGTACCGCCAAGGCCAGCCGGATCGCCAGTCCCTTGTGGCGGCGCTTGTGTTGGTAGTAGTGCGCTTCAATCAGATGCAGCAGTTCATCGGGGGTTTGCGGGGCAACCTTCTGGTCGCTGAACTCATCCAGCGGGGTGATCAGGTTATCCACCAGGATGCTCTCCAGATGGGTGGGACTGATATTGAGGCAAAGAATGGCCCCCTGGCCGCTGGCAATGCGGTAGCTGCCGCCATTGATGCCGCGCTGGGAGAGGTTCTGATCGCTGTGGCTGATGGCGCCATCGGCCACCAACTCGTCAAGGATCTTGCTGACCGCAGGAATGGAGAGTTCGCAGTGGCGCGCCAGGGTGGACTTGCTCGCCTCTTTTAACTGATAGAGCAGGGCAAGCAGCACCTGCTTGTTGTGGTGGCGGACCTTCTGGTTGTTCAACCCTATGCTCATCGCTTCACTAAACTCCGCTTACTGTATTGCGTGATCTTTCAGCAATTAATGTAGGTTTAACCATTCTAATCTGGTCTAACTGAAAACTTTACTAACAAATGTTGAGTGAGGCGAGATTAATGAGAGCTGATGTCAAGGTCTGGGTAGAGACCATCTCACTGCCGACCTACGAGGTAGGCGCCGAAGATCCCAACCCCATGTTTCTCGAGAAGCGGGTCTATCAGGGCTCCTCGGGGGCTGTCTATCCCTATGGGGTGATCGACACCCTCACCGGCCAGAAGCAGATGAAGTCCTATCAGGCGGTTTGGCTGGAGAACGACTTTATCAAGGTGATGCTGCTGCCGGAGTTGGGTGGGCGTCTCCACCGTGCCTACGACAAGGTGATGAATCGCGACTTCGTCTATTACAACGAGGTGATCAAACCGGCGCTGGTGGGGCTGGTGGGACCCTGGATCTCCGGCGGCATCGAGTTCAACTGGCCCCAGCACCACAGGCCCACCACCTTTATGCCGGTGGATTTCACCATTGCGGAGCTGGAGGGCGGCGCCAAAACCGTCTGGCTCGGCGAGGTGGAGCCGATGCGTGGTCTGCAGGTGATGGCGGGCTTTACCCTCTATCCCGACAAGGCGCTCATCGAGATCACTGGCAAGGTGTTCAACGGCAACGACACGCCGCGCCACTTCCTCTGGTGGTCCAACCCGGCGGTGAAAGGGGGCGATGCCCACCAGAGCGTCTTCCCGCCCGATGTGACCGCCGTCTATGACCACGGCAAGCGCGACGTCAGTGCCTTCCCCATCGCCCGCGGCACCTACTACAAGGTGGACTACTCCGCCGGGGTCGATATCTCCCGTTACCGCAATATTCCGGTACCCACCTCCTATATGGCGGACAAGTCTGACTACGACTTTGTCGGTGCCTACTGCCATGATGAGCAGGGCGGCCTGTTGCACGTGGCGGATCACCACGTTTCGCCGGGCAAGAAGCAGTGGAGCTGGGGCAACTGCGACTTCGGTCTGGCCTGGGATCGCAACCTGACCGACGACAACGGCCCCTACATCGAGCTGATGACCGGGGTTTACACCGACAACCAGCCCGACTTTACCTGGCTGGATGCGGGGGAGGAGAAGGTGTTTGTGCAGAACTTCCTGCCCTACAACACCCTGGGCACCCTGCAAAATGCCAATACCCGCGCCGCCATCAAGCTGGAGCGCAGCGACGACGGCCTGCTGTGCGGTGCCTACGCGATCGCGCCGCTGAGCCACGCCCGTTTCGAAGTGAGTGACGAGAGTGGCGTGCTGTTCACCCAGACGCTGGATCTGCAACCGGGTCAGGCCTGGCTTGAGCCGCAGGCCATCACCAGCGAGGGGCGTTTGCAGGTACGCCTGCTGGATGAGCAGGGCCAGTCGATCCTGAGCTATCTCGAACATCAGCCTGCGGGCGAAGCCCTGCCGGATCCGGCCACGGCACCGGAGCCGGCCGTCAATCTCGACTCAATCGACGAGCTCTACTTCATCGGCCAGCATCTTGAGCAGTATCTGCACGCCAGCCGCTCGCCCTTTGATTACTACCTGCGGGCTCTGGAGCTGGATGGTGGCGACTATCGCTGCAACCTGGCGCTGGCGACTCTGGAGTACAACCGCGCCAACTATGAGCAGGCGCTGGTCTACGTCAATCAGGCGCTGACCCGCGCCCATCGCCTCAACAAGAACCCCCAGTGTGGCAAGGCGAGTTTGCTGCGCGGCAACATCGAAGAGCGTCTGGGGCAGTTCGATGCCGCTTTCGATGACTTCTACAAGGCGACCTGGAGCGGTAACTGCCGCGACAGTGGCTTCCTCGGGTTGGCCCGCATCGCCATGGTACGGCGCGATGCCTCGCAGGCGCTGCAATTTGTCGAGCGCAGCCTCGCGGTCAACGGTACCCACTACGGCGCCATCGCCCTCAAAGGGTTGGCGCTGCTGGAGTCTGGTGAGCAGGAGGCGGCCATCGCCTATATCGACGAGCAGCGTGTCCGTTATCCGCTTCACTATCAGCTGGCCTTTTTGCGCTGGTTGGCAAGCGAGCAGCCGACCGATCTCGAGGTGCTGCGTACCCTGTGCAACGGGCGCGGGGTGAATCTCTGCTTCTTGGCGAGCAATCTGCTGGCGCTGGGACGCCCCGAGCTGGCGCAGCAACTGCTCTCAACACTGCAGGTGGAGGAGACCCTGCCGCTGCTGTTCCAGGCTGCATTGTTGCCGGAAGGTGAGGCGCAGGATGCCCTGCAGCAACGGGCCGAGCAGGCCTTTAGCTGCAAGGTGCGCTTCCCCAATACCCTTGGCGAGGTGGCCATGCTGGCGCAACTGCCACACAGCTGGTTTGCCAGCTATCTGCTGGGCTGCTTCCACTACAGCAAGCGCAGCTACTCGCAAGCTATCGCACTGTGGCAGCAGGTGTGCGAGCAGGCGCCCGGGTTTGCCCCGGCATGGCGCAACCTTGGCATCTATCACTTCAACAAGAGCGGCGATCCGGTGGCGGCCGAGCAGTGTCTAAGCCGAGCCTTTTCCCTCAAGCCGGATGATGCCCGTTTGCTGTTTGAACTGGATCAACTGCACAAACGTTGTGCCATGGCACTCGCCGAGCGGTTGGCCCTGCTGGAGGCGCACCGTGCGGTCGCCCTCAAGCGCGACGACCTGACCGCCGAACTGCTCAGCCTCTATCACATCACCGGCCAGCTGGATGCGGCGGCCGAGATCTTGCGGCTGCGCGAATTCCACCCCTGGGAGGGGGGCGAGGGCAAGGTGACCGGTCAGTACCTCATCAATCAGCAGCGCCGGGCGTTGGCGTTGATGATTCAGGGACGCCACGAGCAGGCTATTCCGTTGCTGCAACAGGCGTTTCACTACCCCCTCAATCTGGGGGAGGGGCGTCTGGTAGGACAGACCGACAACGATATCCATTACCTGTTGGCGCTCTGCCATCTGGCCTGTGACAACCAGAGTCTGGCGGCCCAGTGCCTGCAACAGGCCTGTCTGGGTCAGGGTTCGCTGGGGGCCAGCCGCTACTACAACGATCAGCCGGTGGATTATCTCTTCTACCAGGGTATGGCGCTGGCACGTCTTGGTCGGGTTGCGGAGGCGCAGCGTCTCTTTGAAGGGATGGTCGGCTGGGCCGAGCAGGCGATGGGCGAGTCGGTCGAGGCGGACTTCTTCGCCGTCTCACTGCCGGATCTCATCGTGCTGGATGACGACCCGCAACACAAACATCGCCAGCACTGTCTGCTGGTCCGGGCGCTCGGCCTGTTGGGGCTGGGTCAGCGGGATGGTTGTGAACAGACCTTGCAAGAGCTACTCACCCTTAACCCGGCTCACGACAAGGGGCACCTCTTTGCCCTGATCTGCCGCGAGCTGTCACTCCACTCATAACTCTCATAACAAAAACCGGCGCCCCGCCACGGTGAGGGGCGCCACTGCACCCTACAATCGACAAGATGATAAGGATGAGCCATGGAACGCACGAAAAATCAATTGGATACGAATGGGCTCAATATGAGCTACATCTGGATGATCTGTTTGGTGGCTGCCTGCGGTGGCCTGCTGTTTGGTTATGATTGGGTCGTGATTGGCGGGGCCAAGCCCTTCTATGAGGCCTATTTCGCCATCACGGATCCGGCCCAGTCCGGCTGGGCAATGAGCTCGGCGCTGGTGGGCTGCGTGCTGGGGGCCGCCATCTCCGGCTGGTCAGCCGACCGCTTCGGTCGCAAGAAGCCGCTGATCCTGGCCGCCATCCTCTTCACCATCTCGGCGTGGGGCACGGCCGCGGCCAGCAACTTCGATCTGTTTGTGGTCTATCGCATCATCGGCGGTATCGGCATCGGTCTGGCCTCTGCGCTCTCGCCCATGTACATCGCCGAGATCAGCCCGGCCAACAAGCGGGGCAAGTTCGTGGCCATCAACCAGCTCACCATCGTGATCGGGGTGCTGGCGGCTCAGCTGGTCAACCTGATGATCGCCGATCCGGTGGCGAGCAATGCGACTCAGGCCGATATTCTGGCCACCTGGAATGGACAGTCCGGCTGGCGCTGGATGTTCGGTGCCGAACTGGTACCTGCGCTGGCGTTTCTGGTGTTGATGTTCTTCGTGCCGGAGTCGCCGCGCTGGTTGGCCAAAGATGGTCAGTATGAGAAAGCCTCCCGCATGCTCGGCAAGATTGGTGGCGATGCCTATGCCAAGCAGACCCTGGCCGATATCCGTCAGACCTTGGTGGGTGAGACCCACAAGGTCTCGCTGGCGGAGCTGGGCAAACCCTCGGTGCAGCCGATCCTCATCATCGGGATTGTACTGGCAGTCTTCCAGCAGTGGTGCGGTATCAACGTCATCTTCAATTATGCGCAGGAGATCTTTGCCTCCGCCGGGTTTGACATCAACAGCACCCTCAAATCCATCGTCGCCACCGGTCTTATCAACTTGCTGTTTACCCTGATCGCACTGCCCATGGTGGACAAGATTGGCCGTCGTAAGCTGATGCTGATTGGCTCGGCGGGGCTGACCATCATCTACGGCATGATGGCGGCGGCCTATGCCACAGGCGTACTGGGGCTGCCGGTATTGCTGCTGGTGTTGGCGGCTATCGCCATCTATGCCCTGACCCTGGCGCCGGTAACCTGGGTGCTGCTCTCCGAGATCTTCCCGAACCGGGTACGCGGGCTGGCCATGTCGGCCGGTACGCTGGCGCTCTGGATCGCCTGCTTCGTGCTGACCTACACCTTCCCGCTGCTCAACGCCGGGCTAGGGGCCGCAGGCAGCTTCCTGCTCTATGGCCTTATCTGTTTTGCCGGGCTCATCTTCATCTACCGCAAGGTGCCCGAGACCAAGGGAGTAACGCTGGAGGCGCTGGAAGCCCAGTTGGCTCAAGGCAAGGTGGAGCTGACGCCGACCAAGGCGAGAGCCTCGGCATGACGGTCTACACATTGAGCAACCCGCATCTTCGGATGCGGGTTTCAACACAAGGGGCTTGTTTGCTGGGGCTGGAGGATGAGCAGGGGCGCCCGCTGCTACGCGACACGGACTTGGCGCAGCCCTGGCATCCCGGCCAGAGCGCGCTGTTTCCCATGTTGCCGCTGGCCAATCGGGTCGCTGGGAACCTGTTCGAGCTGTGGGAAGAGGCGTGTGCGTTGCCCGCGAGCGAGCTCGATCCCGATTTCTTTTTGCATGGGGATGGCTGGCTACAGCGATGGCAACCGGTGGCGTTGACCGACAGCTCGGTGACTTTGCAGCTCAACAGCCAATGCGGCCCGTTTCACTATCTGGCCGAGATTGACTATCGACTGCAGGGTGTGAGCCTGCTGGCACGTATCAGTCTGACCCATCTGGGGGAGGTGCCCTGTCTCTACGGCGCCGGTTTTCACCCCTTCTTCTGGCGCGACGAGCAGACAAAGATTCGCTTTCTGGCGAGCGGCGTCTGGCAAGAGGGAGCGGATCATCTGCCGACCGACTGGTCGAGCAGACTGGCGCCCCACCTCGATTTTCGTCAGTGGGCTCGCCCGCAAGGGTGGCTCAACCACTGTTACGGCGGCTGGCGCGGTCAGGCCGAGCTTGACCATCCTGCCCGCCAGCAGCGCCTGCTGGTAGCAAGCGAGTGTGCCTTCCTGATGCTTTACCAGCCCAATGAGGGGAGCGGTTTTGTTTGTCTTGAGCCCCAGAGCCACGCCGCCAATGCCCACCATTTGGCCGGTCACCCCGGTTTGCGGCTACTCGCCAGAGGTGACCGTATGAGTATTGGTATGACCCTGACAGTGATTGCCGGGAGCTGACCTCATCCTGATCCAATCAGTGGGGATCCGCCGGTACCAGCAGTACCTCGATCCCGGCGTGACGCAAGCCAGTCAGCACTTCTGCTGGCAGCGCATCATCGGTGATCAGGGTATGAATACGCGGGGTATCGATAATTTTGTGCAAGCTGCGTCGGCCAAATTTGCTGGAGTCGGTGACCACGATGATCCGCTCGGCCACTTGGCACATACAGCGGTTAAGACGCGCTTCATCTTCGTGATGGGTACTGACGCCACGCTCGAGGTCGATGCCATCCACCCCGAGAAACAGCAGGTCAAAATGGTAGTTCTGCAGTGATTGTTCAGCTTGCGCGCCATAGAACGAGAGTGATTTGCGGCGCAGGTGGCCGCCGGTCATTAGCAGTTCGACCCCCTCAGCTTCAAGCAGCGCATTGGCTACGTTCATACCGTTGGTCATCACCAGTGTCTCTTGATGCTCCCGCAGATGACGAGCCACCTCCAGCGTCGTGGTGCCCGAATCGAGGATAAGACGACACCCGGGTTGCACCAGTGTGGCCGCCAGGGCGCCAATCCGCTGTTTGGCCGGCGTATTGAGCACACTTTTGTCGGCAATGGTTCGCTCGGGCACGGCCTGATTGGGTTCACACAGCAGGGCGCCACCATAGGCGCGTACAGCGACCCCTTGTTTTTCCAGGAATGCCAGATCGTTGCGAATGGTGACGGTCGACACATGATAGTGGGTGGCCAGTTCATTGACCTGAACGCTGCCATTGCTGCGCAGTTGCTGAATGATCCGTTCCCGCCGCTCGCTTGTCCCGAGCGTGCTTCTTTCTGTTGTTTGCATAGTCTCTTCTGCCGGAGTGCTGTGGTGAAAATAATCTTTCACTTCGTTACGTTTTCATATTAACGCTCAGCGGTAGAGTCAAATCAAGCCATTGCTACGCTTTTTCACAGCAAGATTTTCATTTTTCATCGTCCCGATTCTTTCATTGCCTTTCTTTTTGTGATCCCTCTCAAGAAGATAGAACTCTTTTGTTTCGTTTTCTTTGTGTCGCCACTAGGGTAAAGAAAATGAAGCGAAAGGTCACTTTCATCTAGAGCAACGAAGGAAGATCAAAATGAAATCCATGCTGGCACTGGTCGAAAGACATAAACAGGGAGAACAGGTCGGGATCTATGCCGTCTGCTCCGCTCACCCGCTGGTGCTGGAGGCTGCTTTGCGCTTGGCCGCCGAAGGGGATCAACTATTGCTGGTCGAGGCTACTTCCAATCAGGTGGATCAGTTCGGTGGTTACACCGGCATGACGCCAGCCGATTTTCGTGAGCGTCTGTATCAACTGGCTGCCGAGTGCCACTTTCCGGCACACAGACTCATTCTCGGAGGTGATCACCTTGGTCCCAACCGCTGGCAAGGTGAGCCAGCCGAGCAGGCCATGGCCCATGCCGAAAAGCTGATTGCCTGCTATGTTGCCGCCGGTTTCAAGAAAATCCATCTCGACTGCAGCATGTCTTGTCAGGGTGACCCGGTGCCGCTGACCGATGAGCTGGTCGCAGAGCGGGCCGCTCGGCTGGCGCAGATCGCCGAGCAAACTTGTCTGGCCACCTTTGGCCGGAGCGATCTGGTCTATGTCATTGGCACAGAGGTGCCGGTGCCGGGCGGTGCTCATGAAGAGCTGGCCGAGCTGGCCGTCACCACACCGGAAGCGGCACGGCATACCCTGGAAGCTCACCAGCAAGCCTTCGCTCAGCTCGGTCTGGCCCATATATGGCCACGGGTGATCGGGTTGGTAGTGCAGCCAGGGGTTGAGTTTGACCACACCCACATCATCGACTACCAACCCGCGAAAGCGGCACCACTGAGCCGGATGATCGAAGCCTACCCTCATCTGGTGTTCGAGGCTCACTCCACCGATTACCAGACCCCCGAGGCTTATCGTCAGCTGGTTCGCGACCACTTTGCCATTCTCAAGGTCGGCCCGGCCCTCACCTTTGCCCTGCGTGAAGCGCTGTTTGCCCTTGCCGCCATCGAAGAGGAGCTGGTTGTCGCCAAGGCGTGCTCAGGTCTGCGCCAGGTGATGGAAGAGACAATGCTGGATCGCCCCGACTTCTGGCGCAGCCACTATCAGGGCAGTGCCAACGAATGCCGACTTGCTCGCGGTTACAGCTACTCAGACCGCATTCGCTATTACTGGCCCGATGCGCGTGTCGATGAGTGCTATGCCAGATTGCTTACCAACCTGGCCGCAGAGCCCATCCCCTTGCCACTGCTCAGCCAGCATCTGCCCCTGCAGTACCGCAAGGTACGTTTGGGCACGCTGTCGGCCAATCCCCATGACCTCATTCTTGATCAGGTACAGGAAGTGTTGCGCAGCTATGCCAATGCTTGCGGCACAGCCTGCCCCTGTCCTTCCCAGCTCGACCCTGTCGTTTAAGGAGTTGTAGACATGATCCTTGGTTATCCAGAAGAGATGCTGCGCACGGCCAATGGCCTGGCGACAGCCCGTGAAATTCATCAACAACCGGCAACCTGGCGGGAGACCCTTGCCATGGTGGAGGAGTGTCGTACTCCGCTGGATCGCTTTCTTGCCCCTCTGCTCTCCCATGGCAATCTGCGGGTGATCCTGACCGGTGCCGGTACCTCCGCTTTTGCCGGGCGAGCACTGGCTCCCTACCTCTCTGCTCGTCTGAATCGCCGGTTCGAGGCGATTGCCTCCACCGATATCGTCACCGATCCGGCCGAGTATCTGGCTGAGGATTGCCCGACTCTGCTTATCTCATTTGCTCGCTCAGGCAACAGTCCCGAGAGCGTGGCGGCTGTTGAGTTGGCAAGTCAGTTGCTTAGCCATTGCCACCATCTGGTGCTCACCTGCAACGGTGAAGGTGCTCTCTATCGTCGCTGCCAGCAAGATTCCCGCTCTCTGGCCCTGCTGATGCCGCCCCAAACCAATGATCGCAGTTTCGCCATGACCAGCAGTCTGACCAGCATGATGCTGAGCTGTCTTGCCGTCTTCCTGCCAGCACAGTTCAACCAGCAGACCTGCGCCCCACTGGTTGGCGTCAGTGAAGCAATCCTGGAGCAGGTTGTTCAGCAGGTCCCTGCATGGAATGAACCGCTGCCACAACGGGTCATCTATCTTGGCAGTGGCAGTCTGCAAGGGGTTGCTCAGGAGTCGGCGCTCAAACTGCTGGAGCTGACTGGTGGTCGGCTGGTCGCCCTGTTTGACTCGCCAACCGGTTTTCGCCATGGTCCCAAATCCGTCGTCAATGCACAGACCCTGATCGCCCAGTTCATCTCCAATGACCCCTATACCCGTCAATATGATCTGGATCTATTGCGCGAACTGCGGGTCGACGGACAGGCCGCCCGGGTGGTCGCCATTGCTGACCAGCATGACCCCCGTATCGAAGAGGGTGAGCACATTTATTTGCCCCACCCCCTGCAGGGTGATGATGCCCAGCTCTCCTTTTGCTACCTGCTCTATGCCCAGTTTTATGCCTTCCATACCTCGCTGGGCTTGGGTATCAGCCCGGACAATCCCTGCCCGACTGGGCAAGTTAACCGGGTTGTACAAGGGGTAAAAATTTATCCATATGAAAGCCAGGAATGCGAATCAACGGGCAGAAATAGAAACAGAGATGAATCACTATGTATATGAATGAATTGCATATTTAAATTTGTAAACGTTTTCATTTTTCATGGCCTGTTTGTCGTTAATCATTAGAAAAGGAGTGAGTCACATGCTGGGCATCATCATCACGGGGCATGGCGGTTTTGCCAGCGGACTGGCAAAGGCAATGGAACAGATCCTCGGTGAACAGTCATATGTGGCGGCAATTGATTTTCCCGAATCATCGACCACCAGCAAGTTGGAGCATCAACTTGCAGAGGCCATTTTGGCTGTAGAGCAGGGTGATGGAGTGGTGTTTCTCACTGACTTGCTAGGAGGAACGCCTTTCCGGGTGGCCTCTTTGTTATCAATGGCAGCACCCAAACGAGAGGTGATCACCGGAACCAATCTCCAGTTGTTGTTGGAAATGTTGCTTGAGCGTGACGGTTTGAGTGTCAGTGAATTTCGTGTTCAGGCCCTCGCTTGCGGTCACCGGGGTCTCACCTCGCTGGCGGATGAAATGCAAAAAGATCGTCAGGCTGATGCAGCACTCGTTGAGGAGGGAATCTAAATGGCCTCACGGATCCGTGCTCGTCGCCTGCTGACCGAACAGGGTTGGCTGGAACATCAGGAGCTCACCCACCAGGAGGGCATCATCACCGCCATCACCCCCATCACCCCCATCACCGATGGTGATCCGGCGCGGGATGTCGAGCTGTTGGTGCCTGCGCTGATCGATGGTCATGTCCACGGTGGGGCTGGTGTCGATGTCATGGATAACGACAGCAACGCCCTCGGCACCTTGTCGATGGCCAAGGCAGCAGAAGGGGTCGGTGCTTTTCTTGCCACCACGGTCACCGCGCCGCTTCCCGAGATCGAACAAGCTCTTGGCCGCATCGCCGACGGTGTTGCCAGCGGCATGCCGGGTGCCGAGTTGCTTGGCTGCTATCTGGAAGGTCCCTACTTCACACCGGACAACAAGGGCGCCCACGATCAGGCACTGTTTCGGGAACTGGATCTTGCCGAGCTGAAGCAATTGCAACAGCTGGCACGCGGCACCCTGAAAGTGGTCGCGTTGGCACCGGAAAAAACCAATGCCATCACGGCTATTCGTCATCTCGCCGCCAGCGGTGTGCGGGTGATGCTGGGCCACTCGGCGGCGGATCACGATACCACCATGGCAGCGCTGACGGCGGGCGCCTCCGGGCTGGTGCACTGCTTCAATGGCATGCGTGGTCTACATCACCGCGAGCCCGGCATGGTCGGTGCGGGCCTGGTTCATCCCGATGCCTGGCTGGAGTTGATCGCCGATGGTCATCATGTCCACCCGAGCGTGCTCAAGCTTTGCCACTGCTGTGCTGGCGAACGTCTGCTGCTGATCACCGATGCGATGCGTGCCGCTGGCATGCCCGATGGCCACTACCTGCTGGGCAACTACCGAGTCGAAATGAAAGAGGGAGTGGTACGTACCGAGGCTGGTGGTCTGGCCGGTAGCACCCTTACCCTGCTTGGTGCCGTACGCAACATGGTCAATCTGGCTGGGGTTCCGCTTGCTGATGCTCTTCGGATGGCATCGCTGGCTCCTGCCCGCATGCTCGGCATTGCCGATCGTCTCGGTTCGCTGGCAGTTGGCAAACAGGCCAACCTGCTCGCTCTGACCGCAGAACTCAATCAACAACACATCTGGGTTGCTGGCCGGGAGATAGATCTCGCCCACTTCGCCCCCCTTTTCTCAGGATCTCGCGTCAATCAGGACGCACAGGAGTCACTATGTATCTGATCTCTTCCCATGAAATGCTCAAAGATGCCCAGCGCCGTGGTTACGCTGTGCCTGCGTTCAATATCCATAACCTCGAAACCGTACAGGTTGTTGCCCGCACTGCCGCTCGCATGCGCTCTCCTGTGATCCTGGCTGGCACCCCGGGCACCTATCGCCATGCCGGGGTCGAGTATCTGGTCTCCATCTGTCAGGCTGCTGCCCATGAGTACCGCATTCCGCTGGTGCTGCATCTGGATCACCATGAAGATGAGCAGGATATCCGCAATAAGGTTGAAGCGGGCATTCGCTCCGCCATGATCGATGCCTCACACTTTGCGTTTGAAGAGAACATCGAGAAGGTTCGCAGTGTGGCCACTTTCTGCCATCGCATGGGCGCCAGCGTTGAAGCCGAACTGGGTCAGCTGGGCGGTCAGGAAGATGACCTCATTGTCGATGCCGCAAATGCCAAATTTACCGATCCGCTCAAGGCGGCCGAGTTTGTCCGCCGTACCGGTATCGACTCGCTGGCGGTTGCCATTGGTACCGCACACGGCCTCTACAAGGAAGAACCCCGTTTGGACTTTGCCCGCCTCGCCGCCATTCGCGAGCAGGTGGATATTCCGTTGGTACTGCACGGCGCCTCCGGTGTGCCGGAAGCCGATGTCCGCCGCTGTATCGAACTCGGGATCTGCAAGGTCAACGTTGCGACCGAGCTGAAGATCGCCTTCGCCGATGCCATGAAAGCATTTCTCGGTAGTCATCCGGATGCCAGTGACCCACGCCAGTATTTGGTCCCTGCCATGGCAGCAATGGAAGAGGTAGTCGAGGCGAAAATCCGCATGTGTATGAGCGATAACAAATTATAAAAACCGATATTAGTAACGTGAAATAAAGGACTAGCACTATGCCCAATATTGTTTATACCCGAATCGATGAGCGAGGATTACATGGTCAAGTCGCTGTAGGCCATGGCCCTCATTCTGGATGCAACCTGATTCTTTTTGCCAATGACGCGGTTTCGCAAGATCCTGCACAACAAGCATTGGCAAAAATGTCTGCTGGTGAATTTGATACCCGGTTTTTCAGTTTGCAGAAAACGATTGATGTCATTCATAAAGCGGCGGACCATCAAAAAATATTTATCCTTGTTCGTACACCTCAGGATGCATTAACCCTTGTTAAAGGTGGTGTGCCGATTAAGAAAATAAATGTTGGAAATATGCATTACAAGGAAGGAAAAGAACAGGTTCATGCAACTGTGTCGCTGGATAATAATGATAAAAACACATTCAGAGAGTTAGTTGGTCTCGGGGTTTCTTGCACCATCCAACGTAACCCATCAGATACCCCCATAAATATTGAACAATACTTGTAAGGTGAAAATATGGATATTTTAACTGTATTCGCCATCGCCCTGTGGGTCGGCTTCGCCGGGCTTGATTATTATGGCTCCGGGTTGATGTTTGGTCGGCCTATAGTCACCGGGACGGTTGTTGGCCTGCTGATGGGTGATATTGAGTCAGGCTTGTTAATTGGTGCGACGTTAGAGCTAGCCTGGCTTGGTTTAATGCCATTGGCTGGTGCTCAACCACCTAATGTCACTATCGGTTCTGCAGTTGGTGTTGTTTTCGGGATCCAGTCTGGATTATCTCCTAGTGCAGTTGTCGGTGTGGCAATACCATTTGCAATCCTGATGCAACAGTTAACCGTTATTCAATTTACTGGTTTTGCCACCTTGATGAATAAAGTCGACAAGATGGCTGACAATTGTGATGTAAAAGGGATCGAACGAGTTAACTACTTGGGGATGGCTGCCTACTTCTTCACCTTCTTCATCTGCGCGTTTATTCCGACTTACTTTGGTGATGTAGTAGCAAAAACAATTGTTGAACAGGTTCCGAAAGTCATTATAGAAGGGTTAAGCATCGCTGGTGCCATGATGCCGGCACTGGGTTTTGCAATGCTTTTGAAAATGATGTTGAAAGAGAAAAAATATACTCCATTTTTCATCATCGGCTTTGTCTGTGCGACATTTTTGAAGTTGCCCGTTATCGCTGTTGCGCTTCTTGGTTTGTCTGTCGCAATTATCGATTATTTTAATCATGCCGAGCGCAAGAATAGCAAAAATAAAGTAACTCCGCTTGACAATGAACAGATGGATGAGGGCATTTAATATGTCACAGCACACTGAAAAAATGATGAACAATGAAGAATATCTTGACCAGGACACTAACGCAGTGCTGGATCAGAAGATTATGAGGCAGTCCTGGCTGCGGATGCTGTGGGTTCAGGCTTCATTTAACTATCAAAGGATGCAATCATCCGGATTCCTCTATGCGATGTTACCGGCATTGCAGCGAATTCATAAGAATAAGCATGACCTCTCGTTGTCATTGAAGCTGCATAACGAGTTTTTTAATACAGCACCTTGGCTGGTTACTTTCATGCAAGGGGTTATCCTTGCCATGGAAAAAGGCAAGCAACCAATAGAAACCATCCGCTCTTTCAAAGTGGCGGCGATGGGACCATTAGGCGGGATTGGTGATGCAATGTGTCAACTGACAATATTGCCTATCACAGCCTCTATTGCAGCAGCCTTGGCATTGGATAAAGTTTATATCGCGCCGCTTATTTTCCTGTTGCTCTTTAACCTGGTTAGATTTTCAATCTATATCCCGTTGTTTAACTATGGTTACAAATTAGGGCTCAATGCGCTTGGCTCTCTGAAGCAGCAAAGTGATGCATTTAGTCGTGGTGCAACAATTCTTGGTCTGACAGTGGTAGGCGCACTCACTGCATCATTTGTCAGGGTCAAACTTGGTGCTGAAATTCATCTCGGTGACACGGTATTGAATATCCAGGATGGGATTTTAGATAAAATAATGCCTAATATTTTGCCTCTTATTATCGTTATTGGGTGCTACAAGCTGATCATGCGTGGGCTATCACCTGTAAAAATGATGCTTGGCATGATTGTTGGTTCAGTGTTACTGCATTATGTCGGAATACTTTAATAGATATATGAGAGGACAACATGATTAAGTATATAGATAACTGTAAAGCCATAATTGAAAAAGTGATGGCAAATGAAGGGACTAACATTGAGAATGCAGCGAAACTGATGAGCAAAGCAGTTCAGCATGATGGTGTTATTCATGTTTCTGGTGGTCACTGCCATATATATGCGATGGAAACATTTTATCGCGCGGGTGGCTTGGTGCCGATCAACCCTCTGCTACCACATATTTATTCTACCGCACCGCGAACTCAGGCTTATTCAGATCATATTTATGAAGTTGAAGGTGTTGGGACGACTATTTTTGAAGACCAGCATGTAACTGTACATGATAGTGTTATTTTGGCCTCGATTGCAGGGCGTACAATTCCAACGGTAGATATCGCTTTGGCGGCCAAAAAACGTGGGCTTCCGGTGATCGCATTGCAATCGATGGAGTTCAGCAAACGGACAAAACCAAAGCACTCTTCGGGTTTGTTTTTGAGTGATATCGCAGATATTACGATTGATCTCAACATTCCGTATGGTGATGCGGTCATCGAATTGGATGGACTATCCGAAAAATGTTGCCCGGTATCATCCATTATTGGTTTTTCAGTTATTCAAGCATTAGTGACACAGACGGTATGCAATTTGGCTGAGGCGGGGGTAACACCACCAGTCTGGGTTAGTTCAAATCTGGATCGTGGAGATGCGATCAATAAAAAGCATATTTTGTCTATGAAAGGCCGTGTGAGCTGCCTGTAATTGGAGATGGTTATATGTACAAGAAATATTTGACTGACTTGCTACAACATATTGATGCGGTGAAAGAACAGCAAGAGGTAATTGAACAGTGTGCTATAGCGATGGCCAATTCAATTATCAATGATGGCATGATCCATGTTACAGGCTGTGGCCATTCGCAAATGTTCGCCCATGAGATGTATTTCCGTGCTGGAGGCCTGGTGCAAGTCAATGCTATTTTACCACCTGTTCTGGCGTTGTCTCCCTATGCTCCGATGAGTACTTTTGCTGAACGGCAACATGGGTTGGCAGCAGTAGCACTTGATGGTGAAAAAGAATTGCGCCAAGGCGATATATTAATTGTGGTATCTACCTCCGGGCGCAACCCGGTGCCTGTAGAATTTGCCATGGAGGGTAAAAAAAGAGGTTTGACCGTGATTGGTTTAACTTCATTTGCATTTACCCGTTCAGTGTCATCAAGGCACCAGAGCGGTAAAAAATTGGAAGATGTTTGTGATTATGTACTTGATATGGGGGGAGTACCAGGAGACGCAATTATTCCGGTGCCCAATCATGATTTTTCTACCGGTTCAATTTCTTCCGTCATTGGTTTTACTATTTTGAACAGTTTGGTATGTGAATGTGTTAAACAGACTATCAAACTGGATAAACAACCATTGCTATGGCGTTCTGTTAATGCGGTGCAAGCCGCCGAAGCAAACAAAGGTAGTCTTGATAAGTATAAAAATAGAGTTACCTGCATGTAGTTTAATGGTGATATTGCCTGCATATTGCAGGCAATATTATGTTTTATAATGACATGGAGTTCAAGATGAAAAAGAGTTTACGGCTTGTTACTGGGGGTATAATAGGGTTAAGTTGTTTGTCTATTCAGTATGCGAATGCAGTAGTAACTGCTACACATACGACTCCTATAGCGGTTCATTTAGTTAATGATTCGCCAGGTTTTTCATTTATTGATGAAACCGGAAAGTATCTATATCATGATACATTGTCACAATATAATGAATATAACCCAAATAATGCTGATCACGCTTGGCGTTTCTTCAGCGCAAAAAACTATCAAGAGGCAAGCAATAATATAAAAGACAAGTTGCATGATTATAATGAGGTAAAAAAAATATATGATCAGGCAACTGTTCAGAACACTGTTCCATTGTGCATCAATACACCATTGATGAAGCGCATCCAACCACGTGGAAGTGGCTATAATTATATAAATTATTGTGGCTTAATGGATGTGTGGGTTGATCCGGATAGCGGGGATTGGTATGGCTTGTTACACGATGAAATTTTTGGTGTGACACCAAGATACGATGCAATTGAGCGAGTCAAATCAACAGATAAAGGTTTGAACTGGACTGTAATTGATGTTATCCAAACATCGCAGTTCGGTATGAAAGACTCTAGAGATGAAGTTCTGGGGCAAACATATAATTATGGTGGTGGTGATCCGCGGCTGTTTATTGATTATGCTTCAGGTTATTTCTATGTATTTTACACCAGTCGCATAATGAATCTTTCTGGTTGGTCTGGGTTTAGCTCGTTCATGCAAGAGCACGTCATGCGAGCCCCTATATCAGGCAAGATGTCACCAGACAGTTGGCGGAAATACCATAATGGTAAGTGGGAGAAATTTGAGACTAACGATTACTCCCTCGGTAATGCCGGTGCTGCCAGTAACATTGTCTCAGTGGACATTTCCTCCAAAGGCTATTTCTCTCCAGAATATGATCCCGATTCGATGAGCGGTACTGCATCAGAATTGGTAGAACAGGGGAAATTAGTCAACTCATCTTTGAGGGTCGCTAACGTTGCATGGAATAGTTATTTGGGGAAATATATTGCCACGCCGGAGCCATCATCAGGAGCGCAAAATGAAGGTAAGGCTCCTATGGAGTTTTATGTAACAGATAGTTTGTCCAGCCAGAAGTGGGAAAAGCTATTAACACTCAATGATTATGTGACGCGGTCCTGGTATCGCTTCATGATGGATCCGCAAGTACAAACATTGTCCAACTTCATTGTGGGTAAAACAACCAGAACGTATTGCTATATTGATTGTCAGCGATTTGGTGGTGAATATATCGATGTGACCTTCCAAAAAACCGATACAAATAATCAAGCTCTGATAGAGGAAAAACAGTTACGTAACCGTGAGGGCGAGGTACTGACCGCCGATAGTCGATTCAATCTGACGGTGAAGCATGGACAGGCTGATGGCGATCTCTCTTGGGGGCTCGTGAACCGGCAAGATGGTTATTACCATGTTGTAGCTTATCCGGCAGGACATATGGAGCAAAAAAGATATTTGAGCATTACAGAGTCAGGTAGTGTCAATGACTCAAGGCGTTGGGGAGCAGAGGTCGGGCTGGTTGCAGACCCTTGCCAGGGGGCTGAAACCTCGGATACATGTTTGAACTCACAGTGGGTCAAAGTATCGACAGTGCAGAGCCGTAATGATGGCAGTGAGCAACGAGATGGTAGCTATCGTCTGGTAAACCGGTTCAGTGGGTTGACGTTGAGTTTTGATTCAACCCAGGCGCTGAATCAACAAGTCAAGGTATCACCCTTCCGCTCCTGGGATTGTACCGACTCGACATGCAAGGATAGAAACAAGGCGGCATCGCAGATTTTGCAATAATTCAGTTCCTACCTGAGGGGCTCGTTTTATAGCATCATGATGCTGGTTATTGTTTTAATAATTGAGAGCCACCCGTTGGGTGGCTCTTTTTATTGTGATTTATCCAGCTGATTGCGTAGTTTATTCCGGTTAGACGGTCTCCATCTCATGCTTGTCTGCTGAGGATAGGTGGCAATCTACCTTGTCGATGCGTACAGCTGCGACCTTGAACTCGGGGATCTTGGCGTGTGGGTCGGTGGCATTGATGGTGAGCCGGTTGGCCGGGGCTTCGGCAAAGTGGAACGGAATGAACACCACGCCCGGTTGCATCCGTTTGGTGACGAAGGCGGGCAACTCGATATGGCCGCGGCGGCTGGTGACCTTCACCCGCTCGCTGTTGCTGATGCCCATCCGCTCGGCGTCCACCACGCTCATCATCACCCGTGGGCCAGCCAGCTTGTCGAGCCCCTTGGTCTTGCGGGTCATGGTGCCAGTGTGGAACTGCTCCAGCAGGCGGCCGGTGGTGAGCACGATGGGATAGGTCTCGTCGGGCAGTTCGGCGGCATAGCGGAACGGGGTAGCGACCATCTCCCCCTTGCCACGGGTGAACTGCTTGCCGTGGAGCAGGCGAGTGCCGTCGGGGGCCGCGTCGTTGCAGGGCCACTGCAGCCCTTGCACTCCCACCTTGTCCCACTGGATGCCAGCGTATTGCGGGGTAACCCGGCAGATCTCGGCGGTGATCTCCTGTGCGTTCTGATAGTGCCAGTCGCCGCCCATGGCGTTGGCGATCTGCTGGATGATCCACCAGTCATCCCGAGCCTCGCCCGGTGCCTGGAGGGCCGGAGTGAGGCGCTGTACCCGCCGCTCGGTATTGGTGAAGTGGCCACTCTTCTCGGCAAAGGAGCTGGAGGGGAGTACCACATCGGCCAGTTGGGCAGTTTCCGAGAGGAAGATGTCCTGCACCACCAGAAACTCCAGCTGCTTGAGCCCCTCGATGACGTGATGCTGGTCCGGATCGCTCAGCACCGGGTTCTCCCCCATCACATAGAGCCCCTTGATGCTGCCTGCACAGGCGGCATCTATGGTCTCGGTGAGGGTAAGGCCGGGCGTGCGCGGCAACTCTGGTTGCTGCCAGGCGGCGGCGAAGCGGGCATGAACCTCGGGGTTGGCCACCTTCTGATAGCCGGGCAGACAGTTGGGCAGCGCCCCCATGTCACAGGCACCCTGCACGTTGGATTGGCCTCGCAGCGGGTTAATGCCGCCCCCTTCAATGCCGATGTTGCCACACAGCAGTTGCAGGTTGGCGATGGCCCGCACGTTGTCGTGGCCAGTGGTGTGCTGGGTGATCCCCATGGAGTAGTAGATGGCAGTGCGCTCGGCGGTGCCGATGAGGCGAGCGAGCTCGATCACCTGCTCGGCCGGTACGCCGGTGACGAGGGCGACCTTGTCCGGGGCATAGGCCGGGGAGAGCACCTCTGCTTGCAGCGCCTCGAACCCTTCCACTCGTGCAGCAATATAGGCCTTGTCATGCCAGTCGTTCTGGATGATCTGCTGCATCAGGCCGTTGAGCAGCATCACGTCGGTGCCGGGGCGATGGGCCAGATAGAGGCTGGCATGGTCGGCCATCTCGATCCGCTTCGGATCGGCCACTACCAGCCGCGCCTTGCCCGTGGTGACTGCCCGCTTGATATGGGAGCCGATGATGGGGTGGGCCGCCGAGGTGTCGGAGCCGATGATGAAGATGAGATCCGAGTGATCAATGCTCGGGATGTCGTTGGTCATGGCGCCGCTGCCGAGCGATGCCTCCAGCCCGGTGACGGTGGAGGCGTGGCAGAGCCGCGCGCAGTGATCCACGTTGTTGGTGCCCAGCTCCCTGCGCATGAACTTCTGGAACAGGTAGTTCTCTTCGTTGGTGGTTTTGGCCGACGAGAAACCCGCCAGTGCATCGCTGCCATAGCGTTGGCGCAGGGCGGTGAAGCGCTCGGCCACCAGGACGATGGCCTCCTGCCAGCTGGCGGGCACCAGCTCGCCATCCTTGCGGATGAGCGGGGTGGTAAGGCGCTCCTCGCTCTGGATAAAGTCAAAGCCGAAGCGTCCCTTGACGCAGAGCAGCCCCTGATTGACCGGTGAGTTGCGATTCCCCTCCACATAGCGGATGCGGTTGTTTGCCTCATCGACGTAGAGGGTGACACCGCAGCCGACCCCGCAGTAGGTACAGATGGTATTGACCGGCGTGAGCAGTTCGGTGCGTCCCTGCGACTTGTCGCGGGCATCCACCAGGGCCCCGGTGGGGCAGACCTGTACGCAGGCGCCGCACTGCACGCAGTGGGAGTCGCCCATCGCCAGCCCGCTGTCGAACTGCGGCCGGTTCGAGAGGGTGCCATCGCTGTGCTTGGCAAAGCGCAGCACCCCCTGCACCGCTTGCTCACCACAGGTCTGCACGCACTGGCCACAGCCGATGCAGCGGTTGGCATCAAAGACGATAAATTCGCTGCTGTTATCCACTGCAAACTTCTGGCACTGGCTGGTATCGAGAGCGCTCTGCTCGACCTTGTATTCGGTGGCGTAGTCGCGCAGTGCACAATCGGTGTTGGCCTGACAGCCGCACTCGAGGCAGCGGCTGGCTTCGCTGCGGGCATCGGCATCACTCAAACCGCGCTCCACCTCGGCAAAGCTTCCCTCCCGCTCGGCGTCTGCCAGATGAGGCATGATGCTGCGGGCGACCTGATTGAGATGGGCAAACTGGGCGGGATCGACCTGCTTGAGTTTGGGAGCCTTGCAGGCGTTGAAAGGACGAACCGGATCGCTCATTTCACCGTGGAGGAACTGATCGATGGCCAGCGCGGCCTTGCGACCATCGGCGACCGCCTCGATGGCGGTGGCGGGCCCGCGGCGCAGATCGCCGATGGCGAACAGGTTGCCGTGGCCGCTGTGCATGGTCTCGGGGTGGGACTCCAGCGTCTGCCAGCGGGTGAAGGGGAGGGTGAGGGGCTCCCCTTCCATAAAGCTGAGATCCGGCTGCTGCGACACCGCCGCAATCACGGTATCAAACTCTTCAATGAGGTACTCGCCGGTTGGCTCCGGGCGGCGGCGACCGGAGGCGTCCGGCTCGCCGAGGGCCATCTTCTCGAGGCGTACCTGACAGACGCGACCACGGCTGTTCGGCAGGTTCTCTACCGGATTGGTCAGCATCATGAAGCGCACCCCTTCATGCTCCGCCTCGTCGATCTCGTACGCTTCGGCGGGCATCTCGGCGCGGGTGCGGCGATAGATAAGGGTGGTTTCGGCGCCGAGGCGTACCGCTGTGCGGGCGCAGTCGATGGCCGTGTTGCCGCCGCCGATCACCGCGACTTTCTTGCCGGTGGTGAGCCGCTTGGCCAGCATCCGATCCTTGAGGTAATCGACCCCGAGATAGCAGCCAGCCAGGGTGCTGCCCGGGTAATCCATTGGCACCGCCTTGGAAGCGCCGACTGCCAGACAGACCGCATCATAGTCACGGCACAGCGCCGAGAGGGTGATCTGGTGGCCCAGTCGCTGCTTGGTGTGGATCCGCATGCCACTCTGGCACATCAGGTCGATCTCCTGATCGAGGATCGCCTTGGGCAGCCGGTATTCGGGGATGCCGTAGCGCAGCCAGCCACCCGCTTCGGGCATCGCCTCGAACAGGTCGACCTCGAACCCTTCGTAACCCAGATAGTAACCGCAGGTGAGGCCGCCCGGGCCGCTGCCGATAATGGCAACCCGCTTGCCCTTGGCGGGCTTCTTTGCCGGTTGATAGGGGGCCACCTCGGCCAGATCGAGATCGGCGGCATGGCGCTTGAGCTGGCGGATGGCCAGCGGCTCATCCACCAGCGCGCGGCGGCACTCCGCCTCGCAAAATGCAGGACAGACCCGGCCGATGGAGAGGGGCATCGGCAGGGTTTGCTTGATGACGGCCATTGCCGCCTCGTGCTCCCCCATGGCGATGTGATGCAGATAGGATTGAATGTCCACCCCGGCCGGACAGGCGCGTTGGCAGGGGGCTTCGCAATCGGCGTAGTGATCCGAAAGGATGCGGCCGAGCGCCTGCTGGCGGTGCGCGCGCAGGGCATCGCTGTGCGTCGTGATCATCATCCCTGCCTCGGGGCGCGTCTCGCAGGCGCGCCGGATGCCGAGACCGGCAATCTCGACCACGCAGAGATCGCACGGCGTCTTGGGGGCGCTGGTGTTGTCACCGCACAGGGAGGGGATGTCGATCTGGTGCTGTTTGGCAATCTGGAGCAGGGTCTGGGTCGGGTTAACCGTCAACTGAGCCCCATCGAGAGTGATGGTGATCATGGCGTCATAAACTCGCTTTCAAGGCGCAGAAAATGCTGCATCTGGCGGAGCCAGCAAGGGAAGCGACAGGGCGTCGCTGGTTATGGGCTCACCATAACAAAGGTTATTTACAACTTTATTTGATTTTGAACAGGTTATTGCACTAAAGGGGAAAACGATTTCAGATTGTGCGGTGCGCCTCATCAAATCGACGGTTATTGATATTTATTCCTGATATAGCAGTCTGTTAGCAATGTTATTGATATCTGCAGAATGTCGATTTCGGCGATCTGAACGCGGGCCTATGGCATTGGAACGTTAGCTTTTGCTATCAACTATGCAACTAATTTTGCGGTCATGCTGGAAGGAGATCCGTAATGTGGAGACAGATGCAAAGCGGCCACCTTGTTCCAGGTGGCCGTTCATTAGGTCGGAGGAGCTGCGTTGACGGTTTGCCGTCTCACTGCGTCCGGTCGGGTGAAGTCAGTGGGATATCAGTGTTGGCAGGCGCGCCTGCCATGTCTGGTGCCAGTGCTGCAGTTCGTTGCACGGCATCGGGCGAGCGGTGAAGAAGCCCTGACAGATATCACACCCCAGTTGGGTCAGTAACTGCCAGGTTTGCGCATCTTCCACCCCCTCTGCGACCGATGTTAGCCCCAGTTTGCGCGCCAGTTCGATGCTGGATTCGATGATGGCCAGGTGGGAGGGATCGGCGTAGCAGCGATCGACAAACGAGCGGTCAAGCTTCAGTTCGGTAAATGGCAGTAGGGCCAGCTGTTGCATTGAGGAGTAACCGGTACCGAAATCGTCGATGGAGAGGCCAAAGCCGTGCATCCGTAGGCGGGTGAGTGCTTCCAGTGCCTTGCCGAGATCCTGTACGAAGGAGCTCTCGGTAACTTCCAGAGTGATCAGTTCAGGGTTGACGCCCCAGCGCTGACACTGGTTGATCAGGAAGTGACAGAGATCCCCCTCGATCAGCGAGGTGGTCGACAGGTTCATCGACAGATTGAGAGAGAGGCCGATCTGTTCCCAGAGATGGCAATCCTGTAGCGACTTGTTGATGATGACGTCGGTCAGTTGGTCGATAAGGCCGTTCTTTTCTGCCAGTGGAATAAACACGGCGGGCGACACCAGCCCATATTCCGGATGCTGCCAGCGGGCCAGCGCTTCCATGCCTACCCATTGACCCGAGGCAAAGGCCACTTTGGGTTGATACCAGGGCAGCAGCTGGTTGTTGTCGAGGGCGCGACGCAGCTCATCTACCGACAGGGTAAGGCCACTCTTCTGGGCCAGGGGGGCCGATGCCGGTGACCAGGCATCGATCAATTGCCGGAGTTGCTGCGGGCTCGACGGTTTGTCGATGCGGCCCAGCACATGGAGGCCATAGGCTGCGCTCATGCGCAGCACGGCATCCACGACATCATCTTCCAGTGCGCTGGAGAGGATAATGCCCCCCTGGAAACCGCCCAGCGAGAGGCGCCGCAGCAGAGCCATGCCATCCATGCCGGGCATTCGCAGATCACAGAACAGAATATCGACGGTGTGGCTCTGGCACAGGGCCAGTGCCGTAATACCGTTCTCTGCCTCCAGCAGATGCTGATAGCCGAGCGTTCGTATCTGGTGTATCAGGGTCTTGCGTTGAAACGCATGATCTTCCACTACCATGATGACCAACTCATCTGCCGTCTTACTCATCGAGCCATAGTCCCATTTCCCGTTCAATATCGTGCATCAAATCGATCACTCCCTGTCCCAACGCGGCCAGCGAATCCAGTTGTTTCAAGCGGGCGGCAGACTCCAGTCTGGCCACCTGGTCTGCCAATGTTAACTCACCGACCATGCGGGCAGCACCCTTGATGCGGTGGGCGACTTCAACCAGGCCCTTCATATTGTTGGTGGAGAGATACGCTACCATATCGTGGCAATCCTGCTGGTTGGATGTCAGATATTTGCCTGCCATGTCTCGGGCGATTTGTTCATCACCAAATAGCTCTTGCCAGCGTTTGGCCAACATGACGGTATTCGGTTGTTCCGCTGTCGGGTGTGCCTCAGGCTGGTCGGTTACCGGCAACCACTGCGCCAGTATCTGGCGTAGTGACTCGAGTGAATAGGGCTTGAACAGCATGCCGTTCATGCCGACTGCCTTCATGCGGGCAGAGGCCTCTTCCGACGTATCGGCAGTAACCCCTATGATGGGGGTCTGTTCTCCCTGTGCCCGCAGGTGCCGGGTCAGCGTATATCCATCCATGACCGGCATATGACAGTCAGTCAGCAAGAGCGAGAAGTGCTGCTCTTGCCAGGCTTGCAGCGCCTTCTCACCATTATCAACGACCTGACACTCAATTCCCAGAATACCCAATTGACGGACCAGCAAGGTTTGGTTGACTGCATGGTCGTCGACAACCAGCACTCGTCCGCTCAGTTTTCGGGTGGTTGTCTCTTGGGTTGGTGTCGAGCCGTTGGCGACCAGATCATGACAACTTTCAAGCAAGAGATCCGGATAGAGAGGTGATTGACCGAGTCGCCACCAATGCCTGGTGTCCATCCGTCCTCGAAGCGCCTCGCGATGGGAAAGTACCACCCCCTTGAGTGCGCTGGCTTGCAGTACCGAGAACCACTCCTTGCCAAGTGCGGCCTCCAATGCTGACTCTTCAGCCAGGAGCAACCCGCTCAGCGTCGCGGTGATCTGGCCTGGCTCCAGCGGGGTTAAGGTTGCCCCCAGTTGACTCATGATTGCCTGCAAGGCGGGATCCTTGCCAAAAAACCACCATTGGCTCCCGGCCAGAGCGGGCGGGTCCCACTGGCAATTGACCAGCGGGATGGTGAAAGCGAAGCAGGAACCTTCACCCGCCTGACTTTGGACCGTCAGGGTGCCGCCCATTTTGTTCAACAGCTGATTGCAGATGGCCAGACCTAGTCCGGTGCCACCAAAGCGACGATTGATATCGGATTCCAGCTGCTCGAATGGTGTAAACAGACGGGCCTGTTTCATTTTGGCAATACCGATCCCGGTATCAGCGACAGAGACGGCCAACTGCTGCCTGTCGTAACCAATCCGGATCGAGATGGAACCCTGCTCGGTGAACTTCACTGCGTTATTGAGCAGATTTGAGAGCACTTGGCCGACCCGGAGTACATCGATGTCCGCTTGATCAGGCACGGTGTCGTCCCAATGGATCGCCACTTTTAACCCTTTGCCATAAGCCAGTGTGGCATGGCCACGGATCACATCGCAAATCGCGGATTGTAACCGGCAGGTTTGGTAATGCAGTTGCAGTTGTCCCGCCTCAATTTTGGAAAAGTCGAGAACATCGTTGACCAGATAGAGCAAGGTGTTGGCAGAACTCTCCACATTGCGCAGCAGATAACGTTGATCGTCATCCAGTGAACTCATTCGCAGCAGCTCCAGCATGCCGTGCATGCCCGAGATGGGGGTTCTCAACTCATGGCTCATGGTGGCCAGAAAACGGCTGCGAGCTTGCATGGCTTGTTCGGCTGCTGCGCGTGCCTCACGCAGTTCATGTTCCTGCTGTTTGAGGGCGGTGATGTCCTGCACTACGCCATTTAGAAGCAACATGTCATTGGCGTGTTTGGCGAAATTGCCGCGTACCTGCAGATAGCGTTGTCCATCAGGCGTCGGGATTTTTACCTCTACATCCACCGGTGTCAGTGTTCTCGCATGATTGGCAATCTGGTTGATAAAGTCCTGCCGCTCACCGTCTGCCAAGCCGAACGGCGAACTGCCTGATGTCGACTCCAGCAGTGCCTGCGGCGACACACCGAGAATGTCTTTAGCCCCTTGTGATATGTGCAGGAATTTCCCTTTTCCCGGTGCCTGCCACCAATATTGGTAAACCATTCCCGGCATACTGTCGGTGATATCCCGTAACCTGGCTTCGGCCACCAACATCTTGTGTTCTGCCGCTTTCAGGGCACTGACGTCAGTCAATACCGTCAAGATCCCCTGGATTTCGCCATCCGGTGCTCGATAAGGCAATTTGACATAGATGACGTGCAGTGGTGCTTCATCATGACGGTGGGTATAGCCACTGCCCTCGAGCATATGACCGGTTTCCCAGACGAGGCGTTCCTCGCGAAACATTTTTTCGCGCTCGTCGGACGGCATATAACTCCAACCATCCCCTCCGCTTTCGGCACCGATAAATACCTGGCGATAGGCTTGATTACATAACGTCAGATTTTGCTGTCGGTCTCGCAATGCCACCATGTTGGGCAAGGAGTCAATAAGTGTACGTACAAAAGCCAACTGTTCGTTCAGCTTATTTTCCGCAATTTTTCGCTGCACAATTTCACGCTGTAACTTGCGGTTCCATGCGCCAAACAGCATAAAAATGATTGTGGCCGCAGTGCCCCCGATCGTGAACCAGAGCAACACGGTTTCGCTCTTCAATCCCGTCTGTACGCTCATTGATAGCCAGCGTTTTTCCAGCTTGTCAAATTCGTCTGGGGGTATCGAATAGAGCACCTTGGTGAGGATGCGTTGCAACATAGGATCGGGTTGCACTGCCATCGCGATTGGTAAGCGCAAATCGCTCCCGGAATAGACAATCTGATAACGTTCGCTAATTTTCCGGTTCATCGATGGCATGGTCAGAAAAATATAATCGGCCTCACCGTTATCCAGCAGCTCTAATAAGCAGTAGTCGTCATCTACCCCGATTGGATGTGCTCCAATTTTTTCCAGCAATGCTTTGTCGGTCGAACCGAGCACCATGCCGACCCGTTTCCCCTTAAGGTGGGATAGATCGGGAATGTCGGTACTGCGTTTGGGGCCAATCACTACTCGCTCAACGAACAAGTAGCTGGGGGTAAACAGTGAATATTTAGTGCGTTCCGTAGTTGGCGATATGGTGGGAATGAAATCGATCTGTCGGAGTTTGAGCAAATTCTGGGTTTCACTCCAGTTATCGGTGTGTACCAATGAGAAGTTGAGCCCTGAATATTGATGCATCAGGTTCATCAGGTCTGCGACAAAACCGACCAGCTGGCCTCGATAATTGAACTCGCTGATTGATGTCCAATTTGGCGAGATGCCATATGTCAGCTCCGGGTGCTGTTTCAGCCACCTCCGTTCTTCGGCAGAAAATTCAATAGGTCTGGCATCCCCTGATTGGGATTTGCTTAATGCTGTGGTGGCCTCCAGCATATGGCGGCGCTCCTCCACCGGGATCTCGTTGAATGCCTTGGTGATCAGACTGACAAGGGTGGGATTGTCATGATTCAGGTTGATGGACAGTGAGTCAGCTTTTATCCATTCCGGGGTGGCAACAGTGAATCCTGTATTAGGATAGAGCTCTTGCAACATGAAAAGTGATGGCATTGCTGCCAAAAATCCATCAGCAAGTCGTTGCTTGAGTATAAAAACGGCTTCATTGCGACTATCTACCTCGACCACGCGCTGGGAGGTCCATTTTTTCACTTCATCGCAAGAGCCACCTCCTGTTACGCACACCCATTTCATCTTGCTGGCATCCTGTGGCGACAGGACGGTTTTGCCGTTGTTGAGTAATACCCCTCTTGGTATCGCAAACAAAAAAGGGATGGATACAATGCTCGGTTGCCACTGTGCGCCAGGTTGATAATTGATCAGCAGATCTATCTCGTTATTTTGCAGACCACTTAATGCATGGGCATAAGAGGGATAAACCTTGTAACGCAGGGTCAAGCCAAGTCTTCTGGCGAGTTGCTGCGCAATATCAGGCACCGGGCCATTAAAACGCTGGTCTGCATCTTTATAGCTATAGGGTGGATCTCCCATCATCGGCATACCGATGATTAACTCCTGATGGGAGGAAAGCCATGAGCGTTCTGATAAATCAAATGCATCTTCATTGATGTTGGGATAGGCATGCGCAGCCATGCTCCAAAGCAGTAACAAGAGGCACGGAAAAAAGCGGTGATAATGGCGGAGCATCAACGAGTTCCAACAATTAATTGGGCACACATAATATGTGGTTTCGAAAGAGGCGGCCAATATCAATTTGTCACACAACTGAGTCTGGTTGCAATAGATGCTATTCACAGCAGCGAAGTGGCCGCAAATCTCTCGGCAAAGCCGTGAGGCGCATCACTAAAGTTTCCCCGTGTTTTGCATGCTGGTGGTTCTATATGAACACATCATGCTTTAGCGATGCCCAAAGCATCGCCATCCTCAAACAAATCACCCGCCCGTAGCTTTGTCGTGAGCATGGTATCGACACGACCACCTTTAGATGTGGCGCTTTAGCTTGGGAGGCCGGAATGTGTCCTGCGATTGTTTACTTCACGAACAGGGAGGACTACATCCCATCGCAGTTACAACTCCAGTTCGATAATGGGGAGTTCCCACCGCTCATTTCGAACTTGCTCCTGATAGGCATCGTCTTCCTGCTCTTTGCTCCGTTCAATCATGGCGATGACGTTGGCGTGCCGGATGGTGGCAAACTGGTTCAGCCAGATCTGATGAGCACTCTGGGAGAGACGAGCTACGGGCGTTTGACCATGGAAAACATGAAGTTTCTGCAGCTTGTCGATATCAATACGTACAGCGTCTCCGACGTGTAATTGCCGCAGATTCTGGTGTATCGGGTGATTTTCATTGCTACGTCCGGCATAACCGATATCCAGTTGGCGCATACCCATAATGGCAAAACGGCGCAGCCGTATAGGGGCGATGGCCAGGATCGACTCCTGGTAACAACGTTCGGTAATGAGAGGAAGGTGGGGATGCCGCTGGTCAGCGCGGGACATAACCACCAAACGTTCGATCGCTCGGGTCATCGCGACATAGAAGAGACGTCGCTCTTCCTCGATGTTGTTCGAGGCACTTTCTGCACTGCGTTGCCAGCCGCCATCAAGGATCAATACATGGCGATACTCTTCCCCTTTAACGCCATGTACCGTGCTGAGAAGTACGCCCTTGCCAAAGCGGATCTGCCGACGCTGTTCGCTCAAGTATTAGGAAAGGAGCGAACAAGTCCCTGATGTGAGATCATGAGCCCCTCTTGGCATCAGGGATGAGGTACAGCATGAGTCACCAGCTCACCTTCGCGGACTGCGAGTTCAATGGCAAACGCCGCAAAACCCGCAAAGAGATATTCTTGGCTCGCATGGACGCTTTGCTCCCATGGTCAAGGATGCTGGAGGTCATCGAACCCGTCTATCCCAAAGCTGGTAACGGGCGTCGTCCCTACCCACTCGATACCATGCTGCGCATTCACTGCATGCAGCAGTGGTACAACCTCAGCGACGGCGCCATGGAAGACGCACTCTACGAGATTGCCTCGATGCGTCTGTTTGCCACACTCTCCCTGGACCAGGCAATCCCTGACCGCACTACCATCATGAATTTCCGGCATCGGCTGGAGCAGCACCAACTGGCACGTCAACTCTTCGACGCCATCAACCAGTGGCTCTCCGATGCGGGCATCATGATGAAGCAAGGCACGCTGGTCGATGCCACTATCATCGAAGCCCCCAACTCCACCAAAAACAAGCGTGGAGAGCGTGACCCCGAGATGCACCAAACCAAGAAAGGCAATCAATGGTATTTCGGCATGAAGGCCCATATCGGCGTTGATGCCAAGAGTGGCCTGACTCACAGTCTGAAGACCACGTCAGCCAACGAGCACGACCTCAATCAGGTGGGTAATCTGCTCCATGGTGAGGAAGAGTTTATATTCGCTAATGCTGGATATCAGGGGGCTGAAAATCGTGAAGAGCTGGCCGATGTGAAGGCTCAATGGGCGATTGCCATGCGCCCTGGCAAGCTCAAGGAACTCAAAAAGCATCCTCGTAAAAACAAGGCAGTAATTGTTTTTGAGAGGTTCAAATCCAGCGTCCGCGCCAAGGTGGAACATCCGTTCCGGCTTATCAAACGCCAGTTTGGGTTTGTGAAAGCACGGTACAAGGGGCTGCGGAAGAACGACAACCAACTGGCGATGTTGTTTACGCTGGCGAACCTGTTTCGAGTGGACCAGATGATACGGGGATGGGATAGCTGCGTCGCAAAATGCGAGGTAAACCCCGAAAAAGGGGGATAATGGAGCAAAAAACCAGATTTTGGAGTAAATACGTCCGAATTCTGGAGTAATGAAAATTTTAAACGCGAACAGGCTGCTTATGATGAAGGTGCGATCCACTTGTTCGCACCTTCCTTAGCTGCTGGTATGTATTCAATCGACATCGCAATATGTCGTGTGGTGAGGTGTTATGCAGCGCTTCGGATAATGTGCAACGAATCAGTGATGACCCAGTCAGTGTTATTATGCTGGCTCCTTTTTCGGATAAGGTCTTTTTATGTCTCGCCTGCGTCTGCTTATCTCTGACTCTCACGATCCCCTGTTCAATCTGGCCGTTGAGGAGTGCATCTTCCGTCAGATGGACCCTGGCCAGCGGGTGCTGTTCCTCTGGCGCAACGCCAATACCGTGGTGATCGGGCGTGCCCAGAATCCGTGGAAGGAGTGCAATACCCGCCGGATGGAGGAGGATGGGGTGACCCTGGCGCGGCGCAGTAGTGGTGGCGGCGCCGTGTTCCACGACCTTGGCAACAGCTGCTTCACCTTCATGGCGGGCAAGCCGGAGTATGACAAGAGCATCTCCACCGCCATCGTGCTGGACGGGCTCAAGCGGTTGGGGATTGAGGCCTTTGCCTCCGGTCGCAACGATCTGCTGGTCGATACCCCGGACGGGGAGCGCAAGGTATCGGGTTCGGCCTACCGGGAGACCCTAGATCGCGGTTTCCATCATGGTACCCTGTTGCTGGATGCTGATCTTGGCCGCCTTGCCAACTACCTCAATCCCGATCCCAAGAAACTGGCGGCCAAGGGGATCACTTCGGTGCGCAGCCGGGTCGCCAATCTGTGTGAGCTGCTGCCGGGGATCGATCATCAGCAGGTGAGCGAGGCGCTTACCGAGGCCTTCTTCCACTACTACGGCGAGCGGGTGCAAGCTGAGCATATCTCTCCCGAGCAGATGCCGGATCTGCCCGGCTTTGCCGAGACCTTCGTCCGCCAGCGCAGCTGGGAGTGGAACTTTGGCCATGCGCCCGCGTTTAGTCATCTGCTGGAGGAGCGGTTCAGCTGGGGTGGGGTGGAGCTGCACTTTGATGTTGAGAAGGGGGTTATCACCCGGGCGGAGCTGTTCAGCGATACCCTGGAGCCAGTTCCGTTCGACGTGCTGGCGACCGAGCTGGTGGGTTGCAGCTATCGGTCGGACGCGGTCGCCGCGCGCTTGCAGTCCTGGTTGGCGGCTTTCCCGCAGCAACAGAGCGAGCTGGCGGAGTTTGCCGAGTGGCTGCTTGCTTCCCTGCGCTGATGGCCGCGTTGTATTGAAGGCTCTGTCAGTCAAAATGTGAGCAAGATCGCGAAATGCAAAGAGGCGCTCCAAAGGCGCCTTTCTATCAGCCCTTGTCATGACTCATACATGACGAAAAGTAGGGTAGACCATTAGATATTGTCGCTGTCGGCGTCCCAGGCTCAGGGGTATAACAGCCGCACGTTTGCTGTACTAATGGTATAAAAATGAGTGACTTAGTTTATCTAAAAGACGAAAGCGTCAATGCCGTATCGGCCGAGTTTTCCGCCCGTTTCGCCACAGTCAAAGCCAACTTTTTCTCGCGTAATCCCGATCTCTGGCCGGTCTTTCGCGAACCCGGATTTGCCACCCTCAATGAATTTCGGGCCCGCGCGTTGGCACCCGATGCCCGTCTGAACGCCTGGCCTGATGGCCGCGCTTGCCTCGCCGAGCTTTGCCAGACGGCCCCGGTGCCTGCCGCCATGCGTACTCCGGGTGAGCCGATGGCCGAGCTGCTGTTTGCCGGTGCCTTGTCAAAGGATTGGGAGAACCCTTCCAGCGTCGAGAACGTCATCACCATGTCGGCGGATCCTGCCATCTACGGTGCCCAGCTGGGCATTCTGGCCAACCCCAATCTGGTCTACTCCGAATATGCCGGGGTGGCCGAGGAGCTGGAGAAGAAGGTGGTGCGCCAGATTGCGCTGCTGGCTGGCTATGATCCGGCCCGCGCCACCGGCATCTTCACCCAGGGGGGGACCTTCTGTAACCTCTACGGCTACCTGCTCGGTATTCGCAAAAGCTTGCCACAAGCCAAGCACAAAGGGCTCGGTCACTATCAGGATTACCGCATCATCAACTCCCAGGGCGGTCACTACTCCAACATCACCAATCTCTCCCTGCTCGGGGTCGATATCGAGAACAAGACCATCCGCATTCAGGTGGGGGAGAACAATGACATCGATCTGGTCGATCTTGAGCGCACCCTGACTGCCTGCTTTGCCCTCAAGCATGTGGTGCCCACCATCATGCTCACCATGGGCACCACCGATACCTTCGGGGTGGATCAGGTCAAGCCGGTGTTCGAGCTGCGCAATCGCCTCTGCGAGCAGTTCGAGGTGGCGGTCAAGCCCCATATCCACGTCGATGCGGCCATCGGCTGGTCGATGATCTTCTTCCTTGATTACGACTTTGCCGCCAATCCGCTTGCCATCAACAGCGCCACCCTGGCGGGGATCGAGCGCAACGTGGCGCGCTTTGCCGAGCTCAAATATGCCGACTCCTTTACCGTCGACTTCCAGAAGTGGGGCTATGTGCCCTACACCTCCAGTCTGGTGATGATCAAGGAGCAGGATGACCTCAAGGCGATGGAGAACGATCCGGAGAACTTCTCCTACTTCGAGCGGGACATTCAGGGTCAGACTCACCTGCAATCCACCATCGAGTGCTCCCGTGGGGCGAGCGGTCTGTTTGGGGCCTATGCGGCGCTCAACTACATGGGGGTGGAGGGGTATCGCACCGTGCTGGCCCACTGCCTGCAAAATGCCAACTACTTCCGCTTCCGGTTAAGTCAGCTGGGTAACGTCAAGCTGGTGGCGCAGGAGAACCAGGGGCCGAGCGTCGGCTTCAAGATCTACAACCCCGAGTGGGTGAGCGATCCGGAGGCCGAGTTCGCCTTCGAGCTGGCCCGCTCCAGCGACCCTGCCTACAAGGCGCGGCTGCAGCGCAACACCGACTACCACCGCAGCCTGTTCAAGGGACGCGGCAAGGTGGGGCTCTACACCAACTGGGTGGAGGCAGTGGCTCACTCTGACTATGACGCCCGCGGCAAATACTCCTACATTGCCGGGGAGAAAGCGGTCTTTATGAACCCCGCTTGTACCCGCGAGCAGATCGACGCCTTTATCGACCATATTCGCGGTTGATGGCGGTTGTTCTGACTGCCGATGGCGGCCAATAGTGGCCAGTGGTGGTTGGGGTTGCTCACGCCAATAGATAAACAAAGGGCAAGCCGGATGGCTTGCCCTTCTGTTTTAACGGCTGCAGTGCTGACTGTGCAGCGTTGGTGGGGAAGGCGGGGCTCAGATCGCCAGCAGTTGCTCATTCTCGACAATCTCGCACCCGGCGGGCTGAAGCGACAGGGCGATCATGGCGCGAGCCACCTGACGGGCCTCGATAGCGCGCCAACGGGCGAGCTTGCCCACCAGCAGTGGTCGAAACAGCGGATAGATCGCCTGAAAAATTTGCTCCGAGCGGCGCGGTGGCTGGCGATCCCCCAGCAACATGGCTGGTCGCACGATGGCAAGCCGCGGCCAGGATTGGGCCAGCAGCGCCTGCTCCATCTCCCCCTTGGTGCGCGGATAGAGGGCCGGGGAGTGCGGGTTTGCCCCAAGGCTTGAGACCACCACCAGTCGTTGGCAGCCGTGGCGACGGGCCAGATCAGCAAAGGCGAGCACATAGTCGAGATCGACCCGGCGAAACGCCTCGGCAGAGCCCGCCTCCTTGCGGGTAGTGCCGAGGGCACAGAAGGCGATATCGACCGGGCGGGAGAGAGTGACGCTGGCCAGATCATCAAAATTGACCGGCAGCCAGTGGTGCGCCTCTTTACCCGCTTTGCGACAGATCAGGGTCAGTTCATGCTCTGCGGGCAGTTGTTGCATCAGCTCGCGACCGATAAGGCCGCTGGCACCAGCAATCAGGATCCGGCTCATGGGTGTTCTCCCTGTTTCATTCGATGAGGGCGGCTTATCAGCATCAGTCAATTTGCAGGTGCCTGCAATGATGGTTGATGACTGTTTGCCGAGCAGAGTAAAAGCAGCAGGGGCTGGATAAAACAAAACCGGCGCGAGGCCGGTTTTGCGGGATATCAGAGCGGGGTGTTGAAGGCCGCTGGCAGCGGGAAGTCACCCGTTACCGTGGTGAGTCTGTCATTGGCGAAGGTGACGGTGAGCTCTTTACGCTCCTTGTCGCCATGGCCCGGCTGGAACTCATAGAGGTAGTACCAGCTGTTGGGGTCAAAGCTGTCGCGCAGCATGGGGGTTCCCAATACATAGCTGACCTGCTCGCGGGTCATGCCCTGGCGCAGTTTGTCGACCTGTTTTTGTTCCACATAGTTGCCCTGGGGAATATCGATGCGATAGACCAGGCTGCAACCGGAGAGGGTGAGGGCGGTCAAAGCCGCGGCAATCAGGTGTTTCATCCGCATATCGAGTTCAGATCATCCATACAGTCTTTTTGGCTCGGCAAATCATACCGACTCCCTGTGCGGAAGTAAAAAGCCATTGATCCATCAGCCAATAAAAAGGGCCGCAGTGCGACCCTTATCAGCAATCAATCAACTGTTACATGGCGGCGCGGAAGATGGCGACGATCTCTTCATGGCTCGCTTGTTTCGGGTTGGTGAAGCCGCAGGCATCTTTCAGCGCATTGCTGGCCAGGGTATCGAAGTCATCAGCCTTGACCCCGAGCTGCTCCAGACCGGCGGGGATCTTCACATCCAGCGCCAGCTGCTTGATGGCGGCAATGGCGGCGGCGGCACCCTGTTCGTCGTTCATGGCACTCACGTCCACGCCCATGTAGCGGGCCACATCCTTCAGACGGGCGGCGCTGACTTGCACGTTGTAGGTCTGTACGTGGGGCAGCAGAATGGCGTTGCAGACACCGTGCGGCAGGTCGTAGAAACCGCCCAGCTGGTGGGCCATGGCGTGTACGTAGCCGAGGCTTGCGTTGTTGAAGGCCATGCCAGCGAGGAACTGGGCATAGGCCATCTGCTCGCGAGCGTGCAGATCGTCGCCATGCTCAACCGCGGTACGCAGGTGCTTGGCAATCAGTTCGATGGCCATGATGGCGCTGGCATCGGTCACCGGGGTGGCGATGGTGGAGACATAGGCCTCGATGGCGTGGGTCAGGGCATCCATGCCGGTAGCGGCGGTGAGCCCAGCCGGTTTGGCCAGCATCAGTTCGGGGTCGTTGACCGACATCAGCGGGGTAACGTGCTTGTCGATGATGGCCATCTTCACGTGGCGTGCTTCGTCGGTGATGATGCAGAAGCGGGTCATCTCGGAGGCAGTACCGGCGGTGGTGTTGATGGCAATGAGCGGCAGTTGCGGCTTGGCGGAGCGGTCAACCCCTTCGTAATCCTTGATGTTGCCACCGTTGGCAGCGACCAGCGCAATACCCTTGGCGCAGTCATGGGGTGAGCCGCCGCCCAGTGAAATGACGCAGTCGCAGCCGTTGGCCTTGATCATCGCCAGACCTGCTTCGACGTTGCTGGTGGTGGGGTTGGGCTTGGTCTCATCGAACACCACGCTCTCAATGCCATGCTCTGTCAGCAGGGTGGTCAGTTTGGCGACCACGCCGATCTGGTTGAGGATCTTGTCGGTGACGATCAGCGCCTTGCGATAGCCATAACCCTTGATATCGGC
Organism: Aeromonas sp. MdU4; assembly: GCF_041929505.1. Lineage (NCBI taxonomy): Bacteria > Pseudomonadati > Pseudomonadota > Gammaproteobacteria > Aeromonadales > Aeromonadaceae > Aeromonas > Aeromonas sp. MdU4. The sequence goes on along the minus strand of NZ_JBHFMW010000023.1, from coordinate 87,518 downwards.
CGCTGCCTCTTGCAGACAGCCAGCACCCATCAGGTTGATTGCGGGAATATAGAACTTGAAAGTAGCCATGATGGACTCCCTATAGTTAGCCATTAAGTGGTATACGGGCGTCAACATAGCACCGTCAGGGGGGATGAAAAGGGGGCTATGGTATCTGTGTTGCAACTTTATGGACTCGATCACGTACCGAAGAGATGGGGTGAGACAGTGATTGACAAGGCCTTTTGCCGTTTGCGCAGAGAAAAACGTTTGTCAATTAATTCATCAAGTTAGCAAACGTTTTGCGCGGAATTAGTGGCTGTCAATGCAAGGAAGTGTGAGGAGCTTCAAGGAATTGGAAAGCGCTTTCGACCATAGTTGGCGCCTCCCCGAAGAGGGGGGTAAAGGCTTGAAAGTATCATAAAGAACCATCTTAATTTGCGCCCTGACCATGCTGGCAGGGGGCACCAGGAGTCCACTATGTCTGATGTATTTCACTTGGGTTTGAAGAAAGCTGATCTGCAAGGCGCCACCCTGGCGATCGTCCCCGGTGACCCCGAGCGCGTCAAGCGCATAGCAGAGCTGTTGGACAACCCGGTGCACCTGGCCAGCCATCGTGAATTCACTTCCTGGCGTGGCGAGATGGACGGCAAGGCCGTGATCATCTGCTCTACCGGTATCGGTGGCCCGTCCACCTCCATCGCGGTGGAAGAGCTGGCCCAGCTGGGTATCACTACCTTCCTGCGTATCGGCACCACCGGCGCCATCCAGCCGCACCTGAACGTGGGTGACGTGATCGTGACCACCGGTTCCGTGCGCCTCGACGGTGCCAGCCTGCACTTTGCTCCGATGGAGTTCCCGGCTGTGGCCGATTACGAGTGCACCTCCGCACTGGTCGAGACTGCCAAAGAGATGGGCTCCAAGCTGCACATCGGTGTGACTGCCTCCTCTGACACCTTCTACCCGGGTCAGGAGCGTTACGACACCGTATCCGGTCGCGTAGAGCGCCGTTTCCAGGGTTCCATGAAAGAGTGGCAAGCTATGGGCGTGCTGAACTATGAGATGGAATCCGCCACCCTGCTGACCATGTGCACCAGCCAGGGCCTGCGTGCCGGTATGGTGGCTGGCGTTATCGTCAACCGTACCCAGCAAGAGATCCCGAACGCCGAAACCATGGCGAAGACCGAATCTGATGCCATCAAGATCGTACTGGGCGCTGCCCGCAAACTGATCTGATAGCACCACCACGAGTGGGGGGTGGGGGCCGTTGCGAAAGCGCGGCCCCTATCTTTATCTGCCGTTTGCCCCTTTTCCTCTCACGTCACCTCTTTTACTGATCCCGCTTCACTCGCGCTTATTGTTCCTACTCTTTGCCTCTAAAAAGGGGGCGCGCAGCGGATCTGCATCGGCTCGCCGCTCACCGGATGAGTAAAATCCAGCTCGCTGGCGTGCAGCATCAGCCTGGGTGCCTGTTCGCAGCCGGGTGACAGCAGACCGCCATAGAGATCGCAACCGAGGATAGGGTGACCCAGCAACTGGCTGTGGATGCGCAGCTGATGAGTACGGCCAGTCTCCGGCACCAGTTGCACCCGGGTCAGAGGGACGGTTTTCCCCTGCATCTGCTGCTCCAGCCGCTCAATCACCTGATAGCGGGAGCGGGCGGGTTTACCGCTGGTGGCGCAGATCTTCATCAGCGGGAAAATCGCCGGATCCTTGGCGATGGCGGCGTCGATAAACCCATCATCCTCAGCCAAGTGGCCGCACAGCAGCGCGCTGTAGGCCTTGTTCACCGCCCGCTGACTGAATTGCTGGCAGAGCAGGGCGTTGATGGCCTTGTTTCTGGCCACCACCATGAGACCTGAGGTGCCAAAGTCGAGGCGATGGACCAGGGTGCAGCCGGGATAATCCTGTACCAGCCGATAATGCACCGAATCGAGGTTCTGCGGGTTCTTGCCCGACAGGCTCAGCAGGCCGCTCGGCTTGTTGATCAGCAGCAGGTGCTCGTCGGAAAACAGGATCTCGATGGCAGCACTGCAGGGCGGGGCAATAAAGGTGTCGACGATAACAGACATAATGCACACGGGCAGAAAATGGGGGGCCATCATACCCAAGTGGCGGGGAGGGCGCGAATCGCTCTGCAGTATGCCGCTGTTCAACTGCAGCCCGCTTGTGGCGGAGCGCTGCGACAGGGTGAAGGTAACTGATTGAAAAAAATCGGGAACCGTTTTGTGACCCCCTCCCGAGTTCCCTTGTCGTGAGCTTGTTAAGGTAGAACCCCTTTTTATGTTGTAAGGACTCTTTCCATGGTACTGCCCGTTATTCTCGATTGTGATCCCGGCCACGACGATGCCATCGCCCTCATTCTGGCGCTGGCAAGCCCTGAACTGAAGGTGCTGGCGGTGACCACCAGCGCGGGCAATCAGACCCCGGACAAGACCCTCAACAATGCTCTGCGCATTCTGACACTGTTGGGACGCGACGATATTCCGGTGGCGGCGGGGGCACCGAAGCCGCTGGCCCGGGAGCTTATCATCGCCGACAACGTCCACGGTGAGTCGGGCCTCGATGGCCCCAAACTGCCGGATCCCGCCTTTGCGCCGCAGGCGATGACGGGGATCGAGCTGATGGCCAAATGTTTGCGCGAGAGCCCGGAACCCGTGACCCTGGTGCCGACCGGACCGCTCACCAATATTGCCCTGCTGCTGGCGGCCCACCCCGAGCTCAAACCCAACATTGCCCGCATCGTATTGATGGGGGGCGCCGCTGGGGCGGGCAACTGGACCCCGGCGGCGGAATTCAATATTTATGTGGACCCGGAAGCGGCCGATATGGTCTTCAAGTCGGGGATCCCCATCACCATGTGCGGTCTCGATGTGACCCACGAGGCGCAGGTGATGGACGAGGATATCGAGCGGGTGCGCGCCATCACCAATCCGGTGGCCCAGTGTGTGGCAGGTCTGCTCGACTTTTTCATGATCTACCATCGGGATCCCAAGTGGGGGTTTGCGGGGGCGCCGCTGCACGACCCCTGTACTATTGCCTGGTTGCTGGCTCCGGAGCTGTTCCATGGGGTGGAGTGCCGGGTCGATATCGAAACCCGGGGCGAGCATACCGTGGGGATGACGGTGGTGGATCGCTACGGCCTCACCGGCAAGCCAGCCAATGCGCTGGTGTTGCTGGGGCTGGATCGTCCCGGTTTTATCGATCTGCTGGTCAGCCGGTTACGGGCGTTTGACTGAGCACAGGTTCACTGTGCAATAAGGGGTGGAAAATGTGGAAGAGAGGGTTGGTGCTGCTGGCCGGGTTGCAACTGGTTGGCTGTGCGACGCCATTCGAGCGGATGTGGCAGGGGCTGGCGACCTGCGAGTTTACCGATCTCTATGTGGACGAGGCGGGCAGAGCCGCCAATCTGCAGCTGGCCAACTACACCCCTTACAAGGTGAGCGACGGCTTTGCCTGGTACAAGGTGCACGAAGAGCTGCACGGCCTGCCGGTGGTCGGCTTTATCGTGCCTGCAGCAACCTTCGAAGTGCATGCCCTGTTTGTCGATACCCCCATCGCCAACGCCCGCAGACTGACCCATAACGCCTATGGCAGCGAGTTTAGTGACGAGCAGAAGCACAATGAGGGAACGGCGCCTCTGTTACTGCGTGATCCCAATAACCCCAAGCGTTCCATTATCGACTGCACTCGCGGCGAGTCTGATGGGGAGCTTGAGGATTCAGCCATGCCCGAGTAGCGGTTGCCAATCATGCAGTCTGCTGAAACAGAGGGAACAGCTTGGCTGTTCCCTATTTATTGGGAGGTTTTCTATATTGATGGTTCTGCAGCTAATACGTGTTCAGCTTGCCTGATATGCATCAGATGACGATGGTAAAAATCATTACCAGCCCCACCATGTTGCAGTGCCTTTTTGTATATTGATGCAACAAAGATATCTGCGAGGCTAAAGTCATGGCCAATGGCAAAACCGGATTCGTTGCAAATGGTCGGGCTTAATTTATCAAGGCACATCATTATCCACTGTTCTCGCAATTTTCGCTTGGACAGCTCATCGAGCTCAGGCCGGAAAAATTGAAGCACACTCCTGTTTTGTGGAGTGTGCACAGTGGCATTGACGTATTCGCACACTCTGCGAATGGCGGCTTTTTCATTGAAGTCTTTACCAAGTAAAGGGTTGGCAACAAACCTCTCCTCGAGATACTCAGCGATGGCCATTGACTCGGAAAATATGACACCCTCGACTGATAAGGATGGAACATAGCCAAAAGGATTAATAGCCAGATATGTCGTGGTCAGTTCAGCTGAGCTAACCTCGATCCGCTGGTAGGGGATGCGCTTGAAGTTGAGCACCCACTCTACTCGTTCTGAGCTGTTGGAGCCTTGTGCGCTGTACAGTAACACGTCCATGTTTTCCTCAATAAACAGCTAACCATGACAACACAGCGCCAGCTTTATTTGCTGGCGCATATTCAGGTTCACCCTCACAGTCTCAGGGATAGCTCAGCGTCTCTTTGATAAGCGGCAGCTGGGCTGCAATCCAGTCAGGATTGATGGGCCCCCAGTCGCTGATGCGATAGTGCCCCTGCAGATGGCGAGCCCCCTCGGTCTGCTCGAAGGCGCAACTGATGTCGAGTTCGGCCAGCGCGCTCAAGGTATCCTGCGCAGTGCGGCGCGGCATGCCGGTCGCTTCCATGATAGCGGGTACCGTATCGGTGCCCTGGCTGATCAACCAGGCGACGTAGAGCCGCCGGTAGAAACTGGTGCGGGTCTTGCTCGGCTCACTCATATCTCATCCTCGAGGCGATCGAAGTAGCGCCAGGTCGCGATGGCGGCTTTGCCCATCACCAGTGCCCAGATGCCGAACCAGAACCAGCGGAAGAAGCTCCAGGTGGAGGCGTCAGGTTCGGTGCTCTCGATTTTTGTCACGTTCGGGAACATGGAGAGCATATTGATGCGCCAGCCATAGGAGGTGATGATGGCAAGCCGCTTTTCAAACTCCATCGACTTGGCCTTGGCTTGAACGTCAGCGGCGTTGAATTTGAAGTAGAAGGGCCAGCCCCACTCGGTATCTTCGTTGCGGAACACCCGGATATTTTCACCGGGGCGTTCGGTGTAGATGTAATAGACATCGGTGGTCGGGCCGTCAGCAGGATTCTTCTGGCTGATAGGGCCATCCTTGTCGGTACGCTTCACCTCGACCCCGGTGATGGTGGCAATGGTGTGCTCCGGCAGGTAGTAGTCGAGCCAGGTTGCGGAAACGAGGGCGATGAGCCCCAAAGCGATAAAGGCGGGTTTCTTGAATTTCAGGCTCATGGTGTTCTCACGTGAGGGGGAGTAACGTGCCTCTACCATACCGATATTTGGCAGGACAGCCCAGCCCCTCATGGCTCCATCAGCCAAAAAATGGCGTTTAAAACAATCACCTTTCATTGCATCTCTTGGTCACTGCCCGGTGCGCTTGCCGCAGCGGCGGGTTGATCGATGGGATCCCCCCATCTGACGACAATCAACCAACCGACCCGGTTATTGCTGACTGATGCAGCAAAAAAGCGCCATATGGGATCTGGAAAGCAGCGAGATGATCATCCGCAATCGGCTGACCAGTCGGGTTGTTTATCCCTTTTAGAGAGAGCGGAGGGGATGTTGAGTGCGCTTGTTCGTTCTTTGAACGCACTGGTGTACCGTATCGGGAGCGCAACAGGGCATAATATGTAAAGATTTTTGTTTATAAAATAAGGTGCTCTGTTTCATCACGGCTTCATCTCTGCCCTTGCCACGCGCCTGAGCCCAGCTTTTTTGCCGCTGTCCGATCGCAGTGATGTCAGAGCATGAAAGATTATTGATAGTTTATTCAATGGCATAAGTGTTCCGGCTGGGAAAATGGCGCGGCGCAAGCCTGACCGGGGAGATGACTGTCGTTGCTGGCAAAAATGGCCGATGAGCGAGGGTTTCTGCTTGTCTGAACAGTGCAGGATGGGCAAGATGACAGGCTCGGTAAAACTCAGGCTGTGCCTGGCTTTCTTTTGTCACCCCTTTTCGTCACGGAGGTTTCGTGTGTCCAGCTGGATCGATCCGGCCATTCTGGCTCTGTTTATCCCGACCTTTTTCTTTGTCTCGGTGACCCCTGGTATGTGCATGACCTTGTCGATGACGCTGGGGATGAGCCTGGGTGTACGCCGTACCCTGCACATGATGTGGGGCGAGCTAATTGGCGTCGGGCTGGTGTCGGTGCTCTCGGTGATTGGGGTGGCGGCCATCATGCTCAACTACCCTGCTATCTTTTCTGCTTTCAAATATGTGGGAGGAGCTTATCTCATCTGGCTCGGCATCCAGATGTGGCAGGCCAAAGGCAAGATGGCTATTCCCGCCGATCTTTCTGCCGGTCAGCAGACCAGCGCCATCGGGTTGGCGCTGCAGGGCTTTTTGACCGCCATTGCCAACCCCAAGGGGTGGGCCTTCATGATCTCCCTGTTGCCCCCTTTCATCTCGGCCAGTCGGCCGATGGCGCCGCAGATCACCGCATTGGTGGCGCTGATCCTGGTCATCGAGTTCTCCTGCCTGCTGCTCTACGCCAGTGGTGGTCGCACCTTGCGCCACTTCCTCGCCAGGAGCGGCAATGTGACCCTGATGAACCGCATCGCCGGTACCCTGATGCTGGGAGTGGGGGTCTGGCTGGCACTTGGTTGAGCGTTGTCAGAGATCCGTTCTGCGAAAGAAGAATGCCACCGCGAGGTGGCATTTTTTTATGAAAGCAAAGTGGCTCAGCGGGACTTGAAACGCTCGACCCAGGGATTGGCGGTGAGGCCGTGCAGCAACACGCTCAGGATGATGGTGCAGAGCACAGTGGCGATGATGGGGCGTTGGCCGATGAGTGCTGGCTCGTTTTGCAGCACCATCACCGCAAAGACGATGCTGGCAAGTCCCCGCGGCCCGAACCAGCCGATGAAGAGCTTGAGCTCCGGCTTGAGGTCTGTGCCGACCAGGCTCAGCCAGACCGGTACCATCCGCAGCAGGGTGAGGCTGGCGGCGGCATAGAGCCAGAACTGCCAGTGCAGCAGCTCCGGCAGGATGGGCATCAGGGTGGCGCCGAACACCATCCAGATCACCACAGAGAGCAGGTCGCCATACCCCTCGCAGCTATCCATGTAGGCGTGTTTGTGCTCGCCAAGGCGGCGCCCCATCAGCAGGCCCCCGACGAAAGCGGCGATAAAACCGCTGCCACCGAGAGTCTGGGCCAGCGCAAAGCAGAGCAGCGCCAGCCCCGGCATGGTGAGCTGACGCCAGAGCGGCAGTTGCCAGCCATTGAGATAGGAGATTTTCAGCAGCCGGACGGTGAGGGCGGTCAGCACGAAGGCGACCAGCAGACCAATACCGATCTCCTCCAGCATCAGGGTGATGGCCAGCGTTGCGGTGCCGGTGTGCTCCTCAGTGGGGGCGATAAGAGCGAGCAGCAGGAGCAGCACGGGTACGCAGATGCCGTCGTTAAGGCCGCTCTCCTGATTGAGCCCTTCGCGCACCGGTGCCGGTACCGCCGGGTTGCTCACCACCGCCTTGCCGAGCGCTGCGTCGGTCGGCGCGAGAATGGTGGAGAGGATGGCCATCTCCAACAGTGGCAAGTCGGGTAAGAGCCAGTGACCAAACAGGGCGCCGGCGATGAGTGTCAGCGGCAGGCCGATCAGCAGCAGCCGGATCGGCAGTTGCCGGTTGGCCCGCAGTACCTGCCAGTTGGTGTTGGCGGCATCGTTGAACAGCACGATGACCAGAGTCAGCTCGGCCAGCAGCTTGATGCCGGCACTGTTGATGGAGAGGGCGATCAGCTCCAGCCCTCCCGGTCCCAGCAGCCAGCCGCTCAGCAGAAAGAGCAGGGGGCCGTTGATCAGCCTGGATTCGAAGCGTCCCGCGATCAGGCTGTAGATCAGCAGAAAGGCGGCGATCACCGCCAGATTCTGGTAAAGCAGGTGTGTATCCATACAACCTCCTTTCTGCCCCGCAGGGCGATTTAATCGGTCAGGCAGTCGGGGTCAAACACATACTCCCCGTCCAGCCAGCGCACGATTTCGTCGACGCAGGCCTGATCGCGAAACGGCAGGTAGCGCGTCTTGAGGGCGGCAATCTGCTCGGGAGTGAGCCGGGGCAGCCCCAGATCCTGAAACAGCGGCAGGTCGGCCTCAATCATTGCCGAGATCTGCGGGCCGCAGGTAGCGTTGAGGGAGGCGTGCAGCGCCTTGTCGGGATCATACTGCTTGCCGAGCTTGTAGCTCATCGGCAGGGTGGCGAGCGGCAGGGCCGATAGCGCCGCCTGCTTCATCGGGTTGACCGCGTGGCCCGCGACCAGCTCCGCCAGCTCGGCGGGGCGGTTTTCGAAGGCACGCAGATAGAGGTAGCTGCTCGCCTTGCTGCCATCGTTGACCGGGTAGTTGTCCCACAGGAAGGGTTTGCGGCCGAGCAGTTCGGTCACCTGCTTGAGGTGCACCGCCGGATACTCGGTCGAGCAGACCTTGGGGCCGGTCCAGAAGATCTCGAAGCGGCGGTCGAGCTGCTCGCCAATCTCCTCCAGATAGCGAGGTGGCATGGCGCCGAACACCTTCTCCAGCACCGGATCGGTCGAGTAGTAGCTGGGGCAGAAGATGAGGCGGCTCGCCTTGCTGTGGGCCGCAATGTCGTGGGCGATGGTGAGCTGGTGCCGGGCCAGGTCCGGGGTATCCCCCTTCATGTCGTCAAACAGCACCGCCAGAATGTCGGGCTGCAGCATCTCGTCGATCAGGCGCACCTTCTCGAGCAGTGCCGGGCGCTTGCGCTCGTAGTCGTGATGCGCCCCCATGGGGCTTAAGCCTACCCCGAAGGCGAGCCCGTTGGCCCGGCACTGGCGCGCCAGCTCGGCGAGATCCGCCAGCTGTTGTTCTGGCCAGGGGAGGGCCCAGTGTTTGCGCAGGTAGCCATCCTCTTTCGGGGCGTAGATATAGAAGCCGTAGCCGTGGCGCGGCAGCCACTGGGCGTAGCGGGCACGGGCCTGCCAGCTCCATCCCTTGCCAAAAAAGCCTTCAATAACCCCCAGATTGGTGGCGGGGGGCAGGGGGCCGGACAGCAAACTTTGATATGGCATAACGCTCTCCCTTCTTGCTGGGGACTTGATACGGGCCGGTCGTCAGACCGGGTCCTCTTCCTGAAAACGTACCCCGATCTTGACGGGAATGCTCTCATCCATTTCGGCTACGGTCCAGATCAGACCCTGCCATTCGATGTGGTCACCGACTACCAGATTATCGCCAAGCTGGCTGGCAATAAAATCGCCGAGCGTCTGATCCGCCACCTCGCTCACATCCAGCCCGTAGATAGGGGCGAGATCCACCAGTCGCGCTGCCGCTTCCAGCTGGAAGTCACCGAAGAAGCGTGGGCCGAGATCCTGCTCCGGCGCCTGGCTAAAGAGCTGGCCGAGGGCGGGAAGGTCGCGCTCGTGGCCGATGACACAGAGGATATCGTCCGCCTGCAGGCAGGTACTGCCCGAGGGGTGAAGCAGTGCACGGCCGCGAAACAGGGCGCTGACCCGGGTGCCGGCAGGCATCTTGAGATCCCGCAGCGGTGAGCCGATGCACCACTTCTCGGCCCCCAGCTGGTAGACGAAGGTCTCCCACTGGCTGTCGAGATCGATCTCGAGCCCGGAGCGGGTGATGGGCGAGGGGGGGGCAGGTACTTCCACCCGGGCCAGCTTGGAGGCGAGCGGCAGCGAGCTGCCCTGCAAAATCAGCGAGACCAGCACCACAAAGAAGGCGACGTTGAAGTAGAGCTGGGCGTTGGGCAGCCCCGCCATCATGGGGAAGACCGCCAGAATGATCGGCACCGCGCCGCGCAGACCAACCCAGGAGATAAACCAGCGCTCGCGCGGGGCGAAGTTCTTGAACGGCAGCAGCCCGATCCAGACCGAGACGGGGCGGGCAAACAGGATCATCCACATCGCCAGCGCCAGCGCGGGCAGGGCGATGGTCAGCAACTGATGGGGGGTGGCGAGTAGCCCCAGCACCAAAAACATGCCGATCTGGCTGAGCCAGGTCAGACCGTCCAGCACCGACAAGGTGGTACTGCGACTGCGCAGGGAGAGGTTGCCGAGCAACAGACCGGTCAGATAGATGGCGAGAATGCCGCTGCCACCCACCGCGGTGGTAAGGGCGAAAATGAGCAGACCGCCACTGACGGTGAGCAACGGATAGAGGCCCGGTGCCAGGCGGGCACTGTTGATCAGTTTCCAGAGCAGCCAGCCACCGGCCAGGCCGATACCGGCGCCAAGGCCAAACTGCTGAAGCAGTTGCAGCAGCAGAAAACCGGCGTGCAGCCCTTGCTGGCTGCTGGCCAGCACCTCGATCAGGGTGACGGTGAGAAAGACCGCCATGGGGTCGTTGCTACCCGATTCGATCTCCAAAGTGGCGCTGACCCGCTCGTTGAGGCTGCGCCCGCCGAGCAGGGAGAAGACCGCTGCCGCATCGGTGGAGCCGACGATGGCGCCGATCAGCATCCCCTGCAGCAGATTGAGGTCAAACAGCCAGGCGGCGGCGAGCCCGGTCAGACCGGTGGTGATAGCCACCCCGACTGTGGCCAGCGATAGGGCGGGCCAGAGGGCGACCCGAAACGAGGAGACCCGGGTGCGCATGCCGCCGTCGAGCAGGATGATGGCGAGCGCCAGGTTGCCCACCAGATAGGCGATGGAGTAGTCGGCGAAGTGGATGCCGCCGGGGCCATCCTCCCCCGCCAGCATGCCGACGGCGAGGAAGATGACCAGAATGGGAATACCGAGACGGGAAGAGAGCGCACTTAGCAGGACACTGGCTCCAACCAACAGGGCACCGACAAAAAAGAAACTGTTGATGGTGACGGCATCCAAGTGCGAACTCCTTTCTGACTAACGGAAAAGTAGGCACATTATATGCAGTTAATAGCCCTTTGTGTGGCTTATTTGTGCATCAATTTGCACTTTATTACATTTTTTGCCCCTTTTTTTGCCATTGTCGCGCCATATTCTGACCGTGACCGGATTCACAAAACGGGTGTCAAAGGAGCGTCGATCTCAGCGTGATCCGGGAGGTGTCAGTGGGGGGCTACGGGGCGAAACAGAAGAGGGTCAGGGGAGCGCAAGGGCACTCCCCTCGGGATGAAGAGAGATCAGTCGTCCTCGTCATCCTTTACTTCGCGGATCTTGTCCTTGTAGTTGGGCAACTGCTTCTCCAGTCGTTTCATGTCTTTGATGGCATTGAGAAACAGCCCGAGCAGGAACAGCAGCGGCAACCCTATCCATAGCCAGAGATTCATGGGATTTTCCTTTCGTCAGAAGAGGTGGTGACGTAACGGGCCAGGATCTTGTCCAGATTGGCCAGAATGGTCGCCTTGCCTTCAATATCCGCCTGTTGCAGGCAAAGTGCCAGCTCCGTCGGGTCGAGCCGTTGCGCACGGGACTCGGGCCCGAAGCTGATATGCCAGGGCTCGTAGGCGACGCCGCTGCCTGCACCAACCGGTTTGGCATAGGGCAGGAAGAAGCCGAAATCCCCCATATGGTCGCTGAGCCACTCGCTCAGGTCGGCAAACCAGCCCCCCTCTTCATATTCCCACGGTTCCAGCGCCAGCTTGGTGTCAGCGGGCAGAGAGTCCGGATCATAGATGTCGAGATCGGTGCCCCAGTGGTGGCGACTGGTGCCCGGCAGGGCGCTCCAGCGCAGGATGGCGTGCAGCCGTGCCTCGTCGCTCAGCTGCAGGGCGTCGATGGGCTGGCTGTTGGCATCGAGCAGTGGCCGCTCACCGCGCCACTTGCCATTCCAGATGGCGAGCTGGCGATCGAAGCTGCGCCAGCTGGAAGCCGGTTGCAGGTTGAAACCGGCGTGGGCTGCGGCCACCTGCATGTCGTTGAAGGCGGCCGCGGTGGCGGCCGTCAGCCGGTGCGGGCCTTGCCCCACAAGGATGAGGTGACCTTCATCCAACCCCAGCAGTTGCTCCTGGGTCATGCCAGCAACCTCGCGAGCACCCCTTGGTACATGTCGGCCAGCAGATCCAGATCGTCCGCCTTCACGCACTCGTTCACCTTGTGGATGGTGGCGTTGACCGGGCCAAGCTCAATCACTTCGGCGCCAGTGGGGGCGATAAAGCGCCCGTCCGAGGTGCCGCCGGTGGTGAGCAGGGCCGGTTGCTGGCAATTGACTGCCTCGATGGCTGCCACGGCCGCATCGAGCAGCGCGCCGGTGTCGGTCAGGAACGGCTGGCCGGAGAGGGTCCAGCTCAACTGGTAATCCAGACCATGTCTATCCAGCAGTGCCTCGACCCGCTCGCGGATCTCCATGTCGGTCAGTTCGGTGCTGAAGCGGAAGTTGAACTGCACCTGCAGTTCGCCCGGGATGACGTTGGAGGCGCCGGTGCCCGCTTGAATATTGGCTATCTGGAAGCTGGTGGGGGGGAAGTAGGCGTTGCCCTCATCCCACACGGTCGCGGCGAGCTCCGCCAGTGCTGGTGCTGCTTTATGAATGGGGTTGTCCGCCAGATGGGGGTAGGCCACATGACCCTGCACCCCGCGCACCAGCAGATCGCCGGTGATGGAGCCGCGTCGGCCATTCTTCACCACATCGCCAACCACAGCGGTGGAGGAGGGCTCGCCGACGATGCACCAGCGGATCTTCTCGTTACGCGCCTCCAGGGTGTCGATCACCCGGGTGGTGCCATTGATGAAAGGCCCCTCTTCATCGGAGGTGATGAGAAAGGCGATCGACCCTGCGTGATCCGGATGCTCGGCCACGAAGCGCTCGACCGCCACCACCATGGCGGCCAGCGAACCCTTCATATCGGCGGCGCCGCGCCCGTAGAGCATGCCATCCTTGATGGTCGGCTCGAACGGCGGGGTGTGCCATTTGTCCAGCGGTCCGGCGGGCACCACGTCGGTGTGACCGGCGAAGCAGAACAGTGGCCCCTCGCTGCCACGGCGGGCCCAGAGGTTGGTGGTGTCCTCAAACACCATGGGCTCGATGACAAACCCGAGCTTGGCGAGGCGCTCCGCCATCAGGGTTTGGCACCCTTCATCCAGCGGGGTAACGGAGGGGCGGCGGATCAGATCCTTGGCCAGTGCGATGACATCCGACATCAGTTGTCCTTAGTTGTCCTTAACGGGAGAAGAGGGATTGGTAGTGATCAGCCTTGAAACCCAGGGTCAGCTCGCCATCACGGTCCAGCAGCGGGCGCTTGATCATTGCCGGATGTTCCAGCAGCAGGGCACGCGCCTTGGCGGTGTCGATCCCCTGCTTGGCCTCATCCGGCAGAGCGCGGAAGGTGGTACCGCGGCTGTTGAGCAGCGCTTCCCAGCCAAGATTGGCCAGCCAGCGGTCGAGATCGTCCGGGTTCAGGCCGTCGGCGCGGTGGTCGTGAAAGCGGTAGTCGATGCCAGCCTCATCCAGCCACTTGCGGGCTTTCTTGATGGTGTCGCAGTTCTTGATGCCATAGAGGGTGGTGGCCATGGGGAGTCCTTCTCTTGTGGGCGCATGCCGTGGGCAAGGGCCCGAAAATCCGAATGAAAACAGTGCAAGGGCCTGATTCTGGCATTGTGGCGATCTCATGGCAACGCTGATGGTCAGGCTCGCGGGTTTTACCGCGACGGGTCGCACCTGAACGGCGCTTGGGCGGTCATGGTCAAGCGTGCAGAGGTGGGTATGACCGGTGGGGGGCGGGGGCAGAAAACGGCAAGGGGGCAAACACCAGATAACCAAAACGCGCCAGTGGGCGCGTTTTGGTCAGAATATTCAGGCACCTTGATCAGTGCAGGGTGGTCCACTCATGGTCAAAGACCCGGGCCCGTTCCCAGGGTGCATCCGGCAGGCTGGAGGAGAGGCCAGTGTATTTACCCACGTCGTCTACCACGATGGCAGAGAGGATCGGCAGGTTGTTTTCGGTGCAGTACATGCGGATCCGTTGCAGCAGAGTGCGCAGTTCATCCTGGCACTGTTCCAGTCCAGCCTGCTTGGCCAGTTTGGAGTAACGAATGGTAGTGCGTTCCTTTGCAGACTCGACGAGGATGTCCCACAGCTTGTAGTCGCAGGTCGAGACACCTGCGGTGGCTTGGCTTGTCATAACTCTCTCCGGCGCGAAATGGTCGCTATATGTCGATGCGCATCTTGGCGGCTTCAGGCCCCGCTTATGTTGATCCAACGCAAAAAAGAGGGCGGTCACCTCATAGAATTCCCTAATTGCCGCTGGCACCCGGTGTTCAGCAGTTAAAAAAGTGAAAATTTGTTACATGGCCGACATATTATGCTAATGGAGCCCGGTGACGGCATCTTTATTGATAGGGATCAAAGGCAAACCGTGGTCAGAACACTAGATTTCGCTCTTCGATAAATTTATCAGGAGTGAATATTGGAACTTTTATTCGTCTTGCTTGTACTGGTTGCCGTGGTCTACGGCATTATCAAGGATTACAACCCGCAGGCGGTTTTGGCGCTGGCGGGCATGGCCATTTTCGCGGTGGCCTACTGGCTGGGGCTGCATCCGATCCTCCCCGCTGACAAGAGCACTGGCTTCGCCCTGTTCGACCTGTTTGAGGTGTTCAAGGGGATCTTCTCCTACCGTGCGGCGGGCCTCGGCCTCACCATTATGGCGGTGGCTGGCTTTGCCACTTATATGTCCCATATCGGTGCCTCTCAGGCGCTGGTACGGGTGGCGGTCAAACCGGTGGCGGGTATCCAGTCCAGCTACCTGATGCTCGCCATCTGTTATCTGGTGGCGGTATTCGTCTCCCTGTTCGTCACCTCCGCCACCGGCCTCGGCCTGCTGCTGATGGTCACCATGTATCCGGTGATGCGCAACCTCGGCATCAGCCCGGCCTCCGCCTGTGGCGTCATCGCCACTTCACAGGCGTTCGAAATCGGCCCGACCCAGACCAATGCCATCTTCTCTGCCGGTCAATCCGGCATGGATCCGACCAGCTATTTCGTTGACTACCAGATCTGGCTGGTGGCCCCCATGCTGCTGGTGACCATGGTGCTGCACTTCTTCTGGCAGCGGCATTGTGACCGCAAGGATGGCTGGGATCCTGCCCTGCATCGCGGTGAGCATGCCGAGCTGGACGAGCAGGGCGCCGAGAGCGTGCAGGCGCCCACCTGGTATGCCCTGCTGCCGATCATCCCCTTCGTGCTGATGATGACCTTCTCCAAGCTGTTGGTGAGTGACATCAAGATGAGCGTGGAGGTGGCCATGTTGCTGTCGGTCTTTATCGGCATGTTGTGCGAGCTGCTGCGTAGCCGCTCGGTGCGTACCGCCATGGCAGGGCTCTCCAGCTTCCTCGACGGCATGGGCAAGGTGTTTGGCCCTGTGGTGGCGCTGATCGTCTGTGCCGAGCTGTTTGCCGAATCCCTCAAGGCCATCGGCGCCATCGATACCCTGCTGCACTCTGCCAGCAATGCCGGTATCGGCAGCGGCCTGATGACGCTGGTAATGGTGGCGCTGATCATGGTGGCTGCGGTTATCATGGGCTCCGGCAATGCGGCATTCTTGAGCTTCTCGACCCTGGCACCTGCGGTGGCGGCCAAGTTTGGTGTGCCTGCGGTGACCATGCTGTTGCCGATGCAGCTTGCCTCCAGCATCGGTCGCTCCATCTCCCCCATCGCGGCGGTGCTGATCGCCTGTGCGGGTATCGCCAAGGTCTCCCCCTTCGTGGTGGTCAAGCGCACCTGCGTGCCCATGGCGGGGGCGCTGGTGACGGCGTTGACCCTCAACTATCTGCTGTTCATGTAAAAGCTGTGATTTACAGGGCGGTCGGCCACCCGGTTCGGGCTGGCTGACCGCTGTTGGCAAGGCGGGGGTGACAGCCCGCCGTTCCGCATTGTTGCAAAAACAAGCTGCTTTTTTCGCAGATTGTTTCATGGAGAAGATAATGACCAACCTCAAGCGCCCGTTTTCCCTCGATACCTATCTGGCCGACCTGGCCCCGCTTATCAATCTCGATTGCGGCACCCGCACCCCGGCCGGGGTGGCGAAAGTGGCCGACATCATGACCGAGAAATATGAGGCCATCGGCTGGCAGGTGACCCGTCACCAGTTCGCCGCCGAGTGCGGCCCTTGCCTCGAGATCACCAATGCACCGGGCGCCGAGCACTACGACGTGATGCTGTGTGGCCACATGGATACTGTCTTCCCCGAGGGAACCGCAGCCAAGCGCCCGCTTAAAATCGAAGGCAATCAAGCCTTTGGCCCCGGCGTGTCGGATATGAAGAGCGGCCTGCTCTCTCTCTGGTATGCCCTGAAAGAGATGGATCCCGCCCTGCTGGCCAAGCTCAAGGTGCTGGTCTGCTACAACTGCGACGAGGAGGTCGGTTCCCCCTGGTCGAAGGATTGGCTGGTCGAGAAGGCCAAACAGAGCGGCTGCGTGCTGGTGGCTGAAGCGGCGCGCCCGAACGGCGACCTCATCAGCGCCCGCAAAGGCAATGCCAAGTATCGCATCACCTTCCACGGCAAAGCCTCCCACGCAGGCTCGGCCCTGACCGAGGGGATCTCCGCCATTACCGAGCTCGCGCATTGGGTGCTGGCCATCAATGAGCAGGTCAACATGACCACGGGCACCACCATGAACGTCGGGGTGGTACAGGGCGGTACCGGCGTCAATGTGGTGCCGGACTTTGCCGAGGCGATCGTGGATTTGCGCTTCTGGAGCAACGAAGAGGCGGCAGCGGTGCACGACCGGCTCACCTTTATGGCCAACAATCCCTTCCTCGTGGGATGCCGGGTCGAGGTGGATCGCCAGACCTTCAAGCCTGCGATGCGCCCCAATGGCGACACCGAGGCCGTGATGGCGTTGGTGGCGGCGGCAGCGAAAGAGGAGGGGATCACCTTCAACTGGCTGGAGGCCGGTGGCGGCTCCGATGCCAACTTTACCGCCGCTGCTGGCGTACCGTCGCTGGATGGCTTCGGCCCCATGGGCGGCGGCTTCCACTCGGAGGCCGAATTCCTGCTGCTCGACAGCATCGAGCCGCGCATCCGCCTGCTGCAGCGGGTGCTGGGCAAGCTGGCAAAATAAGCCGGTTTATCCCTTGTTCGGGTCGTTATTGGCCCGTTCAAAATTGGCCCGGTCAAACCCAAGCGGGAAGCTATTGCCTCCCGCTTTTTTTATCTCGATTTTTCGCGCGCTGAGCGAGTGGGCTGCTGGCTTGAGGCCGTTACCCCTGCGGCTCGGCCAGATAGGCCAGATGATCCTGGCGCACCACCCGCCAGTCATCGAGGCGTAGCGGGGCTGCAAATCCCGGGCCGTCGGTCACCATGGTGTGGTACTCCCCCTGCTCGCCGCAGGCATCGAAGCCCTCGCGCTCGGCCAGTTGCTGCAGATCGCTGAGGGTGGCGGCATCCAGCGTGCGTCCGACCCACTCGGGGGCCAGCACCCGGGTGTCGACACAGGATAGGTGAGCGACGATGCCGCGTGTCAGCATCTCGGCCAGCAAGGCTTGGCGAGATTGCTGCCAGAGCGGGGTGTGGACGGTTAGCCCGAGCGTGCGGCAGCGCTCGCGGATCCAGTTTGGCGCGCCCCCCACGCTGTCGATATCGCCGGTCACCACGCCGTCGAGGTTCCACTCTTGCTGCAAGCGGCTGAGCGCCGTCTCATAGCTCTGCTCAAACGGCGCTTCGATGGTGACCAGCTGATGAGGTAGCCCGAGGGCCGCCGCCTGACGGTGCACCAGCGGCAAGGGGTGAGCCAGAAACCGGGGCGCAGGGGGAGCAAAGGTGGCCAGTGCCACCACCTGATGACCTGCTTCGCGGGCATGATAGAGAGCCAGCATGGCATCTTTGCCACCGCTCCAGAGCAGGATGACGCGAGACATAGGGGAGATCCGGTGGTGAACGAGGGGGCATGCTACCCAGTGGCGGGGGCGCAGGTAAAGCGGATGGGTCAATCGTAACGCAAAAAAACAACGGGCCCGCGATGGGGCCCGTTGAGCAAGGACGTGATAAACGCCGCTGCGATTACAGCAAAATGGTGGTCAGCAGATAACCCACGGCACTGGCGCTGCTCACCCCGATCAGCCCCGGAATGATGAAGCTGTGGTTGATGATGAACTTGCCGATGCGAGTGGTACCGGAGCGGTCAAAACCGATACAGGCCAGATCGCTCGGGTAGGTCGGCAGCACGAAGTAGCCGTAACTGGCTGGCAGGAAGGCGATCAGCAGTTTCGGCTCCACGCCCAGTGCCAGACCCATGGGGGCGATGGCGGTCAGGGCGGCGGCCTGGCTGTTCACCAGCTTGGAGATGAGGAACAGCACCAGCGCGTAGGTCCAGGGCTGAGCCTGTACCACGTGGGCCAGGGTCTCTTTAAGCAGCGGCATGTGGGCCTGGAAGAAGGTTTCGCTCATCCAGGCAACCCCGAATACGGAGAAGATAGCGACCATGCCGGCCTTGAAGACCGCGCCATTGGAGATATCACCCGGCTTGACCTTGCAGCGCATCAGGATGATGGCACCGGCGATCAGCATCATCATCTGGATCACCAGGTTCATGGAGAGCGGGCCGGTCTTGTCCTTGATGGTGAACACCGGACGCAGCCCTTCGTTGGCACCGAGCAGTACCACGGCAGCGATGGCGGCGAAGAAGATCCAGGTAGACCAGTAGGCCTCTTTCGGGAACTTGGTGTTGAGCAGGGTTTCACCGCCGCCATAGATGAAGGCGCGCTGTTCCGGATCCTTGATCTTGGCCTGGAACTCTTCGTCCTGATCCAGATCCTTGCCGCGGCGCAGGCTCCACAGGGCAGCCATGACCACACCGGTCAGGGAGGAGGGGATGGCAACCATCAGGATGTCGAGCAGGCCATAGGCCTGACCGATACCGTGACCGGCAGCCAGAATGGAGACCATGGAGACCACAGCAACGGAGACCGGGGAGGCACAGATTGCCATCTGGGAGGCAACGGAAGCGACGGCCATCGGGCGCTCGGGACGGATGTTCTTCTGCAGCGCGATGTCGGCGATGATGGGGAACATGGTGTAGACCACGTGACCGGTACCGCACAGGAAGGTGAGGGTCCAGGTCGTCAGCGGCGCCAGAATGGTGATGTATTGCGGGTGACGGCGCAGCAGGCGCTCGGCCACTTGCATCATCAGGTTGAGGCCACCGGCAGTCTGCAGGGTGGCGGCACAGCCGATCACCGCCAGAATGGTCAGCATCACCTGTACCGGCGGTTCGCCCGGCACCAGGCCGAAGACGAAGGTCAGCAGGAAAAGACCGATACCACTGATGAGACCAAGTCCCATGCCCCCAAAGCGGGTACCCAGCAGCAAGCAGCCGAGTACCACCAAAAATTCCATCAAGATCATTCCATTACCTCGTGTGATTCAACCCATGTTGCCGCGGGTAGCCTGAACCATGAATTGTCATTGTCTGTGTTAGTTAGCCCAAAAGGGTTAGTTGCTATTCTGCTCCCCCGTATTAGTGAAAAAATTGAGTTACTTCAATAACTCGATGAATTTTTGATTAAACCACTTAAAAACCACTTACTGACAAAATAAACAATTTTGCTGCCGTCCGGTATCACTCGAAGAGACACCATTGAGTCATTATCTCATCCAAAGGGGTGGCTCATCGAGCCACCGACGCGGGGGTGAAAAAGGGCGAAATCACAGGAGAAGATCGCCAAAAACAGGGTGTTCATAGCTTCTTTACTCGCAAGCTGTCACTTCAGTGTACTGGTTATTTGGCGGCGGGCGGCATTTGCAGGTAGCGGCGCTGATAATCCTCGCTCAACTGTGCAATATCGAGTTTGGTGATGGCGTTGGCCACCCGCTGTTGCAGAGCCTGTTGATCGGGGCGAAACATGATATGCAGGCTCTTGCGCTCGAGGATCTTCGGGTTGAATTGCAATGCAGCCGGATTGAGTTTGCTATCGTGCCGGAGCAGCCAGTAGAAGACATCCCGATCGATGACGGCGAGATCAAGCCGGTTGCGCTGCAATTTGCGCAGATTGAGCCGATCCTCATCAACCGCAAAGGTGTTGAGGCGCTTGCTGGTCATCAGGTCATCAAATTCACGGGTGTTGATATAGCCTGCCACTACGCCGATCCGGTAGGGGGCGAGCTCTTCGAGTCGCTGCCACCGGATCAGGGGGCCTGCTTGCTGCGCCATACCCAGTTCGCTATTACCCACACTAGCGGACATATGCCATCGCTTGTCCAGATTATCGGCGAAATACTTGGGGAAGTAGCCGCTGTAGTGCTGGTTGGGGTCGGCGGCCAGCCACATTGCCCGTTGCCAGGGGTAGAAGTCGAACTCCACCTGCAGTCCCGCTTCGGCAAAGGCGCGTTTGACGATATGGCCGATAAGGCCGCCATCGGGCAGGCTCTGGCTGGTGTAGGGGGGCCATTCTAAGGTGGTCAGCCGGACCGGATCGGCTAGCAGCCGCAGGGGGAAGAGCAGTAATAACAGTACCAGAAGCAGGCGATATCCCATGGGCGACGCGTTCCTTGTGCCGATTGGTTCTGAGTATCACCCATAAAGGGGGCAATAAAAAAGCCGACTCTGAAGTCGGCTTTCAAGATGCAGTGGCAAGGTGCCGCAGATCAGAACTCGGCGGTGCGTGCAGTGCGCGGGAACGGGATCACGTCGCGGATGTTGCCCATACCGGTTACGTAGACTACCAGACGCTCGAAGCCCAGACCGAAGCCGGAGTGCGGCACGGTACCGAAGCGACGCAGGTCGCGGTACCACCAGTAATCTTCCTTGTTCAGCCCCATCTCGGCCAGGCGGGCGTCCAGCACGTCCAGACGCTCTTCACGCTGGGAGCCACCGATGATCTCGCCGATCCCCGGAGCCAGTACGTCCATGGCGGCCACGGTCTTGCCGTCGTCGTTGAGGCGCATGTAGAAGGCCTTGATATCTTTCGGGTAGTTCTTCACTACCACCGGAGACTTGAAGTGCTCCTCGGCCAGATAGCGCTCGTGCTCGGAGGAGAGATCGATACCCCAGGAGACCGGGAACTCGAACTTCTTGCCGCAGTTTTTCAGCACTTCGATGGCGTCGGTGTAGTCGATCTGGGCGAAGTCGGAGGCGACGAAACGCTCAAGACGCTCGATGACCTCTTTGTCGACGTGCTGGGCAAAGAACTCCAGATCATCGCGACGCTCGGCCAGTACGGCGTTGAAGACGTACTTCAGCATGGCTTCGGCCAGGGCGGCGTTGTCAGCCAGATCGTTGAAGGCCACTTCCGGCTCAACCATCCAGAACTCGGCCAGGTGACGGCTGGTGTTGGAGTTTTCGGCGCGGAAGGTCGGACCGAAGGTATAGACCTTGGAGAGGGCACAGGCATAGGTTTCAGCGTTCAGCTGGCCGGATACGGTCAGGAACGACTCTTTGCCAAAGAAATCTTCGTTGTAGTCCACCTTGCCTGCGTCGGTGCGCGGCAGGTTTTCCAGATCCAGGGTGGAGACACGGAACATCTCGCCAGCACCTTCGGTGTCAGAGGCGGTGATGAGCGGGGTTGCAACCCAGAGGAAACCCTCTTCGTGGAAGAAGCGGTGGATGGCTTGCGCCAGGCAGTGACGAACGCGGCTCACGGCACCAACGATGTTGGTGCGCGGGCGCAGGTGGGCCTGTTCACGCAGGTACTCGATGCTGTGGCGCTTGGCGGCCATCGGGTAGGTGTCCGGATCTTCGACCCAGCCGACTACCTTGACCTCGGTCGCTTGCAGTTCGAAAGCCTGGCCGCTGCCCTGAGAGGCGGCAACCACACCGGTCACTTCCACGGAGCAGGCGGTGGTCAGACGCAGCACTTCATTCTCGTAATTGGCCAGGGAATTGGGGACAACAGCCTGTACCGGATGGAAACAGGAGCCATCGGAAATGGCCAAAAATGAGATCCCCGCCTTGGAATCACGGCGAGTCCGGATCCACCCTTTTACAGTTTGGGTGGTGCCAACCGCATGTTTACCGGTCAGCACATCAACTACGGATGCGTGCGTCATCGAAATATTGTCTCCAGCTTGTTCTTGCAGCGCTATTTGCAACATGAGGGAGTCTGGCCAGGGCACAGATGGCCCACCATGGCAGACTAAGCCGTCAATCTTACCCGCGCAGGTTTGATAAACAAGCAAAAATGTCGGACTCTGGTGGGGTTTTCGGCGTGGTTTGCTCAACACGCGTGTTATGGATGCAGGAGAGGCGGGTGAAAGATCGGCGGCATGGGCCCGATTGGCTGACACGGGTGTTGCAGGGGTTGGTGTTGCTCTGCTGGAGCGGTTTTATCGTGCTGCTCTCGCTCTATCACTATGCTCGTCCCGAAGTGGCCTACGGGTTTCTGGTTTATGGCGGTGCCAAGGTGCGGGCCGGATGGGACCCGGTGTTCACCCCCTGGTTGCTGCACGGCCTCTGGGGTTGCTGCCTGTTGACGCTGGTGGCGCTATTCGTCGGCCGCAAACGCCATCGCCGCCGGGAGGACGCCCGTCACGTCCATCTGGCGATCCTGCTGCTTGTGCTTATCTCCAGCCTGCTTTTCTACTATCTCTAGTCTTCTGAGCGCTGCGGCTTGCCCGGCGGGCAGGTCTGCTGATTATCCCGCGTGCCACAGGCAGGGCGCTTGCCCAGCTGGCGCTCCACGCTGTCGAGCATCTGGTTGTAGGCCACGGCCACCCGGCCAATCTCGTCGCCATCATCCCCCTCCAGCCGATGGCCGAAGTCGTGCAGATCGGTGGCCTCCTCCATGGAGCGGGTCAACTGGTTGAGGGGACGCACGATCCAGGTGCGGATGACCCAGAGGGTCAGCAGCAGCCCCAGCCCGAAGATGCCGGTGAGGATCAGTGCCGAGGTGAGGATGTTCTGCTCGACCCGGGTAAAGAGGGTATCGAGGGAGTAGTCGAAGCGCACCGCCCCCAGTACGCTGTTTTCAGGTACCAGATGACAGCTGGTGCAGTCGGTGCCACGAAAATCCTTCCTGGCCAGCAGCGGTCTGGTCACCACCAGGCGGCTGTGCATACCGTTGTGGACCACCTCCAGACTCCCTTTACCTGCCAGTGCCAGCTCATCGTACACATCCTTGCTCTGCTCAGCCGCGCGTCCAGGTCCGTACTGTTTGCTCACCGCGTCGCCACGGACGATGCGGGCATCCTCCACATGGGCGTGGTTGAGAAACTTGGCGCGCAGGGTATCGCGGGCATCCATCTTGCCGGTCAGCATCAACATATTGAGACCGTCGAAATAGGCTTCAGTCTGCTCGCGGCTCTGCTCCTTGATAAGAGTCAGGATGAGATCGCGCTCGCGCACCGCCTGATAAGCGGCAGAGAAGACCAGAACCATGGAGAAGATGAAGAGCAGGAAGAAGTTGATTTTGGCAGCAATGGAGAGGCGCATGAGCAATCTTTCTTGATGGTAAAACCGCAGCAGTTTACCTCTCATAACGACTCAGGTCTGGTGCTTTGTTCACATTCTTGTAAGTAAGAACGATAAAGTTGTCATCGCCATGCATCAAATGCAGGTTGTCAAATGGGCGGCCAAGATGGCCGCCCGCTGTTTGCCTTAAAACTCGCCCTCGGCAATCGCTCGGCTGATGGCGCCGGTCAATACCCGCAGCTCTTCGGGGGTGATGACGAAGGGGGGCATCAGGTAGACCAGTTTGCCAAAGGGGCGGATCCAGGCGCCCAGCTCAACGAATTTGCGCTGGATACGCGCCACATCCACCCGCTCTTTCATCTCCACCACCCCGATGGCGCCGAGCACCCGCACGTCAGCGACTGCCGGGTGGAGGGTCAACTCCACCAGCTCGGTACGCAGTTGGTGTTCGATGGCGCGCACTCTCTCCTGCCACGGCGATGCCAGCAGCAGATCGATGGAGGCGTTGGCCACCGCACAGGCAAGCGGATTGCCCATAAAGGTGGGTCCGTGCATAAAGACCCCCGCCTTGCCGTCACAGATAGTGCGGGCTACATGCTCGGTGGTCAGGGTCGCCGAGAGGGTGAGATAGCCACCGGTGAGCGCCTTGCCCAGACACATGATGTCGGGAGTGATGCCGGCCCAGTCGCAGGCAAACAGCTGGCCGGTACGGCCAAAGCCGGTGGCGATCTCGTCGGCAATCAGCAGCACACCGAACTCGTCGCACAGGGCGCGCACCCACTGCAGGTAGCGGGGATGGTAGAAGCGCATGCCGCCAGCTCCTTGCACGATGGGTTCGAGCACGATGGCGGCGATCTCCTCGTGATGATCGGCTACCAGCGTTGCCAGCTCCACCACGCACTGCTCGTCCCACTCGGCGTGGAAGCGACAGCTCGGGGCTTCGACAAAATGGTGCTCGGGCAGGAACCCCTTGTAGAGCTCGTGCATGCCGCCGTCCGGATCGCAGACGCTCATGGCGCCAAAGGTATCGCCGTGATAACCGCTGCGCAGGGCGACAAATTTGGCTTTTGGGGTGCCCTTGGCGTGCCAGTACTGCTGCGCCATCTTGAGCGCCACTTCCACCGCTACCGAACCGGAATCGGCCAGAAATACCCGATCCAGCCCGGTCGGGGTGATCTCCACCAGCTTGCGGCAGAGCTCGACCGCCGGGGCGTGGGTCAGGCCGCCAAACATCACGTGAGACATCTTGCCGAGCTGGGCGGTGGCCGCAGCGTCCAGTTCCGGCACCTGATAACCGTGCACGCAAGCCCACCAGGAGCTCATGCCATCCACCAGTTCGCGGCCATCGCTGAGGGTGAGGGTCACCCCTTTGGCGCTGGCCACTTCATAGCAGGGCAGGGGATGGGTGAGGGAGGTATAGGGGTGCCAGACGTGGTGCAGGTCGAATTCTTGATTGGTCATTTGTTGTTCTGTTGTCAATTGGTTTGATCTGGTCGGTGTTGACAGTCTACGCGGGCTCTCTACACTAGCCAACAATTTCAGCCACTTGGCTCTGCGCACATCACGATTCGCACGAGCCCAGCGGCGGGTTTTGCGCCCATGCTTTTGCAAAGACCTTTTGCAAGGATGGCGGGCGCAGGATCCCACTAATAACAACCGGAAGCCATGTATGAATGCTCTCACCGCGGGCGGTCACGCCCTTCGTCATGACTGGACGCTTGCCGAGGTTCAGGCCCTGTTTGCTCTGCCATTCAACGATCTGCTGTTTCAGGCCCAGAGCGTCCACCGTACTCATTTTGATCCGAACGAAGTGCAGGTGAGCACCTTGCTCTCCATCAAGACCGGCGCCTGTCCGGAGGATTGCAAATATTGCCCCCAGAGTGCCCGCTATCACACCGGCCTTGAGGCCGAACGGCTGATGGAGGTGGAGAAGGTGCTGGAGCGGGCCCGCGAAGCCAAGGCCAACGGCTCGTCCCGTTTTTGCATGGGGGCCGCCTGGCGCAACCCCAAAGAGAAGGACATGCCCTACATCATCCGGATGATTGAGGAGGTACGTGGGCTTGGTATGGAGACCTGCATGACGCTAGGGATGCTCACCGCCGATCAGGCGGCGCGTCTGGGGGCCGCGGGGCTCGATTACTACAACCACAATCTCGATACCTCGCCGGAGTTTTACGGCGAGATCATCTCCACCCGTACCTATCAGGATCGGCTCGATACGCTGGAGCATGTGCGCGGCGCCGGCATGAAGGTCTGCTCCGGCGGTATCGTCGGCATGGGCGAGCAGGCGAAGGATCGGGCGGGCCTCTTGATGGCACTGGCCAATCTGCCGCGCCACCCGGAGAGCGTGCCCATCAACATGCTGGTCAAGGTGAAGGGGACGCCGCTGGAGAACCAGGAGAACCTCGACCCGTTCGAATTTATCCGCACCATCGCCGTGGCGCGGATCATGATGCCCGCCTCCCACGTGCGCCTCTCTGCCGGGCGGGAGAAGATGAACGAGCAGATGCAGGCGCTGTGCTTTATGGCGGGCGCCAACTCCATCTTCTATGGCTGCAAACTGCTGACCACCCCCAACCCGGACGAGAACAGCGACATGCAACTGTTCAAGCGGCTCGGCATTCGCCCCGCCCAGCGCGCCCAGAAGCCGGATCAGGTTCAAGAAGAGGAGCTGCTGGCAGAGGTGAGCCGTCAGAGCGAGCCTGCCGAGATGTTTTATGACGCCACCCGCCCCCGCGTTGGGGCCGTGCGGTCATGAACGGCCTTGCGGTAACAGGGCCTTTCACATTGGGCGCAGCGCTGGCCGAGCGCAAGCAGGCTGATTTGTTGCGCAACCGCATCGCGACCGACGGGGCGAGTGGCGGGCGCCTCAGGGTAGCGGGGCGCGAATACCTCAACTTTTCCGCCAACGACTATCTGGGGCTGGCGGATCACGGCGCCATCAAAGTTGCCTTTAAAGCGGGGATTGAGCGTTATGGCACGGGTTCCGGCGCCTCACCGCTGGTGACCGGTTACAGCCGCGCTCACCAGCAGCTGGAAGAGACCCTGGCCGAGTGGCTCGGGGTGGAGGCGGTGCTGCTGTTCAACTGCGGCTTTTCCGCCAATCAGGCAGTGCTCAAGGCACTGCTCGGCAAGGAGCATCTGCTGTGGCAGGACAAACTCAACCACGCCTCCCTGCAGGAGATGGGCAGCCAGCTTCCCTGCAAGATGAAGCGCTTTGGCCACAACGATATGGCGGCCCTTGCACGGCAGCTTGAGCCAAATCGCGGACTGATTGTTTCGGAGGGGGTGTTCAGCATGGATGGGGATCAGGCTCCCTGGGCTGAACTTGCAGCATTGGCAGGCCAGAGCGGTAACTGGCTGATGATCGACGATGCCCATGGTCTCGGTGTGTTGGGTCCAGAGGGGCGCGGCACCCTGGCGGCGCAAGGGGTGGAACCCGCCAGCGTGCACATCCAGATGGGCACTTTTGGCAAGGCGCTCGGGGTGGCTGGCGCGTTTGTCGGCGGTAGTCGCGAGCTGGTTGATTATCTGGTCAACTTCGCCCGCCACTATGTCTACAGCACCCATATGCCCGCTGCGCAGGCTTGTGCGGTCAGCAAGAGTATCGAACTGGTGCGTGCCGCCGATGATGCTCGTGCTCATCTTGGTCAGCTGATCGCCCGCTTCCGGCAAGGGGCCGCGGGGTTGGGCTGGCAGCTTGGGGCCAGTGATACCCCCATCCAGCCGCTGCTGGTGGGGGAGAGCAGTGCTGCGCTGCAACTGGCCGAGCGGTTGCGTGAATACGGCGTCTGGGTGAGCGCTATTCGTCCGCCTACGGTGCCGGTCGGTACGGCGCGGCTGCGCATTACCCTGAGTGCCGCTCACCGCGAACAGGATGTGGATCGCCTGCTCGATGCCTTGGGGATCTGCCCTGCAGCGACGACGGTTGGGGGAGGCTAGCCATGGCTGAGCGTTTTCAAACGGTGGACAAGGCGCAGCTCGCTCGCCGTTTCGGCGCGGCAGCTCGTCATTACGATGCCCACGCCCGCTTTCAGCAGGAGGTGGGTCAGGCGCTGCTCGAATTGATGCCGGACAGACCGGTTGGTACTGATCTGACGGTGAGCGGGTTGGATCTGGGCTGCGGTACCGGCTTCTTCTTGCCTACCCTTGCCACGCGCTGCGCCGAGTTGACCGGGCTGGATCTCGCTCCTGGCATGCTGGAGCAGGCGGCCCTGCGGGGCAGCGGCGCCCGGCTGGTGTGTGGTGATGCCGAGCAGTTGCCCTTTGCGGATAACGCGTTCGACTGGGTCTTTTCCAGCCTGGCGCTGCAGTGGTGTGAGCGACCGGCGCAGGCCTTCGCCGAGCTGCTGCGGGTAGTCAAACCCGGCGGCCAGATCTTCTTCGCCACCCTGCTGGACGACTCGCTCTGGCAGTTGCGCGCAGCCTGGCAGCAAGTTGATGGCCGTGCCCATGTCAACCGCTTCCTCAGCCTGCCACAATTGGAGCAGGCGCTCGCTGCTGCAGGCATATCGGCCCCTGAATTGCGCTGCATCACCTGGGAACTCGCCTATCTTGAATTGCCGCAGCTGCTGCGCGATCTCAAGGGGATCGGGGCAAACCAGATCAATGACGAGGGGGCCCGCAGTGCTCCCGCCGGACTGAGTGGCCGTGCCAGATTACAGCGGCTGGCTCAGGCATATGAAGCATTTCGTCAGCCCGATGGCCAGCTGGTGGCCAGCTACCGGGTCTGTCTGGGCCATCTCGGCAAGCCTTGCTGAACCGGCCTGAGTATTACAGGGAAGGGTGCCGCGAGCCCTTTCCTGCCAAGGAGAGTACAGGATGAAATCATTTTTTATTACCGGTACCGATACCGATGTGGGCAAGACGCTGGTGGCGCGCACCCTGTTGCGGGAGCTCAGCGCACAGGGGATCCGCTGCGCCGGTTACAAGCCGGTCTCTGCAGGCTGTGCCCGCACCCCTGAGGGGCTGCGCAACCTCGATGCTGTTCTGTTGCAAGAGGCGGCGAGCTTGCCGCTGCCTTACGAGGTAGTCAATCCGTTTGCTTATGAACCGCCGATCGCGCCCCACATCGCTGCCAGCGAGGCGCGCCAGCCCATTACCATGAAGGGGTTGAGCGGAGGGCTGCGCAAGATCGAGCAGGCGGGTGCCGAGCTTGCCATCGTCGAGGGGGCGGGGGGCTGGTATCTGCCGCTCGACCGGCAGCACCTGCTGTCGGACTGGGTGAAACAGGAGAACATGGCGGTGATTATGGTGGTGGGTGCCAAGCTGGGCTGCCTCAACCATGCGCTCCTTACCTTTGCCGCCATTCGCAACGATCAGTTGCCGGTAGCGGGTTGGGTAATTAATCGGCTCCATGGTTCAATGAGCCATTATCAGGAAAATCTGGACACCCTCAGGGGCCTGCTGCCTGCCCCCTTCCTCGGTGAAATTCCGTTTATAAACAATCCACTTGAGGCCAATTTGCAAGGGCGTCTCGATATCTCGCCGCTCCTGTAACTGCATATTCAGCGAACATTCATCGACGCTCCCTAGAATGTCGACATTAACATGACTAGGTGGGGATCCCGAGTGATCCCCGGTCATGTCTCTTATCTTCACAAGGAGTTTATATGAAGCGAATTATGCTATTCCTGGTGACCAACCTGGCCGTCATGCTGGTGCTGGGGGTGGTGCTCAATATCCTGTTCTCGGTTCTGGGGATCAACAAGTCCAGCATTTCCGGCCTGTTGGTGTTCTGTGCCGTGTTCGGTTTTGGCGGTTCCTTTATCTCCTTGCTGATGTCCAAGTGGATGGCCAAGCGCAGCTATGGCGTCCAGGTCATCGAGCAACCCCGTAACGAGACCGAACACTGGCTGGTGAGCACTGTGGCCCGTCAGGCCCGTGAAGCGGGGATCCAGATGCCGGAAGTGGGGATCTACGACTCTCCCGAGATGAACGCGTTTGCTACCGGTGCCCGCCGTGACGACTCGCTGGTGGCTGTCTCCTCCGGCCTGCTCTACAGCATGAGCCGTGACGAGGCTGAAGCGGTGCTGGCCCACGAGGTGAGCCACGTAGCCAACGGTGACATGGTGACTCTGACCCTGATCCAGGGGGTAGTGAACACCTTCGTGATGTTCTTTGCCCGCATCGTGGCCGGCGTTATCAGCAACTTCTTCAGCTCCAACAATGATGAAGAGAGCAGCAGCAGTGGCGGTTTTGCCTACATGATCACCGTGTTTGTGCTGGAGATGCTGTTCGGTATTCTGGCCTCCATCATCGTCATGTGGTTCAGCCGTCAGCGCGAGTTCCGTGCCGATGCCGGTGCCGCCAAGCTGGCCGGTCGTGACAAGATGATTGCCGCCCTTGAGCGCCTCTCTCGCGGTGCCGAGCCGCAGTTGGAAGGCTCCATGATGGCATTTGGTATCAACGGCAAGCGCTCCATGAGCGAGCTGTTCATGAGCCACCCGCCCATCGAGCAGCGCATCGCCGCCCTGCGTGGTTGATGGATGCTCAATTGCAGGGGTAACCCCGCATAAAAAACGGCTGCCTTCGGGCAGCCGTTTTGCTTTGCAGCGTTTTTTAAAGTTTGAAGTGCCCCATCTCCTGGCGCAGCACCCGTGACAGTTGCTTGAGCTTGGCCGCCTCTTGCGACACATGGCGGGCGGCATCCCCCGACTGCTCGGAGAGGGAGGTGATGTTGCCCACGGTGGAGACCACCTCGTTGGCGGCGGTGGATTGCTCGCGCAGAGTGTGGCTGATCTCCCCCATCAGGCCGGTGAGGTTGGAGGCGTGACTCTGGATACTGGCAATAGCCTCACCGGTCTGGTTGGCCAGCGTCACCCCGCGGGAGACGTTGTTGACCGTATTCTCCATGCTGCGGATGGAGGCATCCGCCCCGCTCTGGATCTTGCTGATCATGCCGGTGATCTGCTGGGTTGAGGCCGCTGAGCGGCTGGCCAGATTGCGCACCTCGTCGGCGACTACTGCAAAGCCGCGCCCTTGTTCACCCGCCCGCGCCGCTTCAATGGCCGCGTTGAGGGCCAGCAGGTTGGTCTGATCGGCGATACCGCGGATCACTCCGATGATCTCCGAAATCTGCTGGGTATGACCGTTGAGCTCGGAGATGGTGCTGGCCGCCTCGCCTACTGTGGTGGAGATATGCTCGATGCTACCGAGAGTCTCTTTAATGACGCCGGAACCCTCCTCCAGGGTGTTGGCGGAGACCTTGCTGAGCTCGTCGGCATGGGTGGCGTTGTCGGAGAGGTGGCTGATGCTCACTACCAGCTCCTCGATGGCGGCGGCCATGGTCTGGGTGCTGCTCTGCTGGGAGGTGGCGAACCGGGCGGTCTGCTCGGCGATCTGGGCGATGCTGTCGGCAGAGTCGGACAACTCTTCGGTGGAGTGGGAGACCTTGGCGATGATCCCTTTCAGGGTAGTCTGCATGCTGCCGAGCAGGCCGATCAGACTCTCTTTCGATCCTTGCGGTACCTTGATGGGGCGCGAGAAGTCCCCTTCTGCCAGCAGATGGAGATCGGTCTTGAGCTGTTCGACCGAGGTGCCCACCAGATCGAGCAGGGAGCGATAGGTGCGCCAGAGGAAGAACATCAGAACCAGACCAAGGGCAATAAAGAGATAGCGCAGCATATCGGTAGTGGCGATGGCGCTCTCGACCGCCTCCTGGTTGCGTCCTTCCATCATCACGTAGAAGTCATCGATGGGGGACATGATACGCCCCTTGTTCTGGTGATAGGCCTTGTCATGCATCATGGCGATGGCCTTTTGCTGGTTGGCAACCAGGTCACCATCCGTCTGCTGCACCAGCTTGAACGCGGCGACCTCGGTGTTGACCAGCGCATCCGAGTTGTTTTTGGCCTCATTGAGCTTGGCGAGCTCCGCGTCGGTGAAACCGGCATCTTTCATCAGATCGATCAGACCGCGGCGAACATTGCTGTCGGGGCGTGGATTTTGGCCGTTGGCGGCGACAAAGTCCCAGTAGATACGGTTATAACCTTCGGGTCTGGGCTGTTCGCCGTTGCGAATGGCCAGGATCCGCATGTATTGCTGCTCGTAGGCGGGATCCTTGGTGATGACGTAAGTGCGGCCGAGTCGGGTCAGGTCATCGGAGGATTGGCGCAGCTCATCGGCCAGCAGGTAGGAGACATATTGTTGTTGATAGCTCTCTTCCAGCTGTTTCCCGGCCCAGCTGTAGGCGAAAAAAACCAGTGACAGCAGGATCAGGGTGATGACGGATAGCAACAGGTTGAGCTGAAAGGCGGGCTTGTTCTGTTCCATGGTGGAGCGTCCTTATTCTCATCAGGGGGCGTCTTGTGGCGCATTGCCAAGTTGATGGCTGGCAAGGCTTTTTGCCCTGAGAGTATAGGAAGGAAACACGGTTTTTCCGGTAGGAGAGGACGAAAAGGGAAGGATTCAACCGAATAAAGTTACCAAAATATGACCGGGGTCAACTCCCCGGTCTTCTGGTTAGCGCGGCTCGATCACCAGATCGGTCAGTGGCACCGCGCAGCAGGTGAGGATCTTGCCCTCGGCTCGCTCGGCGGCGCTGATGGCGGGGGCATCGGGGTGGTCGACCTCACCGGAAACCAGTGTCTGCTTGCAACTGCCGCAGATCCCGGCGCGGCAGCTCCAGGGCAGCTCCATCCCCTGCTTGCTGGCCTGATCGAGGATGGTGCCCTGATTGTTGCCGACAAACTCCCGCTCGCCGATGCGTAGCTGCACCGCCTGATGAGCGCGGGAAACCGAGAGAATGGCGCCGCCAAAGCTTTCCTGCTTGATGCGTGCGGCAGGTACGCCACGGGTTGCCACTTTTGCCGCCGCGTCGGCCATAAAGCCGTGGGGGCCGCAGATAAAGACCTCCCGTCCGGCCAACCCTTTGACCAGCGCGAGATGTTCATCGCCAAGCCGCCCTTTCTGCCCCTGCCAGTGGCTGTCCGGCTGGCTCAGGATAATCGTGAGGGTCATTCCCTGCTGCGCCATGGCGTGCAGCTCGCTGGCGGCGGGAATATCCGCTTCGCTGCGGCACAGGTGCATAAAGTGCACGTCGTCGAGTTCATCCCGCAGCTGCAAGGTGCGGGCGATGGACAACATGGGGGTGACGCCAGAGCCTGCCGAGAGCAGCAACAGCGAGCGCTCGGAGCCAAGGTGAAATTCGCCGGTGGGAGTGGCGGCCAGCAGTCGGTCACCTACCTGCATCTGCTGGTGCAGCCAGTGGGAGATGCGACCGCCCCCCACTTTCTTGACGCTGATGCTGCAGCGCTCCGGCAGCTCCGGCGTGGAGCTCAGGGTATAGCACCGTTGAATGCGCTCGTTATTGATATCGAGGCTGATGGGCAGATGCTGGCCCGGCAAATAGTCGGGCAGGGGCTCGCCATCGGCGGCTTCGAACCAGAAGGTCTCCAGATCCCGCGCCAGCGGTTCACGGGCCACACAGACCAGCTCGCGCTTTTTCGGCGCGGCGTTGGGATAAACAGGGGGGCGCGTAGTCTCCAGTACCTCGATCTCGCTGCCCGCCTCGATCCACCCTTCATTCAGCGCGATCAGGTTCTGGCCAAAGTAAACCTCGCCATTCTCGCCGCGCCGATAGCGGGTGAGGGTCGCCAGCGGCTCTTTCAGGGCGTTGAAGCGATCGGTTCCCGCCTCCACCGTGGTCATGATGCAGCGGCTACAGGGCTTGGCGACCCGAAATTCTACCTCACCGATACGGATGCGCACCCAGCTGTCCTCCTCGAAGGGGCGGGTGTCGCTTGCCACCAGATTGGTGCGAAACTGGCTCATCTGGTGCAGCGCATCGGAGCGCAGATTGAGGTCATCCAGCGAGGCTTGGCTGATCAGCAGCAGGGGATAGCCATCGGCAAAGCTGACCCGGGTGCCGGTTTTCTCGCGAAAACGGTCGGACTCTTCCCCGAGCCAGAGCAGCTGGACCTGCTCGCCAGCCACCCGGCTCAGCCACTCATCCGCTTTCGGGTCGGTGTGCAGGGCGGTGAAGCGGTCGCCCCAGACGCCGGTGAGCTGTGGTGTGAGGTTGAAGTTGCGCTCAAGCAGGGTGAGCGGCAGCAAGCCCGGATAGACCAACTGCAATCCCCCGGCGATGGGGGTGGTCACTACCTGTTGCAACCGGGGGTGAGTGCGGGCGGTGATAAAGGTGCCGTCAGGCTCGACCACCATGTAGCGGCGATCCCCTGTGAGCCCCTCCTGGGTGACCTGGGCGCGGGGGCGGGAGATACCTGCGGTCGATTTGATGGGGTAGAGCTGAATGCTGTCTAGCCTTGGCATCTTCGTATCCTTGAGAAGTGGCTCTGTGGCCAGGGAAAAGAGGAACATAACGGTTCCCTGGCGAGGGGGCAATCCCTCTGCCCTCTCTCTACCCAGAGGGGCAGAAAGGTCCTCATACATGCAGTTTTTTTTGAAAAAAAGTGGCGCTGTTCTACCGGCTGGTCAGGTTTTCCTGCACTTGACTGCAAGCTTGGTGAGAGAAGGGCTGGAGTCAACCGGGAAAGATGTTACCCCGGTCACGTTCTGCTCCAAACGGCTCATTAAATGCAACATTTTTTGATCCTGATTCGCAAAACAGTATAAAAAAACAGCCATTATCAGGTCAGTTGCCACTTTCTAACGCTTTCGTTTCTTCCTCATCCGGCCACCGTCAGCCTCGGTTAAACGGTTTGCAAGTGCCATCGGGTGGGGCCGTCACACAAAAACAAAAAGAAGAAAGCACTGTATGAGCAAACAACTAGATATGACTCCTTTGCCGGATCTTTCCCAGAAAACGGGAACAGGCCCGGTACGTACTCGGCTACCCGTTTGGCGGCCGGCTCTGCCACCCTGTAATCATGCCTGCCCGGCCGGAGAAAATATTCAGGCCTGGCTCTCTCTGGCACAGGCTGGCCGCTTCGAAGCGGCGTGGCAGACTTTGATCGAAGAAAATCCGCTGCCTGCCATTCATGGCCGGGTCTGCTATCACCCCTGCGAGAGCGCCTGCAACCGCGGGCAGGTTGATGACGCCGTCTCCATTCACGCCATCGAACGTTTCCTTGGTGACGAGGCGCTGGCCAAGGGCTGGTTGCCTGCCCCGCCAGCTCCTGCCAGCGGCAAGAAGGTGCTGGTGATCGGTGCAGGCCCCTCCGGCCTCTCTTGTGCCTGGCACCTCAACCGGCTTGGCCATCAGGTGGAGATCCGCGAAGCGGGCCCGCTGGCTGGCGGCATGCTGCGCTTTGGTATTCCCGCTTACCGCTTGCCTCGCGACGTGCTGGATCGGGAGGTGGCCCGCATCGTGGCCGCCGGAGTGACCCTCACCCTCAACCACAAGGTGGAGAACGTGCTGCGCGAGCGCGACGAGGGGGGTTTTGATGCCGTCTTTATGGCGATTGGCGCCCATCTGGCCAAGCGGGTCGATATTCCGGCGCGGGAAGCGGGCAAGATCCTCGATGCGGTGAGCTTCCTCGAGCAGGCCAGTCTGGCCGAGGAGCGGGGCTTGCCACCGCCCAAACTGGGACGGCGGGTCGCGATCTACGGCGGCGGTAACACCGCCATGGACGCAGCCCGTACTGCTCGCCGCCTCGGGGTTGAAGAGGCGATGATCATCTATCGCCGCGACCGGGACCATATGCCCGCCCACGCCTTTGAAGCCGACGAGGCCGAGGAGGAGGGGATCAAGATCAACTGGTTGCGCAGTATCCGTCAGCTCGACAACACCAGCATTGAAGTCGAGGTGATGGCGCTGGATGCAGAGGGCAAGCCGGTACCCACCGGCAAGTTTGAAACCCTCGAAGCGGACTCCCTCATTCTGGCCCTGGGTCAGGAGGTTGACTTGAGTGTGCTGGAGAGCATCCCCGGGGTGCGGGTCAACAAGGAGGGGGTGGTGCAGGTTGGCGACAACCTGATGACAGATGTCGCCGGGCTGTTTGCGGGTGGTGACATGGTGCCCTCCGAGCGCACCGTCACCATCGCCACCGGTCATGGCAAGAAGGCAGCGCGCCACATGGATGCCTGGCTGCGCGGTCGCCACTTCCAGAAGATGCTCTCTTATCCGCTGGTTGGGCCGGAGCAGTTGCAACTCTGGTTCCAGACCCATGCCCCTGCCAGCAGTCAGCCGGTCAAACCGGCTTCGGCGCGGGACGACTTTGGCGAGATCATCGGCGGTCTGGATGAAGTGGCTGCCCGTTATGAGGCGGCCCGCTGTTACTCCTGCGGCAACTGCTTTGAGTGTGACGGCTGCTATGGCAGCTGCCCCGAGCAGGCTATCGAGAAGCTGGGACCGGGTTTGGGTTATCAGGTCGATGCGCAGCGTTGCACCGGTTGCGGTGCCTGTCACGACCAATGCCCTTGCCACGCTATCGAGTTGCGCCAACCAGAGGAGTCCCTATGAAACATGAATTGATCATGGTCGACGGCAACGAAGCCGCGGCCCGGGTGGCGTATCAACTGAGCGAAGTGTGTGCCATCTACCCCATTACCCCGAG
Source organism: Aeromonas sp. MdU4 (assembly GCF_041929505.1). Classification (NCBI taxonomy): domain Bacteria; kingdom Pseudomonadati; phylum Pseudomonadota; class Gammaproteobacteria; order Aeromonadales; family Aeromonadaceae; genus Aeromonas; species Aeromonas sp. MdU4. Next base: position 51,767 of record NZ_JBHFMW010000023.1, on the reverse strand, counting down.
CTCGACCATGGCCGAGCTGGCTGATGCCTGGGCTGATGAAAGACAAACCAACCTGTGGGGCAATATCCCCACCGTGGTGGAGATGCAGAGTGAAGGGGGGGCGGCCGGTACGGTACACGGCGCCCTGCAGGCGGGGGCGCTGGCCACCACCTTCACTGCCAGCCAGGGGCTGATGTTGATGCTGCCCAACATGTACAAGATCGCAGGCGAGCTGACCTCGGCGGTGTTCCATGTGGCGGCCCGCTCGTTGGCGGCGCAGGGGCTGTCGATTTTTGGTGACCATCAGGACGTGATGGCGGCGCGCAGCACCGGTTTTGCCATGCTTGCCTCCGGCTCGGTGCAGGAGGCGCAGGATTTGGCGCTGGTTGCCCACAGCGTCACCTTGCAATGCCGGGTGCCTTTTATCCACTTCTTCGACGGTTTTCGCACCTCCCACGAGGTGAACAAGATCACCGCGCTGCACAAGGATGAAATTCGTGCCCTGATCGACAACGACTGGGTACGGGCTCACCGTGCCCGGGCCCTTAACCCGGATCATCCGGTGATGCGTGGCACGGCCCAGAACCCGGATACCTATTTCCAGTCCCGCGAGAGCGTCAACCCCTTCTATGAAGCGGTGCCGGCGCGGGTGCAGCAGTGCATGGATAGCCTCGGCGAGCTGACCGGTCGCCACTACCAGCTGGTGGAGTATCACGGGGCGCCGGATGCCACCGACGTCATCGTGCTGATGGGGTCGGGGGCGGCCACCGCCCGCACCACGGTTGATTGGCTCAATAAGCAGGATCGCAAGACCGGAGTGCTGGTTATTCGCCTCTATCGCCCCTTCCCGGTGCAGGCGCTGCTCAATGCGCTGCCCGCGAGCGTGCGCCGCATCGCCGTGCTGGATCGCACCAAAGAGCCGGGTGCGGGCGGTGAGCCGCTGCTGCTGGATGTGCAGAGCGCCCTCATCGACGGCTTGCAGCGCGGCCTAATCAAGCGCCTGCCGTGGCTCAGTGGCGGTCGCTATGGCCTATCCTCCAAAGAGTTCACTCCCGCCATGTGCGCCGCCGTGTTTGAGGAGCTGGCATCCGATGCGCCGCGTCCGCGTTTTACCGTGGGGATCCTGGATGATGTCTCGGGACTGAGCCTTGACTGGCACCCGATTGGTGATCTGGAGCCCGCCAGCCGGGTGCGGGCACTCTTCTTCGGCCTCGGTGCCGATGGCACGGTCGGTGCCAACAAGAACAGCATCAAGATCATCGGCGAGCTGGAAGGCTTCCACGCTCAGGGCTACTTCGTCTACGACTCCAAGAAGTCGGGCTCGCGCACCGTTTCCCACCTGCGCTTTGGCCCCGAGGCGATCGACGCCCCCTGGCTTATCGAACAGGCGAGCTTTATCGGTTGCCACCAATGGGGCTTTGTCGAGTCGGTGGATCTGCTGGAACATGCCGCCGAAGGGGCGACCCTGCTGCTTAATGCTCCCTATGAGGCCGACAAGGTGTGGGGCCAGCTGCCCGAGCGGCTGCGGGCTCGTATCCGCGCCCTCAACATCCAGCTCTATTGCATCGATGGCGATCGGGTGGCCGAGCAAAACGGCATGGGCAATCGCATCAACACCATCATGCAGACCTGCTTCTTCGCGCTGGCCGGGGTGCTGCCGCGGGACGAGGCCATTGCGCTGATCAAGGAGAGCATCGAGAAGAGTTATGCCCGCAAGGGGCCCGAGGTGGTGGCACGTAACTTCGCCGCGGTAGATGACACCCTGGCTCACCTCAACAAGGTGGTGATCCCGGCCGGTGAGGAGCAGATCAGCGACTATCCGTTGCCACTGGCTCCCGGCGGCAGCGAGTTTGTCCAGCGGGTCACCGGCGAGATGCTGGCGGGACGTGGCGATCTGATCCCTGTCTCCATGCTGCCGGTGGATGGTACTTACCCCACCGCCACCAGCCGTTTCGAGAAGCGTGATATCGCCCGCGAGATCCCGATCTGGAATTCGGATATCTGCATCCAGTGCGGCAACTGCGTCTTTGTTTGCCCCCACGCGGCGTTGCGGGCCAAGTTCTACCATCAGGACTGGCTGGCAACCGCCCCCGAGGCGGCTCAGTCGGTGCCCGTCACCGCCCGAGGCTTCCCCGACAGCCGCTACACCTTGCAGCTCTATCCGGAGGATTGCACCGGTTGTGGTCAGTGCGTGCAGGCCTGTCCGGTGCGTGCCGGAGCAGATGAGAGCCATGAGGGCGAGCGTGCCATCGCCATGATGGACAAGGCGCCGCACCTTGCCGGCCAGAAACAGGCGCTGCGCTGGTTCGAGAGCCTGCCGTGGCCTGCTCGCGAGCGGGTGGATTTCTCCACCGTGCGCGGTACCCAGTTCCTCGAACCCCTGTTCGAGTTCTCCGGTGCTTGCGCAGGTTGTGGTGAGACCCCATACCTCAAGCTGCTGACCCAGCTGTTTGGTGACCGCATGCTGGTGGCCAACGCGACCGGTTGCTCTTCCATCTACGGCGGCAACCTGCCGACCACCCCCTGGGCCAAGAATGGCGAAGGGAAGGGGCCAGCCTGGTCCAACTCCCTGTTTGAGGACAACGCCGAGTTCGGCTTTGGCTTCCGTCTCACTGCCGATCAGCATCACGGTCAGGCGGTGGCAGCTCTCGAGGCGATGAAGGGAGAGCTTGGGGAGACGCTGGTCGATACCCTGGTGAATGCGCCGCAGCGGCTGGAGTCGGAGATCCGTGCCCAGCGGGGCAGGGTGGCCCAAGTGCGGGAGCGGTTGGAAGAGGTGCGCTCTGGCAAGGCCAAAGAACTGCTGTCGCTCATCGATCAGCTGGTGCGCCGCTCGGTTTGGATCATCGGTGGCGATGGCTGGGCTTATGACATCGGCTCATCGGGTCTCGATCACGTGCTCGCCTCCGGGCGCGATGTGAACGTGCTGGTGATGGATACTGAGGTTTACTCCAACACCGGTGGCCAGATGTCGAAATCGACGCCGCTCGGTGCTGTCGCCAAGTTCGCGGCGGGGGGCAAGACGCTGGCCAAGAAGGATGTGGCGTTGCAGGCCATCTCCTACGGCAACGTCTATGTTGCTCGCATCGCCTTTGGTGCCAACCCGCAGCAGGCGCTGCAAGCGTTGCGTGAAGCCGAAGCCTATCCGGGCCCGTCGCTGATCATCGCCTATAGCCACTGTATCGCCCACGGCATCGATATGGAGCAGGGGTTGACCCAGCAAAAACGCGCGGTTGCCTCCGGTCACTGGCCGTTGATGCGCTACAACCCGGTACTGCGTAGCGCGGGGCAGAACCCCTTCAGCCTCGACAGTCTGCGTCCCTCCATTCCGCTTGCCACATATCGCCAAGAGGAGACCCGTTATCGGGTGCTGGCCCAGAGCCATCCGGAGGAGGCCGAACGGCTGATGCAGGTGGCACAGAAGGTAGCCTTGCAGAAGTGGGCCACCTACGAGGAGATGGCTACCCGTGAGGCCAGCCATTTCCATCCGCCGGTGTGAGGATGGCGTGAGTGAAATATAACCAAGCGGGCCAATGGCCCGCTTTTTGTGTGGAAAGAAAGTGAGTTGTCTGTTGAGTAAAAATATACAGTTTTCCGAAAAAAGTTTGGTGTTATGTAGAAAATCGTCAGTACTAGCGCATTGAGAATAATGAAAATTATGGATAATCTATGTGCAAATCTAATTAAAGGGAACCTGTAAAATGAGTCAGTATATGGAGGGTGTCGAAAAGGTTTATTCGCTATCGAATAAACCGTGGATGAAACAGATGGACAGAATTCAATCTGTTCTAAATCCGGCGTGGATGAAGGAAATTGAACGTATTAATGCTATTCAAAAGTCTATTATTAGTCCAGAAGTTACACTGCTTTCTCAGTCCATAAATAAATACAAGATCAATCTGACTTGGTTGGATGAATTTTCCCAACTAGGGATACAAAAATACCTGAGGTCTATTGAACGAAATTTCCCAGCGTTCAATAATCTTACGCACCTCCCTAACGAGTTTATTTTGACATTAAACTTGTTAAAACAACATCAAACCTTGATTCAAGGTGTTGATTTTTATGCGTGTTCAACCGAATTAGTTGAGTTTGAAGATGACCCTGATATTTCCAGTGTATTATCTGAAGTAAACGAAACACTTAGAGAAAGTAGTTTATCTCGACATTCATTATTAGAAGCCCTTCAGAAACTTCCTGGATTCTTTAAAGTTATTGTGCTGTTGTTTATAACTGAAATAATTGCACCGATAACTGTTGATATATACATTAAACCTGAGATTGAGGAGTTTCTAAGGAACAATGATGAACCTCGTAGAGTTCAGACTAATGCGATTAAAAAACTTCCTAAAAGTATTGGTGTAGATGTAACACCTCTAAACAGATTTATTAGCGGAGATGAGGTTCGATTGAGAGTTTTACCATCTATAAAGTCAGAGATAATTATGACTTTAAATTTTGGGCAATCGGTATACGTTCTTGAAAAGAATCGTAGTTGGATAAAGGTTGCAATACCTCAAAAACAAGGTGAGCCGTTAGAAGGCTGGGTGTTTACTGAATATACAGAGCGCTTTAATAAATAGCTCTAGCTAGTTGTGTAAAACATAGCCCATCTATTGATGGTCAAGTGTTCCTTTGCCGAGGTTGCTACAGAAATATATGTTATTTATGAATGACAATAGAATGATGTGACAGCGAAAGTGATTTAGTGATATTGCCGCAGAACAGATACAAATATTACCAGCTCAACAGCATTTATCTATCAGTATGCCAAGGCTTCCTTTTCCTACTAAGGCAAGTAAGCTGCGGGGCAAATAGCGTCAAGCAGGAGACGGGACGATGACAGAGCAACATATCGCCGGGACGATCGGTATTCTGGGGGCGGGTTGGCTGGGGCTGCCGTTGGTGCGGGCCCTGCTGGCGGCTGGCAAGCCAGTAGCGGTGACGGTCAGCAGCGCCGAGAAGGCGGCCCGTTTGCAGGGGGAGGGGATCAACGCCTATCCGCTGACGATCTCTGCCGAGATGCCCGTCGCTGATAAAAAAGAGCCGTGGCCCATCTCCTGCGAGAGTCTGGTGATCTGCGTTCCGCCCAGCAAGACCGATGACTACCCGCAGGCGGTGGCAAAGGTCTGCGCGTTGGCCAAAGCGAATGGCACCCGGCGGGTGCTGTTTGTTAGCGCCACCTCGGTGTGGGGGGCGGGTCAAGAAGAGGGCGAACAGCCCAAACCGCGTCATGCCCGTGGCGAGCGGATGCTGGCGGCAGAGCAGGCGGTGCTGGCGGCCGGTTTCGAGGTGGTGATGATAGTGCGCCCCTCCGGCCTTTATGGCCCGGATCGCCACCCAGGTCGCTTCCTCGCGGGCAAGACCCTGGATGGCGGCGCTCAGTCGGTCAATCTGGTCCATCTGGACGATGTGGTGGCGGCCTGCATGCTGCTGCTGGAGCGGGGCAAGGGCGGGGATGTCTTCAACCTGAGCGCGCCGGTGCATCCGCGTCGCGAGCAGTTCTACCCCTTTGCGGCGCGCCAGCAGGGGCTGCCTGCGCCGGTCTTTATCGAGCCTGCCGGTGAATTTCAGCCCATCGACGGTCAGCTGATTTGCCAGCAGATGGGATTCAACTATCGCTGGCCCGATCCGGCCCATTGGTTTGCCGAGCTCGCCGCCTCGGGCAATTGAGGTTTGCCAAGGGGGTGATCGCCCCCTATCATGCCGCCATCCATGAGAGAGAGGCGGTAATGATGGTAGATACAAAACGTCACCCCGATGGGGAGTTGTTGCTGAGAACCCTGGCAATGCCAGCCGATACCAACCCCAATGGCGACATCTTTGGTGGCTGGATCATGTCCCAGATGGATATAGGTGGGGGCATTATGGCCAAGGAGCTGGCAAAAGGACGTATTTGTACCGTATCCGTCGAAGGAATGACGTTTCACAGTCCGGTCAAGGTGGGCGATGTGGTCTGCTGCTACGGCCGCTGTATGAAGATCGGCCGCAGCTCCATGAAGCTCAAGCTGGAGGTGTGGGTCAAGCCGGTGCTGCGGGAAAACGATGCCCAGCGCTACTGCGTGACCGAGGGGATTTTCACCTATGTCGCCATCGACGACAGCGGCAAATCCCGCCCGGTTCCGGTGAGTGCCTGATCAAATCAGCCGGGCATTGATGATGGATATTTCCTGCTCAAGCCCGGTTTTTTGCCGTATCATGCGTTCCAGCATCTCCTCTGACCCCACATACTGAAGGGTGTCGAACAGACAGAGATCGCACTGCGGGTCCCGTCTTATCTGGTAGACGGTGGCCAGCTCCACTTGATGACAGTTTCCTTGTTGATCATAAAACGTCACGTTATACCGAAGTTCTTTCGCCATGAGACAGCGTCCTTCTGGTTGAGTGGAACAGGGATTATCAGCTTAGTCGGCGTTGATGACGTTTGTGATGGTCATGACACAAAGCAAAGGCGGGCGGTTTAGCCGATGAAAAATAGTTATCGCATTCTTGGCACCTCCCTGCTGACCCTGGGGTTGGTAGGCTGTTTCGAGGTGCCGGATCAGAACCATCTGGTTACGGCCGATGGGATTGTGCCGGGTATCGATTGCCAGCGTCCGCCGCTGGTGGCTGTGGCGACCACGGCGCTGCCCCGCGAATTCGGTATCACGGTCTGGAATCTCTACAAGGGACAGCGCAAGAACTGGCGCGAGGGGATGGACAGTTACGCCAAGGGGCAGGATCTGGTGCTGTTGCAGGAGTCTGCTACCCGGCCCGAGATGCTCGACTGGCTGCGTGCCGGTGATTTCCAGTGGCAACAGCTGCAAGCCTTCACCCAGGGCGGCGTGTCGTTCGGGGTGATGACGGTGGCCAAGACCCCGCAGGCCTTCGTCTGTGGCGTGCGCTCCCCCGAGCCTTTGCTGCGCATTCCCAAATCCGGGCTGGTTAGCCTCTACCCGCTGCAAGGGGATCCTGACGGCGTATTGGTCATCAACCTTCATGCAGTCAACTTCGAACTGGGAATGGCGGCATTTCGCGAGCAACTCAACGAGCTGACCGGGCTGGTGCGTCGCCATCAGGGGCCGGTGATCCTGGCTGGTGATTTCAACACCTGGAGTGACAAGCGCCAGTTCTGGCTAAGCAAGCTGGTTGAAGAGCTGGGTCTGCAGGAGGCGCTGCCGGTGCCTGACTTGCGCCGCACCGCCTTTGGCCGTCCGCTGGATCACCTCTATTACCGCAATCTGGATCTGGTCGAGGTGAGCTCACCGGCGACCGACTCTTCCGATCACAACCCCATCATTGCGCGCTTTGCCGCCCAGTCGTTGACGCCGTAATCTTGTGATTACCTGATAAAAAAATCCGGCGCCTGATGGCGCCGGATTTTTTTTGCGCTGTTGCCAGCGAGCAGGGAATTACTGCTGATAGAGGCCCAGATGCTCTTTGGCGTAGGCTTCGAAATCGGTGCAGCCACCGATGTGTTGCTCGTCCAGGAAGATCTGCGGCACGGTATTGACCGGCTTGCCAGCGCTCTTGGCCAGATCTTCTTTGGTGATGCCTTCGGCGTGGATATCGACGTAGCGGAATTTGAAATCATCGCGCTGTTCAACCAGCTGCTCGGCGATCTGCTTGGCACGGACACAATAGGGGCAGCCGGGGCGACCAAAAATCACTGCAAACATATTTTTTTCTCCGTTCTTGAAGCCGTTATGTATGGCCGTTGATATGAGGCAGGCAACAGCATAGTCCTGCCTCGTGGCGACTTGAAGTCGAAATTATCGATACCGTGATTCGAGCGGCTCTATTGCCGCATTACCTCAGCTCTCGTCGGCAATCTGGATCGGCTGTTGTTGATAGATGCTCTCCAGCACCCCCTTCTCGAACACGGTCCAGGGCCAGGGGGCCTTGCTGGCGCGGTAACGATCGTGGGTCGCCGGGTCTTGCGACAGGCCGCGCTGGAACATCACGAAGGCCTTGCGCTGGCCGCTGGCGGTATCAATAAAGCCCACCAGATTGGAGGTGCCGGTGATGGTGCCGGTCTTGGCATGCACCTTGTTCTTCATCATGGGGGCGGTGACGCTGCGGCGCCATGCCAGGGTGCCATCCACCTGCGAGCTTGGCAGCAGCTTGATCAGGCCAAGCTCGGCATCATTTTTCTGGATGAAGTTCAGCACCGACAGCATCTGACGGGCGCTGATGAGATTGTGAGCGGAGAGGCCGGAGCCGTCAGCCAGGGTGGCGTTGCCCAGATCGATACCGTTCTTGGTCAGGATGGCGCGCACTGCCATGGTGCCGCTGCGATAGCTGCCCGGCTTGTTGTAGTAGTGGCGGCCCACGGTCTTGAGGAAGGTATCGGCATAGAGGTTGTCCGATTTCTTCAGCATCTTGGCCAGCATCACCGGCAGGGAGACCGAGTAGTGGGTGCCCAGTGTCTCGGCGTTGTCCGGTGCCTTGTGGGTGACCCGCAGCAGACCGTCATGCTTGATACCAGCACGGTCCATCGCCCAGCGGATATTGTCCCAGCCCCAGGCTTCCACGTCGTGGATGGCAAAACGCAGCCCCTGCGGTTCCTTGTTTGGGGTGATGCAGCCCTTGAGCTCGTAGAAGTTGCCCTTGGCCATGTCCACTTCCAGTGCGCAGAACTGGCGCGCCATGTCACCGTAGCTCATCACCTCCACGTTGTCGGCGCCGATGCCGATGGGCACGCCGGTCGCCACGTTGCCGGTGGCCGGTTTGCCAATCTGGGTGGCGGTGATGGTGCCGTAGGCGCAGTTCTTGTCGATGATCACCGACGAGACCGGGGCGGCGAAGCAGAGGGTTTGATCTCCCCACGACCAGCCATTGCCGCGCTCGTAGCCATTGTAGGCACCTGTGTTGACGTAGACGTTGCCCTTGATGCTGGTGACGCCAAGCTGTTTGAACAGTGCCAGCAGATCCATCCGTGACAGGGTGGGGTCGCCGACGAAGTTGATCCAGATATCGCCATTGATGACGTTACCCTGCTTGGCGCCGGGCTGGGCCTGAATGTCGGTGGCAAAACGGAAGTCGGCACCCAGCTCAAGGCGGGCTGCCAGCGCGGTGAGCACCTTCATGGTGGAGGCGGGGGCGATCATCTGATCCGCATGGCGGGCAAACTCAACGCCGTTGTTGCCCTGTACTATGATGGCGTACTGGCCACCCTGCGGGGGCGTCAGCGGGGCGGCGTGCGCCGCCAGAGAGAAGAGAGCACAAAAACCAATCAACAGCCGCTGCATAAAATCCTCTAACGTGACGAAGGGGCCAGCCCGATGGCGCAGGCCCTGATAATTCAACCTTGTTTCACCCGCCGATGCAGGATCGGCCGTGGCAAAGCAATTCATACGACTTATGCCGGTCGCCACTGGCCATCACGCCAGCGAATTGGCGGTGCGATAGCGGCCGTCATAATCAAAAATCTTCTCTTTTATCTGCCAAAAGCGACCCGCTTTGCGGGCGATGACAAAATCGGGGTGGCGAAACTGGCTTTCCGCCGCCAGCACGTTCGCCAGAGTGGCAAATTCGGGTTCCAGACCCGGAGCGGGCCAATGATGACGCACAAAGTGCTGTTGAAACAAGCGCCGTGCGCCTTCGGAGTGAAATCCGAAGTATTCATTGAGGGTGAGACCATCCTCATCGTGATAGATCACCTCCAGCCGCTCCCCTTGTTTGCCGCGCCCTGCGGTGAGGGTTAGCCCCGCGCAGCGAATGACCATGCAATCCTTGAGATTGAGCGCCTCTTTGAGCTTGTCGTCCGGATCCACCAGCAGCTGATCACAGTTCTGGCAGCGGCGGGCGGCGATGTCGTTTTCGCTGCCGCAAGCGGGGCAGATCTTGGCGCGAAAGCGGTAGTCGCACTCTTCGCGGTTGCCCTCGTCATCTTCAAACAGTCCCTGACAGCGGCGGCCGTAGTGCTCGATCACCTTGCCATCCTCGTCGGTCTTGCCCCAGAAGGTGTTGGCAAAACCGCAGGCGGGGCAGGGCACTTGTACCGGTTCGGTACCTGCGTGGGGGCGAGGCTCACCCACTTCGGGAGCAAACAGGTTGAAGTTGTTGCCCGCATAGTCGAGCACCAGACAATCGCTCTTGCCGGGCGAGAGGCGCAGGCCCCGCCCCACAATCTGCTGGTAGAGCGAGACCGACTCTGTGGGTCTGAGCATCACGATCAGATCGACATGAGGAGCGTCGAAGCCGGTGGTGAGCACCGCCACGTTGACCAGAAACTTGAGCTCGCGCGCCTTGAAGGCGCTGATGAGGGCATCGCGCTCCGGCCCCGGCGTCTCGCCGGTAATAAGGGCCGCCTGCTGGCCTCTGGCGCCCAGCAGACCGTGAATTTCGCGGGCATGCTCGACGGTGGCGGCGAAGATCATCACCCCTTGCCGGTCGGCGGCATACTCCAGTACCTGACTCAGGATATGGGGTGTAACCCGCTCCTGCCGCTTGAGCTCGCCGTTGAGCTCCGCCTCGCTGAAGAGGCCATTCTCCCGCACCACCAGCTTGCTGAAGTCGTAGTGAACGATGGGGGCATCCACCATGCGCGGTGGCGTCAGATAGCCGTTTTTGACCATGAAGCGCAGGGGCAGTTCGAACACGCAGTCGCCGAACAGCCGCTCGCCGTGACTTTTCACCATACCGTGGTAGTGGCGCCGGTAGATCCAGCCCAGCCCGAGCCGATAAGGAGTGGCGGTAAGGCCAAGGATCTTGAGCGCTGGATTGGCAGCCTTGAGATGGTCGATCACCTGATGGTATTGGCTGTCGTCATCGAGAGAGACCCGATGGCACTCGTCGATGATAAGCAGGGAAAATGCGCCATCAAACGCGGCCAGGTTGCGTGCCACCGACTGCACCGAGCCGAATACCACCTGAGCGCTCGCCTCCTTGCGAGCGAGCCCAGCGGCGAAGATGTCGGCCTTGAGCCCCCACGCCTCGTACTTGGCGTGGTTTTGCTCCACCAGCTCCTTGACGTGGGCCAGCACCAGTACCCGCCCGCGCGCCTTGCGCGCCAGCTCGGCGATCACCAGACTCTTGCCCGCTCCGGTGGGCAGCACCACCACGGCGGGATCCGGGTGTTTGCGAAAGTGGCTGATCACGGCGTTGACGGCGTCGGTTTGATAGGGTCTGAGAACGAACATTCAGGTTTGGCATGGGGCAAGGCAGGATGGCGCCATTATAGGGGTCTTGCTGCCACAAAAACAGCGGGCCAGCATGATGCTGGCCCGCAGAGAGGTATTGTGCAGATTAATGGAAGGGGAAGATGTAGTTCATCCAGCTTGCCATGCGCAGCAGTACTTTACGCATCACCGAGACGTGATGGAAATAGTGGGTATAGATAGCAGCCTGGCCACTGGAACCGGCAATCACCTGATATTTGGCCCACTCGGGGTCGGTGATGGAGATGACCACCGGCAGACGACCCGGACGCACCGCGGTAGTCTGATCCAGCAGGCCCACGTTGGCTTGCACGTTACCGGCAGCGATGGCCGGGATCACGGCAGTGACCTTGCCCTTGAAGATCTTGCCGGGCACACCGTCGATCACCACTTCGGCCTCATCACCTACCGCCAGACGCTGCATGCTGTTCTGCCAGAACCAGCCGACATAGGCGGTGTCATCTTTGTGGATGAAGGTCATCACCGGACGATACATAAAGGGGGTGGCGATCATGCCGGGACGCAGCGCGAGCTGCACCACATGACCATCGCTCGGGGCATAGACCACGGTCTGGGCCAATTGGTACTTGGCTTCATTCAGCTGGGCTTGCAGATCTTCCAGCGTGGCGCTCTGCTGGTCAATCTGGGCCACGATATCGTCCACGTTGGCCTGACTGACATCCAGATCACGCTGTTTGCCGACACCGCGTTGCATCAGCTCTTTGGCGCGATCCCGATCCAGCTTGGCGGAGCGCAGTCTGGCGTCGATGGATTTGAGATGGTCCCGGTTGGATTCGACGCGGGCGGTCAGGCTGTCCACTTTCAGTCGGAACGGTTCGTCATCGATGCGGAACAGTACATCCCCTTTTTTCACCGGTTGGTTGGCCTGCACCGGCACCTCAACGACCCGGCCCTTCACCAGCGGTACGATTGGGGTGGAGACGTAGTAGTTGCGGGCCATCTCCGAATAGGGGTGGTTGTAGTTCATCAGTATGATGAGGGTGCCGATGAGTACGACGCCCCCCAGCGCTGCAGTCGGGACGGTCCACTTGTTGAGCGGAATACGGAAGATTTTGAAGATGGCCACACAGATGGCCGTGTAGGTCAGGATCAGTAGCAGGTCCATGATTTATCCCTGTTGCTCGCTCTGTTCGATAGTGTTGATACGTTTTTTCAGATCGGCCAGCTCCTGCTTGAGGGCAACCAGCTCGTCTTCATCCTTTTGCAACCGTTGGCTGAAGCCCCAACCGCGATCGGGGCGATAGAGGGTTGCCCAGATCCAGAGGAAGGGCCACAACACATGCAGGGTAAACAGGCTGACCCAACCCGCAACGTGAATGGCATCCTGATGAGGGTGATTCCGATGTTTGGCAATCTCGTAAGGAATATCGTGGATCACGATGACTCCATAAAAAATGACCAGCCCGACAAAGACGAGCAGGCCAAGAGCAAAATAATCAAGGGCCATTTATAACCTCCACTGGCATTAAGCGCAGCTTAATCGTTGGTTCCAACAAGAGCTAAAGCAATTAAGAATCACATATTTATCGTTAATTCGCACGAAATCTTAAGGCCTTTCGCTGTATTGAAGCTGAAGTCATGAAACAGTTGTTTTATTAGTTGGTTTATCACTAAAAAAGGCGCCGCAAGGCGCCTTTTATTCGGTTTTTTGCGGCATTACCCTTCACTGGTACGGCTGACCAGCGGTTGCCGGAACTTCACCAGGAAGGCCACGGTAATCACAGCGGTGGCGGCCAGACCGATGATGGTGGAGATCCCCATTTCCAGCCCGAACCCGATGGGGGCGTTGGCCAGGTAGGTAAACACCACGGCAGTCATGAACATGGCGGGGATGGTGCAGACCCAGTGCAGCTTGCCCTCTTTGATAAGGTAGGCGGCCGCGGCCCACAGCATGATGACGGCGGTGGTCTGGTTGGCCCAGCCGAAGTAGCGCCAGATCACCCCGAACTCGGCCTTGGAGATGATGACACCAAGGATAAACATGGGGATGGCGATCAGCAGACGCTTGGTCATCGGTTTTTGGGTCAGCTTCAGGAAGTCCGCCACGATCAGGCGAGCACTGCGAAATGCGGTGTCGCCGGAGGTGATGGGCAGGATCACCACGCCGAGGATGGCCAGAATGCCGCCCACGGTACCGAGCAGGCTGGTGGAGACTTCATGTACCACGGCCGCCGGGCCGCCGTTGGCCATGGTGGCGTTGAGCGCTTCGGTGCTGTCGTAGAAGGAGAGACCCAGGGTACACCAGATAAGGGCGATGATCCCTTCACCGATCATTGCGCCGTAGAAAATGAAACGGCCGGACTTCTCGTTCTGCATGCAGCGCGCCATCAGCGGTGACTGGGTGGCATGGAAGCCGGACACGGCGCCACAGGCGATGGTGATAAAGAGCAGCGGCCAGAGTGGCAGCTCGGTCGGGTGCAGGTTGGAGAAGTCCATCCCGGTGTTGTAGAAGCCTTTGCCGGAGACAATCAGGCCGATGATGAGGCCGACCGACATGAATACCAGCAGGGCGCCGAAGATGGGATAGAAACGGCCGATGATCTTGTCGATGGGGACGATGGTCGCGAGGATGTAGTAGGCAAAAATCGCCATGATCCAGTAGACCAGATCGGTGGAGGTGAGGTTGGCCAGCAAGCCTGCCGGGCTCAGCACGAACACCACGCCGACCAGCATCAACAGCACCACGGCAAACAGGTTCATGAAGTGCTTGGCGGCGGTGCCCAGATGCTCGCCGACTACGGTCGGTACCGAGGCGCCCTTGGCACGCACCGACAGCATCCCGGAGAAGTAGTCGTGAACCGCACCGGCGAAGATGCAGCCGAAGACGATCCAGAGCATGGCGACCGGCCCATAGAGGGCTCCCAGAATGGGGCCGAAGATGGGGCCAACGCCGGCGATGTTGAGCAGTTGAACCAGATAGACTTTCTTGTCCGACATGGGGACATAGTCCACTCCGTCAGCCATGGTGATGGCGGGGGTTTTCAGCTCCGGCTTCGGGCCGAATATCCGTTCGATGAATTTGCCGTATATGAAGTAGCCGGCCACAAGTAAGCCGACACAGAGGAAGAACCAGATCATTGCTACGCTCCTGCATTGTTATTTTTAGGTGTGCGCAGCGAGTCTAAAACGGTTGCTCCTGTCTGGCAGGTGAAATGGCCCGAGCGGCGCGTTGGCGCGCCGAGCGGTCTGCGGCTGTGATCAGGCGCACACTCTACGGCTCAGTCCAAGCCCAGTTGATCCTTGAGCTCCTTGAGATAGCGGCGACTGACCGGTACCCGGGCCCCGCTCGGGGTGACGATCTCAGCCAGCTGGTTATCCAGTAGCTGGATCTCGAAGATAGCGCTGGGAGATACCAGATACTGGCGGTGGCAGCGCAGCAGTGGGCTCTTCTCCTCCAGTGATTTGAGGGTGAGTTGGGTGTGAAACAGCTCGCCCTGACAGGCGACATGGACGCCGCCAAGATCGGAGAAGGCATACTCCACCTGTGCAATTGGCAGCAGCCTGACCCGGTTGTGCAGATAGCCCGGAATGTGTTCGATGGCCGGGGCCAGTCGCTCGACCGGCTGCGGAGAGATATCTTGCTTGAGACGGGCGAGGGTCTTGGCCAGCCGGGCGGGTTCTACCGGTTTGAGCAGATAGTCAAAGGCGTTCTCCTCGAAAGCCTGAATGGCATACTCGTCAAAGGCGGTGACAAAGACGATGCGGGGCAGGGGATCGAGCATGGCGACCAGCTCCATGCCGCTCAGCTTGGGCATCTGGATATCGAGAAAGACCACGTCGGGCTTGAGGCGCTGGATCAGCGGTAATGCCTCGATGGCGTTACCCGCTTCCCCCACGATCGCGATGGCGGGATCGCTGGCAAGGTGTTGTTTCAGCTCTTCGCGGGCATAAAGCTCGTCATCGACAATCATGGTGCGGATCATGGTTGCTCCTTGGGGATGGTGAACGAGACCCGGGTCCACTGCTCCGGCTCGCACGCAATGGTCACGCCATAACGCTCGCCAAAGGCGCTTTTCAATCGCCGGTCTACGATGGTCATGCCAAGACCATCGCCGGCGGGGCGTGCTTGCCAGGCGCCAGCATTATCTTCCACATGGATGGTGACGCAGGCAGGCAGCTCCTCAGTCCAGAGGCGAATGCTACCCTGCTCCAGCAGGGTCGAGATGCCGTGCTTGATGGCGTTTTCAATCAACGGCTGCAGAGTGAAGCTGGGTAGCCGCAGGTTGGCAAGATGGGGCGGGATGTCGTTTATCACGGTCAAGCGATCACCAAAGCGGGCCAGCTCGATCTCCAGATAGGATTGGCAGTGCTCCTGCTCCTCCTGTAGGGTGGCAAGGCCACTCTGGCGTTTGAGATTCTTGCGAAAAAAGAGCGACAGATGCAGCAGCAGGTCGCGCGCCTTGCCGGGATCGCGTCGGGTGATGGCGCTGATGGTGTTGAGGGTGTTGAACAGAAAATGGGGATTGATCTGGGCCTGAATAAGTTTCAGTTCGGATTGCACCAGCAGCCGCTGATGCTGCTCCAGCCGACCTGCGAGCAACTGCTGTGACAGCAGGTTGGCAATCCCTTCCCCCAGGGTGTGGTTGATCTTGAGAAAGAGCCGCTTTTTCGGTTCATAGAGCTTGATGGTGCCGATCACCCCCTTATCCCCTTGCAGCGGGATCACCAGCACGGAACCCAGCTGGCATTGAGGGGAGAGGCTGCAGCGATAGGGCTTGCTGTTGCCATCGGCAAACAGCACCTTGTTGCGCTCAATCGCCTTCATGGTGATGGCGGAGGTGATGGGCGTGCCCGGCAAATGGTGATCTTCACCGATGCCGATAAAGGCGAGGATCTTGTCGGTATCCGTGATGGCCACGGCGCCGACGCCGGTCTCTTCTTGAATGATGCGGGCAATCTTGTTGCTTGCCTCCGGGGTAAAGCCCTGACTCATGATCCCGACTGTGCGGTTGGCGATGTTGAGCGCCTTGGCGGAGAAGACCCGGGAGAACTTCTCATACATCTGCTGTTGATCGCGGATCATGCTGATAAAGAGCGCTGCGCCACAGGAGTTGGCCAAAATCATCGGGGTGGCGATGGTGCGCACCAGCAGCAGCGATTTGTCGAATGGCGTGGCAACGAGCAGGATGATGACCATCTGCAGGATTTCGGCGTAGAGGGTGGTAAAGAAGGCAATTCTGGGTTCAAACAGGGCATCCATTCGGTTTGAGCGCATCAGGCGCCAGTGCACAATGCCACCCAGAAACCCTTCGCAGGTGGTGGAGATGGCACAAGCGAGATCGGTAAATCCCCCCAGGGTATAGCGGTGCAAGCCGCCGGTCAGTCCGACCAGAAACCCTACCAGCGGGCCACCCAAGAGTCCTCCCAGCACGGCACCGACGGCGCGGGTATTGGCGATGGCATCGTCGATGTCGAGGCCGACATAGGTGCCAAGGATGCAAAAGCTGGAAAAAATAATGTATATCAATACTTTGTGAGGGATTCTTACCGAATAGTTGGCAAGTGGACGCAGCAGTGGACTCTTGGAAAAGAGGTAGGCGATGACTAGGCTGACGCTCATCTGTTGCAACAAGGAGAGGACCAACTGCATAAAAAACGCTCCTTGCAGGTCAGGTTAAAAAATAGCCTGCCCGTGCATAAGTGTGATCAGGATCTTGTTCTACTGGTCTACATGGCTCGGGCGGGCGGTCAGTTTGCCAGAACAGTGAGATAAAACCATATCAAATCAGCACGTTAAATTGATATTTGTATAACTGTGGCAAGCTTGGTATTGGTGAATGGAGCATGGATGTATCCGTTGGATACGCCACACGGAGGTGGCATGCTCCGCCCGGCCCCATGGCTGGGCGTTTTTTATACATGGTCAGATGACAACCTTTCGGCGGGGCTTCGAGTAATTATTCCGGTTTGTCCAATGAGTTATCCCCAGCTTCTGGGGATAACTCAAAATGCAAAGTAGTAGCAGAAGCGGCGAGTCAGATTGAAGAACTGCCGTTGCCCCTCATCCAGCTCTTCCTGTTTGATAAATGCGGTGATGGTTCGCGTATCTTCACGCAGATCGATCATCGGCACGGCTTCAGGACGCTGAGCTTTGACATAGGGCAAGATCTTCGGTTTGAGCGGCATGGTGGGCTCGGTGGAGAGCACCAGTGCGATATTCTCATCTGACAGTTTCACCAGCGAACCCGGTGGATAAACCCCCAGCACCTTGACCAGCAACTTGACCAGCGTCTGATCGAACTTCTTCTGGGAGAGCTTGTAGAGTTGGCCGATGGCCTGGCTTGGGGCTGCCGGATTGGCGCTGTTGCGGGGATGGAGCAGCTCGTCGTAGAAGTCGACCAGCCCGATCAGCCGGGCCAGTGGCGGGATCTCCCCGCCCTTGATGCCGAGCGGATACCCGCTGCCATCGAGTCGCTCGTGGTGCAGGTGGGCGACCTGACGGATTTTCGGTTCAAAGGCGTTGAGCTGGGTCAGCATCTCCAGCCCGTACTGGGGATGCATATTGAGGAAGTTCTGCTCTGCCTTGCTGAGATCCCCGCGCTTCTGGGTGATCTGGCTCGGGATTTTCAGCTCGCCGATGTCGTGGATAAGTCCGGCAAGCCCGGTCTCTTCCAGTTCAATCGGATTCATCCCCAGCTCGCGGGCCATCAGCATGGCGATAAAGGCAACGTTGAGGCTGTGCTGCAGCAAAATGTCGGTGTGGGGGCTACGGATGAGATGCAACCCGAGCGGCCCTTCATGTTGGCTGATCCGGAAGGCGGTATTGCGGACGATCTGCGCAGTATTGGCCAACCCTTCGTCCGGCTTGAGGTTAAGGGCACCAAGCGCATCGCGCAGTTCGCTCATGGATTGGCCAAAGGCTTTGTCGGCGGCGCGCATGGAGCGACGAAAGGCCTTCTCGTCAAAGGGGGGCGGGCCGGAGGCAATCAGCTCTTCCAGCTCGTCGAGGTCGGGCCCGGCATCGGGAATATCCCCGCGCAGCAGTGGTTCGATGGGCAGGTCACTTTTGTCTGGATCCACCATCAGGAGAGTGAGATCAAGATGGCGAATGATGTCTAACTGCTGCTGATCCTTGATTTTGAACGTATTGAACATGAACGGGTGGTTGGTCCATCCGGTCGGAAGGTGGATAAAGTGGCCTATTCTCAACTGCTCTATCGAGGCTTGGATCAGTGCCATTGGTCAACCTGCATCTCGTCAATGCCTACTCAACAAGCTAGCAAAATCCATGGGATAGACAACAAAAAAACCATCTTGGCGAGGGGCTTGGTGAGAGGCTGTTGTGATGTGCATGGCGCCCTGCACATTTTCTTAATTCATGCTTAATTTTTGTCTTCTACGCTGACAGTGCTGTTTCTGGTAGTGTGGCCCCGCCATTTATTCTGTCGTCCGGCATTCAGGAGTTGTTTATGCGCGTCACGCTCGGTGTGATGAAGGTTAATCTGTTGCTGGTGCTCTATTTTGCACTGGTGTTGAATTGGCCTTTCTTTCTTCGTTTCTATTCTGTTATCAGTGGCTTGGAACATGTCCGGACCGGTTTCGTTCTCTCTGTTCCTCTGGTGCTCTTGGCAGCACTCACGGCGGTCTTTGTGCCGTTTACTTTCCGTTGGTTGCTCAAGCCCTTCTTCTCCATGCTAATCCTGACAAGCTCCATCGTCAGTTACGCCATGCTCAAGTACGGCGTCATCTTCGATGCCAGCATGATCCAGAACATAGTGGAGACCAATAGCAGCGAGGCTACCTCCTACCTGAATATTCCGGTCGTGCTCTGGTTCCTGCTGACAGGATTGCTGCCCGTGGTAGCGCTCTGGTCGTTGAAGGTGCGTTATCCTGCCAGCTGGTACAAGGGTCTGGCCATCAGGACTGGGGTATTGACCCTCTCGCTCTTGTTTGTTGGCGGGGTAGCAGCACTTTATTACCAGGATTATGTCTCGATTGGCCGCAATCACCGGATCCTGGGCAAGCAGATTGTGCCTGCCAACTATGTCAATGGCGTCTACAAATATGCCCGTGATGTAGTGTTTGCCACGCCCATCCCTTACCAGCAGTTGGGGACGGATGCCAAGGTGGTCGCCAAAGGGGATAAACCGACCCTGATATTTCTGGTGGTGGGGGAGACTGCTCGCAGCAAGAACTACTCCCTCAACGGGTATGCCAGGGCGACCAACAGTTTTACTGCCAAAGAGCAGGGGATCGTATCGTTTCAGGATGTGCGCTCCTGCGGTACCGCAACGGCGGTCTCTGTGCCTTGCATGTTCTCCAACCTGACTCGCCACGAATATGACGAACAACTGGCGAATGCCCGCGACGGCTTGCTTGATGTGCTGCAGCATGCAGGGGTTGCGGTGCTCTGGAAGGAGAACGACGGTGGTTGCAAGGGGGTATGCCGTAATGTGCCGACTATCGAGATCCTTCCCAAGGACTACCCGGTCCTTTGCCAGGGCGGCTCTTGCTATGACGAAGTGTTGCTCGAAGGTCTGGATCAGCAGATTGCTGGCATGAAGGGGAGCAAGCTGGTTGCATTTCATCTGATGGGCAGCCATGGTCCAACCTATTATCGCCGCTATCCCGCCAGTGAACGGGTTTTTGTGCCCGACTGTCCGCGCAGCGATATTGAAAACTGCAGCAACGAGGAGCTGGTCAACACCTATGACAACACCATCCGCTATACCGACAAGGTGGTGGCTCGGCTTATCGACAAGCTCAAATCACTGGAGAGTCAGTACAATGTCGGGCTGGTCTATCTCTCCGACCACGGTGAGTCATTGGGCGCGCTGGGGCTTTATCTGCATGGCACCCCTTACAAGTTTGCTCCGGACGATCAGACCCGGATTCCCTTGCTTGCCTGGATCTCGCCCCAGTTGCAGGTTGCGCGTCAGCTTGATATGAGTTGTTTGGCCCGGGAGGCGGCAAATCAGCGCTTCTCCCACGACAACCTGTTCCACTCCATGCTCGGTATCATGGATGTGAAAACCCGCGTCTATGACGACAAGCTGGATCTGTTCAAACCCTGCCGTACGGAGTGAGTCATCCTGCCAGTATGTTCGATAGCAAAACGGCAGCCCGAGGGCTGCCGTTTTTATTGGGTGATGCAAGATCCGTGGTGGATGCGGATTATTTCTGCTCCATGATGATCTGCAGCAGATCCCCTTCCAGCAGGGCGCGCTTGACCAAGGCAAAGCCGCCATAAGTTGGCTGATTCTGGAAACGGGCTTTCACGATGGGCAGGCCGCGGTGGAAGCTCGGCAGAGACTGGTGTTCGACACAGCGGCGAATGGCCGGGAAGAGCACCTCTTCCGCAGCGGTAATTTCGCCAGCAATCAGCACTTTTTGCGGGTTGAACAGGTTGACCGTGATGGCAACTGCCCGTCCCAGGTGTTCGCCGACGTTTTCGATGACGCTGCGAGCCAGTTCGTCCCCCGCCAAGGCTGCTTTGCACACCTCCTGAATGGTGATGTGCTTCTCTTGCAGCGAGCTCTGGTGGCCGCGGCTGATGAGCTCCTTCACCTTGTCGATGATCGCCTCGTTGGAGGCGATGGTCTCGAGGCAGCCGAAGTTGCCGCAGTGACAGCGCTTGCCAAGCGGTTCGACCTGAATATGGCCGATCTCGCCGACGTTGCGGTTTTGACCGAGGAACACCTGACCCTTGGTGATGATCCCCGAACCTGTACCCTGGTGGACGCTCACCAGAATGGAGTCCATGCAGTCGCGGGATTCGCCAAAGAAGTGTTCAGCCAGCGCCAGGGAACGGGTGTCGTTGCCCACGTAGCAGGGGAGATTGAAGTGATTCTCCAGCAGCTTCGTCAGTGCCAGATTGCGGATCTGGTACTTGGGGGTGTAGATGACCATGCCGGATTCTGGGTTGACCAGACCCGGCATGGTCACTGCGATGCTGATGAGATTGCGGCTGCGTTCGCTATTGGCATCGATAAAGGCACCAATCTCCCGCAGCAGCATGTCGACCACGGGTTGCTGGTCGATCTCGGTCACCTGAGTGACATGCTGGTCGAGCTCCTTGCCATCGAGGTCATAGAGACTCAGTTGCAGGTAGCCACGACCCAGCTTGGCAGAGACAAACTGAAAGCGATGTTTGATGGTGGTCAACGAGATCGCTCGCCGCCCGCCAGTGGAGGCTTGCGGAGAGGTCTCCTTGATCAGGCCATGCTCGATCAACTGCCGGGTTATCTTGGTCACGCTGGCCGGGGCCAGCTGACTCAACTCGGCAATCTTGACCCGGGAGATGGGGCCTTGCAGGTCGATGAGCCGATATACGGCTGCACTGTTGACCTGCTTGATAAGATCTACGTTTGCTATTTGTCCGCCAGTCATGATGTCACTGTTGTGTGTAGTGTCCGTTTACCACGGTCCCACGGACCGTGAAGTCCTGATCGAAGACAGTGAGGTTGGCTACTTTACCGACCTGGATACTACCGAGACGTGAGTCCCATCCAATGGCGCGCGCGGGGTAGAGGCTGGCCATTCTCAGTGCTTCATCGAGCGGTAATCCGACCTGCTTGACCAGATTTTCCACCCCCTCAATCATGGTGAGGGCGGAGCCGCCGAGTGTACCATTCTCGTCAATGCACTGACCATCGCGCAAAAAGACGGTAGTGCCACAAAAATCAAACTTCTCAAACCCTTCCGGCGCCCCTGCGGCTGCGGTTGCGTCGGTAACCAGCACCAACCGCTCCCCGAGGATCTTGTGGGCCAGTCGTACATTGGCCCAGTGCACATGGTGACCATCGACGATGACACCGGCGTAGACATCCTTGCGGTCATAAATGGCACCCACTACGCCCGGCTCGCGCCCGTTGAGGGTCGGGGTCATGGCGTTATAGAGATGGGTCGCAAAACGAATACCATTGTCAAAGCCCGCCATCGCCTGATCGTAACTGGCGGCGGTGTGACCGGCAGAGACCAGGATCCCCGCATCCACCAGACGGCGGATATGGGCCGGGTCATTGCGCTCGGGGGCCAGGGTGATTTTGGCGATGGCATCTGCATTGGCACAGAAGAAGTCGATCATCTCGTCGGCTGGCTGGCGGATCTGGGCCGCAGGATGGATCCCCTTGCGCTTGAGGTTGGTGTAAGGACCCTCCAGATGGACGCCCAGCACCTCATTGGGGTTGGCTGCCATGTAGTCACGGGTGACGGCAACGGCCTGCTTCATGTCTGCATCCGGACTGGTGATCAGGGTCGGCAGGAAGCTGGTGGTACCGGATTTCAGGTTGGCCGCCTGCATGGTGGCCAGGGTCTCGCTGGTGATGTCGGTGTTGAACATCACGCCACCACAACCGTTGAGCTGCACGTCGATAAAACCGGCGGTGAGGTTGGCACCCTTCAGGTCAATCTGCTCGATACCCACAGGCAGCTCGGCCAGGTGAGAGATGGCGACAATCTTGTCGCCCTCGATAAGAACCCCGTGGCCAGTCAGCACGCAGCTGCCGGTGTAGAGGGTGCAATTGGTCAATGCGTACATGAAAACTCCTTACAGGCGGCCAATGTTGGCGGCTTCCAGCTGCTGGAAGTAACGAACGGTCTTGACCTTGAGCTCCATGGTAGAGGGCTCGTCACACACCATCATTCCCTTCGGATGCAGTTGCAGGGTGGAGATGGTCCACATGTGGTTGACGCTGCCTTCTACGGCGGCCTGCAGAGCCAGCGCCTTGGCGTGGCCGGTGACCAGGATCATGATCTCTTCCGCATCCATCAGGGTACCGACGCCCACGGTGAGGGCCAGCTTGGGCACCTGTTCGGTGTCGCCACCAAAGAAGCGGGAGTTGGCGATGCGGGTATCCTCGGTCAGGGTCTTGACCCGGGTACGGGAGGAGAGGGAAGAGGCTGGCTCGTTGAACGCGATGTGACCGTCATTGCCGACGCCGCCCATGAACAGGTGGATCTTGCCGTAGGACTTGATTTTGTCCTCGTAGCGCTTGCACTCGGCCACCAGATCGTCGGCATTGCCGTTGAGAATGTTGATGTTCTCGGGGCGAATGTCGATGTGGCTGAAGAAGTTGTTGTGCATGAAGCTGTGGTAGCTCTCCGGGTGATCTTCCGCCAGGCCGACGTACTCGTCCATGTTGAAGGTGACCACGTTCTGGAAGCTCACTTCGCCAGCCTTGTGCAACTCGATCAGGCGCTTGTAGGTATTGAGCGGGGTGCCACCGGTAGGCAGGCCCAGCACGAAGGGGCGATCGCTGGTCGGCTTGAACGCGTTGATGCGGTCAACGATGTAACGGGCAGACCAGAGGCCTACTTGGTTGGCAGATTTCAACGGGATCAGGCGCATGATGGATACCTCGGTTTCGGCTTGCGACCGGTTTGACGGTGGCAATGGGCTAAGACTGATTTAAGTTGTTTCATAGCGTAAATAAAGATTGCTGAGTAAGCCACATCTATCCACCACCTTTATCTTGTTAGGGTGATAAAGATCACGATTATTGGTTTATTAATTTGCGCAGCGAAATAAAAGCCCTAGACTGCCAATCAAGCCTTGATGGCTTATGCGTCAAACGTGATAAGCACTTAATTTCTAGAAAAACATTAACTAAGGAGAGGAACCGTGAACATTCTCGGTTATTTGCAAAAGATCGGCCGTGCCCTGATGGTGCCGGTAGCGGTATTGCCTGCCGCAGCGATCCTGATGGGGGTTGGCTACTGGATTGACCCGAATGGTTGGGGTGGTGACAGCGCGCTGGCTGCCTTCCTGATTAAGGCGGGTGCAGCCATTATCGATAACATGTCCGTACTGTTCGCAGTCGGTGTCGCTTACGGTATGTCCAAGGATAAAGACGGTTCTGCTGCGCTGGCAGGTCTGGTCGGCTTCCTGGTCGTTACCACTCTGCTGAGCCCGGGCGCTGTGGCCCAGATCAAGAGCATCCCGGTGGATCAGGTTCCTGCCGCGTTTGCCAAGATCAGCAACCAGTTCGTGGGTATCCTGTGTGGTGTTATCGCTGCTGAGCTGTACAACCGCTTCAGTAACGTAGAGCTGCACAAGGCACTCTCCTTCTTCTCCGGTCGTCGTCTGGTACCGATCGTAACGTCTGTCGTGATGATCGTTGTCTCCTTCATCCTGATGGCGGTATGGCCGGCAATCTACGGTGGTCTGGTCTCCTTCGGTGAGTCCATCGTGAGCCTGGGCTCTACCGGTGCCGGTATCTACGCCTTCTTCAACCGTCTGCTGATCCCGATTGGTCTGCACCACGCACTGAACTCCGTGTTCTGGTTCAACGTGGCCGGTATCAACGACATCCCGAACTTCCTGGGTGGTCAGGCTACCATCGATGCCGCTCTGGCTGCTGGCAAGAGCCTGGATCAGGTGAAAGGCGTGGTCGGTATGTACCAGGCTGGCTTCTTCCCCATCATGATGTTCGGTCTGCCGGGTGCCGCTCTGGCCATCTACCACTCCGCCAAGAAAGAGAACAAAGAGAAAGTTGCTTCCATCATGATCGCAGCTGCCTTTGCCTCCTTCTTCACCGGGGTAACCGAGCCGCTCGAGTTTTCCTTCATGTTCGTGGCGCCGGTACTGTATGTCATCCACGCGGTGCTGACCGGTATCTCCGTGTTCATCGCTGCCTCCATGCACTGGATGGCTGGTTTCGGCTTCAGTGCCGGCCTGGTGGATATGGTGCTCTCCAGCCGTAACCCGCTGGCGACCAACTGGTACATGCTGATTGCTCAGGGTCTGGTCTTCTTCGGCCTCTACTACGTGGTGTTCCGCGCAGTGATTGCCAAGCTGAACCTGAAAACTCCGGGTCGTGAAGATGATGAAGAGACAGCTCCGGCTGCCGCTCAATCAACCAATCGTACCGAGTTGGCCAAGCAATACCTAGAAGTGCTGGGTGGTCAAGAGAACCTGGTCTCCATCGATGCCTGCATCACCCGTCTGCGTCTGACCCTGAAAGACCGCAGCATTGTCGATGAGCGCAAGCTGAAAGCCCTAGGTGCGGCCGGTGTGGTCAAGCTCGGTGAGCAGAACCTGCAGGTGATTCTGGGCCCATTGGCCGAAATCATCGCCGGTGAGATGAAAGCACTGCGTTAATCGAGCCACTCGCTCACCTCAAGTCTAAGTCCATTGTTGACATAACTAAGGGCCCCACTTAGGGGCCCAATATAAAAAAAGCCAAGAAAATCCAACCTTTACTTCAAATGAGAGCAGCAGTTATGAACTTGAAACATTCTCTGTTAGCCATTGCCATGTCTACCGTTTTCGTCAGCCAGGTCCAGGCAGCCGATGTTGCCAAGCAAGCCGTGGTCGACTCCCTCGCCAGCAACCTGGTGGTCAAGTATGAAGTGGTCACCAACGACGGTGCCGGGGCTGGCCTCGATTGCCAGGCGCTCGGTTCCGAGTGGGCGAGCTGCGGCGTTGCCAAGCTGCACCTGACCAACACCGGTGCTGACGTGACCGCCAAGGACTGGAGCATCTATGTCTCCTCCATCCGTCGTATCCAGCGAGTGGATAACGACCAGTTCACTATCACTCACTTGACTGGCGACCTTTATCGTTTGACGCCAACCGAGAAGTTCCAGGGCTTTGCCAAGGATGCGACAGTCGAAGTGCCGTTGGTGGTGGAATATTGGGTACTGTTCGAATCTGACATCATGCCGAACTGGTATGTCGCCAGCGAAGGTGCCGAGCCGAAAGTACTGGCCAGCATGAGCAACATCGATGATGCCAGCACTTACGAGAAGCCGATGCCAGCCGATGGCTGGAAGCGTACCAAGGATGACAAGAACATCCTGATGAACAGCGAAACCCGTTTCGCAGCCAACCAGACCAGCACTCTGCTGCCGGCTGGCAAGGTCGATAACCAGATCCTGCCGACCCCGATGAAGCAGGTGGTCAAGGCGGGTCCGCAAGTTGACTTCTCTACCATCAAACTCAATGCGCTGGATCTGCCAACCGATCGCGCCGAAGCCCTGAAAGCTGAACTGACCAAGCTGGGTGTTACCCTCTCCGACACCGGCTACCCGGTCACCATCAAACTGGGCAGCAAGTTCAAGCAGGCCGAAGGTTATGACATGACCATCGGCAAGAAAGGCACCGTGATCCAGGGTCACGACATCAACGGGGCTTACTGGGGTGCGCAATCCCTGATCTCCCTGTTGGGTGTCAACGACAAGCTGGTGAGCCAGATGTCCGTCGAAGATGCGCCGCGCTTTGAATACCGTGGCATGCAGACCGACGTGGCCCGTCACTTCCGCAGCCTGGATACCATGAAGAAGCTGGTTGACCAGATGTCTGCCATGAAGCTCAACGTGCTGCACCTGGGGCTGACCAACGATGAAGGCTGGCGTCTGGAGATCCCGGGTCTGCCGGAGCTGACTCAAGTCGGCAGCCAGCGTTGCCACGACGAGTCCGAAACCAAGTGCCTGATGCCGCAGCTGGGTTCCGGCCCGACCAGCGACAACCAGGGTTCCGGTTTTTACAGCAAGTCTGACTACGTGGATCTGGTTCGCTACGCCAAGGCCCGCGGTGTGACCGTGATCCCCGAGATCAACATGCCGGCCCACGCCCGTGCTGCCGTGGTCTCCATGGAAGCGCGTTACAAGCGTCTGATGGCGGAAGGCAAAGAAGCTGATGCCAACCAGTTCCGTCTGACTGATCCGGCGGATACCTCCAACGTCACCTCGGTCCAGTTTTACGACAAGATGTCCTTCATCAACCCTTGCCAGCCGGGTGCCGCCACCTTCGTGGCCAAGGTAATGGATGAAGTTGCCCAGATGCACCAGGCCGCCGGTCAGCCGCTGACTGCATGGCACTACGGTGGTGACGAGGCGAAGAACATCATGCAGGGCGGTGGCTATCAGGATCCGGCCGTCACCAAGAAAGAAGAGCTGGTCGCCTGGAAAGGCAACGTAGACTCCAGCAAACAGGACAAGCCGTTTGGCAAGTCCCCGATGTGCCAGAAGATGATCGACGATGGCAAGATCAAGGAAGTGGGTGAACTGCCGGTTTACTTCGCCAAGGAAGTGGGCCAGATGGTCAAAGACCGCGGTCTCTCTACCCTGCAGGCGTGGGAAGATGGTCTGAAGTACGCCAACAGTGCCAAAGATTTCGCCACCGACAATACCCGAGTCAACTTCTGGGAAACCCTCTACTGGGGTGGCTTCAACGAAGCGATGAAGTGGGCGCACAAGGGTTACGAAGTAGTCCTGTCCAACCCGGATTACCTCTACTTCGACTTCCCGAACGAAGTACACCCGGCTGAGCGTGGTTACTACTGGGCAACCCGTTTCAACGACACTCGCAAGGTGTTCGCCTTTGCTCCGGAAAACCTGCCGCAGAACGCCGAGACCTCGGTTGACCGCGACGGCAACGCCTTCGTAGCCAAGGGTGACCAGGATCCGGTCAAGTTCAAGGGGATCTCCGGTCAACAGTGGAGTGAAACCGTGCGTACCGATGCTCAGTACGAGTACATGGTCTACCCGCGTATCTTCTCCGTGGCCGAGCGTGCCTGGCACAAAGGTGGCTTCGAGCTGAACTATGTGAAGGGTCGCGAGTTCTCCGGTGAGACCAAGCATGTCAACAAGGCCACCCTCAACAAAGAGTGGAACCAGTTTGCCAACGTACTGGGTCAGCGCGTCCTGCCGAAACTGGATCAGGCCGGTGTTGAATACCGCCTCTCCGTACCGGGTGCCAAAGTGGTGAACGGTGTGCTGGAAGCGAACGTGGATCTGCCGGGTCTGCCCATCCAGTACAGCCTGGACGGCACCAACTGGAGTACCTATGACGCCGCGGCCAAGCCGAGCGTAAATGGCAAGGTCTACCTGCGTACCACCAGCTTCGATGGCAAGCGCACCAGCCGTGTCACCGAACTGAACTGATAGCAGTCAACCGTTAACCTGAGGTGGGTCGCAAGACCCGCCTTTCCCAAGGACGATGGTCTATCGGGTTTGGGAAAGGTTGACTGTGCGTGTGAGCCTTTGTTGTGTGTAATTGTCTGTTTGTTTTTCATCACTTTCAGCCCCGCCTTGTGCGGGGCTTTTTTGTTCATCACTTGCACCGCTCGCCATTTCGTGCCGATTTTGGCGGGGCAATGGCGCGGAAGTGCCAAATTCAGGTTGAGGCAGGACGCGTAATGAGGGATCATACCCGGCTTGACGGCGGGGGTATGAGGGTGCCAGCCGGCACAACTTCCGCCAGTGACGCTTTTTTGAGGTGAGCCATGAGTCAGGCGAACAGCCCAACTAACTTTATTCGTCAGATCATTGATGAAGATCTGGCCAGCGGTAAGCACACCAGCGTGCATACCCGTTTTCCGCCCGAGCCGAATGGTTATCTCCATATCGGCCACGCCAAATCCATCTGCCTGAACTTCGGTATCGCCCGCGACTATCAGGGCCAGTGCAACCTGCGTTTCGATGACACCAACCCGGTGAAGGAAGATATCGAGTACGTTGAGTCCATCAAGCAGGATGTGCAGTGGCTCGGCTTCCAGTGGAACGGCGAGATCTGCTACTCCTCTGACTATTTCGACAAGCTGCACGGTTACGCCATCGAGCTGATTGAAAAGGGTTTGGCCTATGTGGACGAGCTGACTGCCGAGCAGATGCGCGAGTACCGTGGCACCCTGACTGAAGCAGGTAAAAACAGCCCGTTCCGCGATCGCAGCGTGGAAGAGAACCTGGCGCTGTTTGCCAAGATGAAGAACGGCGAATTGGCTGAAGGCACCGCCTGCCTGCGCGCCAAGATCGACATGGCCTCTCCCTTCATGGTGATGCGTGATCCGGTTATCTACCGCATCAAGTTTGCCCACCATCACCAGACCGGTGACAAGTGGTGCATCTACCCGATGTATGACTTCACTCACTGCATCTCGGACGCGCTGGAAGGGATCACCCACTCCATCTGTACGCTGGAGTTTCAGGACAACCGTCGTCTGTACGACTGGGTGCTGGACAACATCACCATCGACTGCCATCCGCGTCAGTACGAGTTCTCTCGTCTGAACCTCGAATACACCGTCATGTCCAAGCGCAAGCTGAACCTGCTGGTGACCGAAAAGCACGTCGACGGTTGGGATGACCCGCGCATGCTGACCGTTTCCGGTCTGCGTCGTCGTGGCTACACCCCGGCCTCCATCCGCGAGTTCTGCAAGCGCATCGGCGTCACCAAGCAGGACAACATCGTCGAGATGAGCATGCTGGAAGCCTGCATCCGCGAAGACCTCAACGAGCATGCTCCGCGCGCCATGGCCGTGCTGCATCCGGTGAAGGTGGTTATCGAGAACCTGGCTGCCGACGAAGTGCTGACTGCCCCGGCCCACCCGAGCAATGCCGAGATGGGGACCCGCGAGCTGAACTTTACCCGCGAAATTTTCATCGACGAAGCGGACTTCAAAGAAGAGGCGAACAAGCAGTTCAAGCGTCTGGTGCTGGGCAAGGAAGTACGCCTGCGCAACGCCTATGTCGTCAAAGCCGAGCGCGTCGAGAAAGATGCCGATGGCAAAGTCACCTGCATCTACTGCTCCTACGATCCCGAGACCCTGGGCAAGGATCCGGCCGATGGCCGCAAGGTGAAAGGGGTGATCCACTGGGTCAGCGCTACTCACTCCCTGCCTGCCGAAGTGCGTCTCTATGACCGTCTGTTCAAGGTACCGAACCCGGGTGCCGAGGATGACTTCGAAGCAGCCCTGAATCCGGACTCGCTGGTGATCATTGAGGGTGCCCGTGTCGAGGCTTCCCTGAAGAATGCCAAGCCGGAGCAGGCTTACCAGTTCGAGCGTGAAGGTTACTTCTGCGCCGACAACAAGCTCTCCAGCCCGGAGCATCTGGTGTTCAACCGCACCGTTGCCCTGCGTGACTCCTGGGGCAAGGTAGAAGGCTAAGCCGATGGGGCAGGGGAGACCCTGCTCTCTTTGCTATCCTGCTTGCTGCAGACACAAAAAAGCCAGCGTCAGCTGGCTTTTTTGTGTCCGTTATCTGGCGTGGCAGTCGACTTAGTCGTCGTGCTTGCACTCACCGCTGGCACAGTGACCGTAGAGGTAGAGACTGTGGTTGGTGAGACGGATATTGTGCGTCTTGGCTATTTCACGCTGGCGCTGTTCGATCACCTCGTCGGAGAACTCGATCACCTTGCCACAGTCGAGGCAAACCAGATGGTCGTGGTGCTCCTGGGTCGCCAGCTCGAATACCGACTTGCCACCTTCGAAGTGGTGGCGGGTGACGATACCGGCATCATCAAACTGGTTGAGAACGCGATAGACAGTGGCGAGACCAATCTCTTCACCCAGATCGATAAGGCGTTTGTAGAGATCTTCGGCACTGGTGTGTTGGCAGTCCGGCTGTTGCAGGATTTCCAGGATTTTGACGCGGGGCAAGGTGATCTTGAGCCCGGCCTTTTTTAACGCTTGGTTGTTGTCTGCCATATTCTACTTATTCGCATTCTCGAAGGTGGGGTTTATTCTGATGGACTGCCGCGGGAATGGCAACCTTCAACTCGATAGGTCTGTCATTATAGGTCGTAGCATCCCTAAAAATAAACCCGCAAATTCAAAGGGTTTAGCCACTCATCCGGGTCTGGATTGAAATAATCAATCGCACAGTTCGACTTGCCGGGATGGCAGATGTTGATAATATGTAACTTTCACATGTCTGGTCGGATGAGATCCATGGATTGGCTTTTTGACAATGCGGCCTGGGTGCGCCGCGCCCTCAATGCCTGGCCCCCGTTTTGGGGCGCCGGGATCAAGATAGAGAGCCTGAGCGATGACTTTCGCTACTGCCGGGTGACCCTGAAATCCCGCTGGTGGAACAAGAATGCCAACCGGACCCAGTTTGGCGGCAGCATGTTTGCCATGACGGATCCCATCTATCCGCTGATGCTGATGGGCTACTTCAAGAATCGCTATTACGTCTGGGACAAGGCGGGCAGCATCAACTACATCAAGCCGGGCAAGGGCAAGCTGGTGGCGGAATTCAACCTGACCGAAGGCAAGCTGGCCGACATCGTGGCGGCGACTGAAGGTGGCAACAAGCACTTCCCCGAATTCGAGGTGACGGTGCAGGACAAGAGCGGCGAACTGGTGGCCCAGGTCAAGCGCACCCTCTATGTGCGTGCCAAACCGGAGCACAGGGGCGGCTAAGCAGCTAAAGCGCAGATACAACAAGGGCCCCGTCGGGGCCCTTGTTGTCAGAGATATCAGGGGAAGCGAATTACTCCAGCTCGCCCAGGCACATCTCTTCATGCAACTGCTTGCACCAGCCCTTGACGCGCTCGGCGGTCAGCTCCGGCTGGCGATCTTCATCGATACCCAGACCGACAAAGTGCTTGTCGTCTACCAGCGCCTTGGAGGCTTCGAACTCGTAACCGGCAGTCGGCCAGTGACCGATGATGATGGCGCCTTTGGCTTCGACGATGTCACGCAGGGTGCCCATAGCGTCGAGGAAGTACTCTGCGTAGTCTTCCTGATCGCCGCAACCGAAGATGGCAACCAGCTTGTTGGTGAAGTCGATTTCGCCCAGATCGGGGAAGAAGTCGTCCCAGTCGGCCTGGGCTTCGCCATAGTACCAGGTCGGGATACCGAACATCAGCAGGTCAAAGCTGTCGATATCGGCCTTGCTGCTCTTGGCGATGTCTCGGACTTCAATCAGGTTTTTGCCCAGCTCTTTCTGGATCATCTTGGCGACAGCTTCGGTGTTACCGGTATCGCTGCCAAAAAACAGACCTACACTTGCCATAGTGTTTAGTTACCCGTATTTGGTGTTAATGCTTGACACTCAGACTGCAATGTCCACCGCAAGGGCGGACTCAATCTGTTGTTTCAGAATAGATTGGATCAGCTCGGCTCGGCTGATGTTCTGTTGTAACGCAAGTTGGTTCAGGCGCTCCAGCAACTCGGCCTCTACCTTTAACTCTACCCGCTTCAGCCCATTCTCTCGATCGCGCTTAAGCTGGTTACGCTTGTTGATCTTGAGCTGGGTCTCGCGGGGGAGTGGATTGGTCTTTGGCCTGCCGGGGCGCTTCTCATTTGCGAACAGATCCAGTGTTGTTCGATCAGTTTGCTGTTTGGCCATACATCACAGATGAAAATAAGTTAGCCGAGCCCTGAGCCTTCCCAGCCCAGTTCGATCAGCCCCTTGGCGACAAAACCCGCACAACCCAGAAACAGTACCAACCAGACGATGAAACGGCCGAAACGGGGCACATTGCCGCGTTTGAGCACGTCCTGAATGGCAAGCCCAATCAATATGAAGATGGCCAGAAAAAATAGTTTCAGGCCCAAACTTTCGATCAGGTCGATATGTTCACTTAGCATGGATTGCGCACACTCCTTATGACGGGCGCACTATATCACAAAGGATTTGAAACTGTTAACCGCCTGTCGACAGGAAATCCACAACCAATTTGTTGAACAGGGCCGGTTTTTCCGCATGCAGCCAGTGGCCGGTTCCGGCGATGACACGTACCTTGGCGGCCGGGAATTGGGCCAGTGCCGTCTCGCTGTATTGCGGCTGCATATAGTCGGAATCGCCTCCTTTAATAAAGAGGAGTGGCCCCTCGAAGCGGTGTTGATCCTCCGGCCAGCCCATGATGTTGGCGTAGTTCTCCTCAAGGGCCGGCACATTGAAGCGCCACTGCCAGCCATCCTCGCCTTTGGCGAAGGATTTGAGCAGAAACTGGCGTACACCGGCAATTTCGATATGTTCGGCCAGAATGCGTTCCGCTTCGCTGCGGCTCTGGGGTTTAGTCGCCAGAGTTGCATTGAGACCGGCGAACACATTCTGGTGGCGGGAGTGGGGATAGGCGACCGGCGCGATATCGGCCACCACCAGCTTGGCAACGCGTGTTGGCGCCAGCTTGGCAAGCTGCATACCCACTTTGCCCCCCATGGAGTGGCCTACTATCGCCGCCTGATCCAGCTCAAGGTGATCCATCAGCGCGAGTATGTCGGCGGCTTGCGCCGGATAGCTCATGTCGTGGCTGCGAAAAGAGGCGCCGTGGTTGCGCAGATCGACGCTGATGACCCGGTACTGCTCGCTGAGGGCGCGAGCCAGCAGACCCAGGTTATCGAGGCTGCCAAACAGGCCGTGGATCAGAATGACGGCCGGGCCCTGACCCTGATCTTTGAAGTTCACTACGCTGTTTTGTTGCAAAATGACACCTTGTTCGGTCATGCGTGCGCTGATCGATATAATTTAACGCACTGGAAAGAAAAGGGTTTCGTCTGGTGTGTGGTAAATATATGTGGTTTTTTTTCTAAAAAATCCCATCCAGATCGGCTATCAGTGCGGCTGATCACACTCTTGGGCCGCTATTATGCCGTATTCTCGATGAGATTCATGTACATCTGTCAGCCCCTCCCTTGGGCTGTCGGGTTTGCCTATGTATAATCGCCGCATCCGAATTTCGACGAGTCCAGCGCATCCCTATGAAAACCATCGAGCTTGATGACGATCTCTACTTCTATATCGCCAGCCAGACCCGGCACATCGGTGAGAGTGCCTCCGACATCCTGCGCCGTCTGCTGGAACAGCCTGCTCACGAACGTGTGCCTGTTGCCGAGCCGGTTGCTGTTGCGCAGTCCAGTGCGGTAGCCACCCGGCAAGGGCTGCAAGCCCTGCTCGATTCTGGCGAGCTGCAAAAAGAAGAGAAGTCTATCAACCGCTTCATGCAGGTGCTCAGTACTCTCTACCGGGACGATCCGGTCGGGTTTACCCAGGCCACTGAAATCAAGGGGCGCAA
This sequence comes from Aeromonas sp. MdU4, assembly GCF_041929505.1. Lineage (NCBI taxonomy): Bacteria > Pseudomonadati > Pseudomonadota > Gammaproteobacteria > Aeromonadales > Aeromonadaceae > Aeromonas > Aeromonas sp. MdU4. The sequence continues at coordinate 17,939 of NZ_JBHFMW010000023.1, read as the reverse complement.
GCGCGTCTATTTCTCGCGGGATCCCGAGGCTCTGCGTGCCAGTGGCAGCACCACCAAGCCCAAGCCGGTACCGGAAACCCCGTTCTGGGTGATCACCAATACCAACACCAGTCGCAAGCAGAACATGGTCGCTCAACTGATGAGCAGCATGGGCTATGGCGACGAGGTGATCGCGCAGGTGTGCGGCGCAATCTAACGGTTCTTCAAGACTCAGGCCTTGCCCGCCAAGGCCGCCATTACGCAAGGAAAATGCCATGGCTCAGCATTCCCACGCCGGTCAACCGGCCCGTTTAAGCGATCTGACCAATATTCCCCGTCTGGTTAGTGCCTACTACCTCAACAAGCCGGACATGAGCCGCCCCGAACAGCGGGTTGCCTTCGGTACTTCTGGCCACCGCGGCAGCGCCCTGCACAGCGCCTTTACCGAATCTCACATCCTGGCGGTGACCCAGGCGCTGGTGGAGTATCGCCAGCAGGCCGGTATCACTGGCCCGCTGTTTGTCGGCATGGATACCCACGCCCTGTCCGAATCCGCCTTTGCCAGCGCAGTTGAAGTGTTGGCGGCCAACGGTGTCGAAACCCGCATTCAGGCTGGCCTCGGCTTTACCCCGACCCCGGTCATCTCGCACGCCATCCTGCGCCACAATGCAGGCAAACCGGCCGCTCGCGCTGACGGCGTGGTCATCACCCCGTCCCACAACCCGCCGGAAGATGGTGGCTTCAAATACAACCCGCCCCACGGTGGCCCCGCCGAAGGGGAGATCACCAAGTGGGTGGAAGACCGTGCCAACGCCATTCTGGAAGCGGGTCTGGCTGGCGTGAAGCGGATGCCGTTTGCCGAGGCGCTCAAGAGCCCGTTCGTGGTCGAGCACGACTATGTCACCCCTTATGTGGATGATCTGAAAAACGTGCTGGACATGGATGCCATCAAGCAAGCGGGCATCAAGATCGGTGTCGATCCGCTGGGCGGCTCCGGCGTCGCCTACTGGGACGTCATCGCCAAGACCTACGGTCTGAACATCGAAGTGGTGAACTACAAGGTCGACCCGACCTTCTCCTTCATGACCCTGGATAAAGACGGCAAGATCCGGATGGACTGCTCCAGCCCGTTCGCCATGGCGAGCCTGATTGCGCTCAAAGACAAGTTCGACATCGCCCTTGGCAACGACCCTGACTACGACCGTCACGGCATCGTCACCAAGTCTGGCCTGATGAACCCGAACCACTATCTGGCGGTGGCGATCCAGTATCTGTTTACCCATCGTACCGGCTGGTCCAAAGAGTCTGCCGTCGGCAAGACACTGGTCTCTTCCTCCATGATCGACCGGGTGGCCGGCGAGATTGGCCGTACCCTGAAAGAGGTGCCGGTCGGCTTCAAGTGGTTCGTGGATGGCCTCTACAGCGGCGAGTTCGGCTTTGGCGGCGAGGAGAGCGCTGGCGCCTCCTTCCTGCGTAAAGACGGCACCGTCTGGACCACCGACAAGGATGGTTTCATTCTGGCGCTGCTGGCGGCGGAAATTCTGGCGGTGACCGGCAAGGATCCGCAGGCCCACTACGACGCGCTGGAAGCCAAGTTCGGCCGTTCCAGCTATCGCCGTATCGACGCCCCGGCCAACAGCGCCCAGAAGGCGGTGCTCTCCAAGCTGGATCCGGCACTGGTGGAAGCCTCCACACTGGCCGGTGAGCCCATCATCGCCAAGCTGACCAAGGCGCCGGGCAACGATGCGGCCATCGGCGGCCTCAAGGTAGTGACCGAGAACGGCTGGTTCGCGGCGCGCCCCTCCGGCACTGAGTCCATCTACAAGATCTACATGGAGAGCTTCAAGGGCGACGCGCACCTCGACCTCATCCAGCAGGAAGCTCAGCAGATTGTCTCTGCGGCACTGGCCAAGGCTGGCGTCTGATTTTCGGGCCAATCAGCCGTGAATAAATAAAGTATTTAGTTTAAAAAAAAGGAGCCGTTAAGGCTCCTTTTTTTATCTGCTGATCGCGGTTTGTCAGCGCGCCGCCTTCACTGCCAGCCCCAGCTGCCACACCGCCATGGCGTAGTGGGTGCTGTGGTTGTAGCGGGTGATGGTGTAGAAGTTGGGCAGGCCGTACCAGTATTGATAGCCGGTGCCGACATCGAGACGCAGCAGGCTCGCTTCGCTGTGGTTGCCAAGGCTGCTGGTGGGGGTCAGCCCGGCGCGACGCAGAGAAGCAACCGGATAGCGGGTCTGGAAGCCGTGCTCATAGCCGGGCAGCTGGCCCTGACCACGTACCGCCACCGGTTGCCCTTTCTCCCAGCCGTGGGCCTTGAAGTAGTTGGCCACGCTGCCGATGGCATCCACCGGATCCCACAGGTTGGTGTGGCCGTTGCCGTCAAAGTCCACCGCATAGCGCTGGAAGCTGGAGGGCATGAACTGGCCGTAGCCCATGGCGCCAGCGTAGGAGCCCTTGGGTTCGGCAGGATCCATCCCCTCGTCGCGGGTCATCACCAGGAAAGCTTCCAGCTCGCTGGTGAAGAACTCGGCGCGGCGCGGGTAATCAAACGCCAGGGTGGCCAGCGCATCCAGAATGCGGGTCTTGCCCATCACCCGGCCCCAGCGGGTCTCGACGCCGATAATGCCGACGATGATCTCCGGCGACACCCCGTAGATCTGCTCTGCCCGATTGAGCTCGCTCGCGTATTCACGCCAGAAGTTGACGCCGTTCTGCACGTTGTCCGGGGTGATGAACTTGGCGCGGTAGCGGTTCCAAGCGCCGGTCGGGCCGGTTGGCTTGGCGGTGGTCGGCGCCTGGGCATCCATCAGGCGGATGATCCAGTCATAGCGCTCTGCCTGCGCCAGCACCTGATGCAGCTGGGCGCTGTCAAAACCGTGCTTCTCGACCATCTTCTGGACGAATCTGTCCACGTTGGCGCGATTGGCGAAATCCCCCTTGCTAACTCCCTGGCTGTATTGAGGGCTGCGCGATGACGTCTGGTTGATAAAGGCGCTGTTGGGCTGGGGGACGACCACGGGCTTGGCAGCCGGTGAGCTGCTGCAGCCACCAAGCAGGGGAACCAACGACAGAGTGAGAAGAGAGGCAAGGCGACGCATAGGGTTCTCAAAGAGACTGATAAAAGAGTCGACATGGTAAAACATTGTCATCCGTGCGCAAGTGTTCCGTGTGCCTGGCTTGCCGTCAATTCAGCGGGTGATGGATTCCCCCGCGCTGCGTTCAGCCATGCTGGCGCAAGGTGTGGTAACCGCTCCAGAGTCGGGTCAGGGTAGTGATGGCGCAGAGCAGGGCAAAGCCGTAGGCGAGCGGGGCGAAGGCCGCGGGCCACAGGCACATCAGCACGAACAGGGCGATGGTCTCGCTCCCCTCGGTGAGGCCACCCAGATAGTAGAGGGATTTGTGGTGGTAGACCGGATTGTCGATGCCCCGCTTGCCCGCCATGATGGCAAACGCCAGAAAGCTCGAGCCAGTACCCATAAAGGCAAACAGCAGGGTGGCGGCAGGCAGCGCATTGGCGGGGGCGGCGAGGGCAAAGCCCAGCACCACGGCGGCATAGAAGATGAAATCCAGCGTGATGTCGAGAAAGCCGCCGCAGTCGGTGATGCCGGTTTCCCGCGCCACGGCGCCATCGAGCCCGTCCAGCAGCCGGTTGAGCAGGATCGCCGCCAGCGCCCATTGATAGAAGTCAAAGGCCAGCAGCGGCAGCGCCAGCATGCCGATGGCAAAACCGGTGAGGCTGATCTGGTTGGCGCTGACCCCGGCGCGGCAGAGCGGTTTGGCGAGCCGGGCGAGGGGGCTGCGGATAACGGGGATCAGGTGGCGGTCAAACAAGGGGAACTCCTCGGTCAAAAACAGGATTCGGTGAGGTGGAGTATGGTGCCCGGCGCATCGTCTGCGTCGTGGGTCACCAGAATGGCGGGGATGGCCAGCGCCTTGATTTGCGCGAACACCAGTTCGCGAAAGGCGGCCCGCAGCGGTTTGTCGAGGCGGGAGAAGGGCTCGTCCAACAACAATGCCTCGGGCTCGGCCAGCAGCGCCCGCAGCAGGCTGACGCGAGCCTTCTGACCGCCGGAGAGCGTACCCGGCAGCTTGTCTGCCTGATCCGCCAGCGCGACCTGTGCCAGCGTGGCTACCGCCTTTTCCCGCCGCGCACTTTTTCCCTTGATGGTCGCAGACATGCCGAACATCAGGTTCTCCGCCACCGTCAGGTGGTCGAACAGCAGATCATCCTGAAACAGTATGCCGATGCGCCGCACCTGGGGCGGCAGACGGGTGAGCTGACGCTCGCCGAGGGTCACGTCCCCCTCCAGCCGGATCGGGCCGCTTGCGGGCAGTACCCCCGCCAGCGCTGCCAACAGCGAGCTTTTGCCACAGCCACTGGGCCCCATCAGGGTCAATACCTCGCCCGGCGCCACCTGCAGGGTGGGCAGCGAGAGCAGCAGATTTTCATCCAGATAGAGGCGAAGGGGGGTGGTGTTCAGCATGATGCTGTTGCCATGGTCATAGTCCATCGTCAGCGGGCGCCCTTGAGCGCCGGATTGAGTCGCGCTGGCAGCCAGAGCGCCAGCAGATAGATAACAAGCGGCAGCAGCAATTGCAGCAGGCCGTAGAGGCCCGCCAGCCGCCGGTTGAGGCCGCTGCCGATGGCCACCGCCTCGGTGGTGATGGTGACCACCCGACCTGCGCCAAACAGCAGAGTTGGCAAGTATTGGGCCAGGCTCACCGCAGCCCCCACTGCAAAGGCAAACAGTAGCGGTCGTGCCAGCAGTGGTGCTTTGACCTGCCACCAGGCTCGCCACGGCGCGGCTCCCAGCAGCAGGGCGCTCTGGGTGATCCGCGCGTCGAACTGGCGATAGGGGCCGTGCAGGCAGAGATAGACATAGGGAAAGACAAACAGCAGCTGGCTCCAGAGCACCCAACTCCAGCCGATTCCGTCGCCCCCCCACGTGAAGCTGAACCAGTCCACCCCGAGGCGGATGCCGAACAGCAGGCTGGCCTGCGGCAGCAATAGAGGCAGGCAGATGAGCCAGAGCGGCCAGGGGCGGCGGCCTGCTTGCGCTTCCAGACTCAACACCGCCATCACCAGTGCAATCACGCCGCTTGCCAGTGCCAGCAGGATGCTGGTCGTCAGCAGTGGCGACAGAGTCGGCAGCAGTTCGAGCCAATAACTGCCGCTCCACTGGCTTGGCCAGAGGGCGGGAAAGGGCCAGCGCCGGGTCAACGACCAGAGCAGCAATGCCCCCAGCACTGCCAGATTGATGGCGATCAGGGTCACCACGCTACTCGTGGCAAGGGTGCGGCCAAGAGCACTTGGGTTTGCTCGTCTGCCATCGAGCCAGCCGGGTTTGCCAAGGGCTTGATGGGCCAGTTCCAGCAGCCGCAACAGGGCCAGCAGCAGCGCAGTGATGGCGAGCAGCAGCAGGGCGCCGCTGGCGGTGACACCACGCCAGACAAGGTCAGGGGCCTGATACCAGAGCCACAAGCGGACGGCCAGCGGGGCAGGGAGATCGGGTCCGAGCAGTTGGGCCAGATCCACCACCGCCACCCCGTAGGCGGCCACCGCATAGAGGGGCAGACGCAAGGCGGGCCACAGCGCCGGCAGCAGCAGGCGCCACCAGATCTGGGGGGGGCTGAAGCCAAGGCTGGCCCCCAGCCACTGCTGGCGCGCCACCTTGGCGGGGTCTTGTGCACCGAGCGCCATCAGCAGCAGAAAGGGGGTCTCCTTGAGGGTCAGGGCGAGGATGAGGCCGAGCCCGGCGGGATCGCGCAGGGTCTGCCAGTCGGGAGGCAGTTCAAATCCGGTTAGGGTCGGCGAGAGCAGGCGCAGCAACCAGCCGGAGGGGGCGAGCAGAAAGGCAAAACCGATGGCAAAGGCGACGTGGGGCAGTGCCAGCAAGGGCGAGAGAAACCGACGCAGCCAGCCAACGGCCCGGCTGTCACTGTGGGCCAGCAGCAGGGCGGTTAGCAGCAGGCTGCTCAGGGTCGAGGCGGCGCCAATCCACAGGCTCAGCAGCGCCGAGTGCCAGAGGCCCGGTTGGGCCAGCAGCAATTGCAGATGGGGTCGGGTCAGCCCCTCAGCCAGCAGCTGCCAGCCCCCCGCCAGCAGCGGGAGGCCAAACAGAAGTGCGCACCCCGCTGTAAACAGGGGGCGCCAGCTGGGTGCTGAGCAGCCAAACCGGTTCATCAGTGGCCGTAGCGCTCGGCCCAGGCCGCTTCGAGCCTGAGCTGCCAGCTGGGATGGGGCTCTGCCACGGCCTTGAAGCGCAGTGCGGGTTGCCCTTTGGCGGAGTCCGGCAGGGCATCGGTTCGCAGCACGCTGGGATCACCCCAGTACGCCGGATCAGCCTTGCGTGTCTGAGCGGCAGGGCTTAGCAGGAAGTTGGCGACCACCTTGGCCCCCGCACGGGTGTTGGCGTTGAAGGGGATGGCGAGGAAGTGGCTGTTGGTGAGCGAACCTTTCGCCATGGCCACCGCTATCACGCTCGGAGGCAGGGTGCCGTTTTGTACCGAGCTTTGCGCCTCCTGCGGGTTGAAGCTGATGGCCATCGCCAGCTCGCCATCATCGAGCAGCTGGCGGGTTTCGGCGGCGCTGGCCGGAAACAGCTTGCCCTTGCGCCAGAGCGCCGGGTGTAGCTCATCCAGCCAGGCCCAGAGTGGGGCTGTGATCCTGATGAATTCGGCATCGGTCGCCTCCCGATAGAGAGGGGCGGGATCCGGCGTCAGCTCCAGCAAGATCTGCTTGAGGAAGCTGGAGCCGTGAAACTGGGGCGGCTTGGGATAGGTAAAGCGGCCGGGGTGTGCCTTGGCCCACGCAAGCAGGGCTGCCGCCGAGGTGGGGAGGCTGGTGACCTCTTCGCTGTCGACCATCAGATTGAGCTGGCCGATGCCCCAAGGGGCTTCCAGCCCTTCCACCGGCAGGGTGAAGTCCTCACTCACCGGCAGGCTGTTGTCTACCAGTGCCATGTTGGGCTGCTCCTGAGTAAAGGGGGCACCGAGCAGCCCCTGCTCCTTGAGCGCCTTGAAGTTCTCGCCGTTGACCCAGAGCAGGTCGATGGGGCCGCCAGCTTGCTTGCCCGCCAGCTTGTTGGCCAGCAGCTGGCTGACGCTCTGGGCGATATCGTCCACCTTCACCTGCACTAGCTTGACCTGATAGTCGCGCGCCAGCTCCTGGCCGGCCCACACCAGATAGGCGTTGATCTCCGGGCTGCCGCCCCAGGCGTTGAAGTAGACGGTCTGCCCTTTGGCCTCGTCGAGGGTTTGCTGCCACTGCGAGTTGTTAGCGGCGTTGGCCTGAGTGAAGAGGAGGCTGCCTGCCAGCAGGGGCAGGGTGCGCAGCAGTTGTTTGAGCGAGGGCAATGAGTGTCGCATCCGGGTTACCTGGGGTTGGGTCAGGCGCCGCGGCGCCAGCGGTGATAACGGGTCAGCAGAGCCAGCAGGGTGGCGGGCTGACGGGCCCGTCGCCACTCGCCCGCCAGATACTTGTTCCCCTCCATCAGGGTGGGGTAGGCGTGAATGGTGGCGAGGATCTTGCCAAGGCCGAGGCGGTGACGCATGGCGAGTACGAACTCGGCGATCCGCTCACCGGCGTGAGTGCCCACTATGGTGGCACCCAGGATCTGATCCTTGCCGGGGACGGTGAGCACCTCGATAAAGCCCTGGCGCTCGCCGTCGGCGATGGCTTTGTCCAGCTCGGCTAGTTCGAAGCGGGTCAGCTCGAAGGGAATGCCCTGCGCCTGGGCTTCTTTCTGGTTGAGGCCGACCCGGGCGATTTCTGGCGTGGTGTAGATGGCGGCCGGCATGACCCGATAGTCGGCCCGAAAGCGCTTGAACGGACTGAACAGGGCGTTGACGGCGGCGTACCAGCCCTGATGGGCAGCGGCATGGGTGAGCTGGTAAGGGCCCGCTACATCCCCCACCGCCAGAATGCTGGGGTAGTTGGTGGCAAGGAAGCCATCAACTGCAACCGTGCCGCGCGGCGTCAGCTCCACTCCCAGCTCTTCGAGTCCGAAGCCGCTGACGTTGGCCACCCGGCCCAGCGCCAGCAGCAGCTGATCCCCTTCCACCACCAACGTATCATCGCCCCGGCGCAGTTGCAGCCGGATGGGGAGATCCCCTTCGGCCGATGACAGATAGTCGGCTCGCTCGGCGCGCCAGCCGGTGAGCACCCGCACGCCATCTCTGCTCATCTGCTCGGCCAATGCGTCGGCCACCTCACGCTCCTCGCGGGGCAGCAGCTGATCCGAAAGCTCTACCAAGGTAACGGGTACCCCTAGTAGGGCAAAACTCTGGGCCAACTCGCAGCCGATGGGGCCACCGCCCAGCACCAGCAGCTGGCGCGGCGCGGTGCGCAGTTTCCAGAGGGTGTCGGAGGTGAGGTAAGGCACCTGCTCAAGGCCCGGTAGGTTGGGCACCAGCGGCCGGGCGCCGGTGGCGATGACGATATGGCGGCTGGCAAGGCGCTGGCCGTTCACCTCCACCTCCCAGGGAGAGACCAGCCGCGCCTCTCCTTCGATACACTCCACCCCAAGCCCCTGATAGCGCTCGATGGAATCGTGGGGCTCGACTTCCTTGATGACGCGGGCGACCCGCTCCATCACGGCAGCGAAATCGGCGCTGACCAGGCTTGGGCCAAAGCCCAGTTCACTGGCCCGGCGCTGCTCGGCGGCAAAGCGGGCGCTTCGGATCAGCGCCTTGGAGGGGACGCAGCCGCTGTTGAGGCAATCGCCCCCCATCTTGTGCTTCTCGATGAGCGCCACCTTGGCCTTCACCGCCGCGGCGATATAGCTGGTCACCAGGCCGCCGGCGCCGGCGCCAATCACCAGCAGGTTGTAGTCATAGTGTTTTGGCTTGCGGTAGGGGGCGTGCAGCCGATGCAGGGCGAGGCGCCGTTGCAGGCCCTTGAGCAGCATCGGCATCAGTCCGAGCAGGGTCAGCGCCACCATCAGACCGGGGGAGAGGATATTGCCGGTGCTGGTGAGGTTGGCTAGCTCGCTGCCCGCCAGCACGTAGACGAAGGTGCCGGGCAGCATGCCGAGCTGGCTCACCCAGTAGTAGGTGCTGACTCTGATGGGAGTGAGCCCCATCAGCAGGTTGACCAGAAAGAAGGGGAAGATAGGGATGAGGCGCAGGCTCAGCAGATAAAGCGCCCCTTCCTTCTTCATGCCGGCCTGCAAGCTGGCCAGTTTGTCGCCAAAGCGCCGCTCGACCCAGTCGCGCAGCAGAAAGCGGGCGCTGAGAAAGGCCAGGGTCGCGCCAATGCTGCTGGCAAAGGAGACCAGCAGCAACCCCCAGGCAACGCCAAACACGGCGCTACCCGCCAGGGTGAGCAGGCTGGCGCCGGGTAGGGAGAGGGCGGTGCTCACCACGTAGATGGCGACGAACAGCAGGGCGGCGCTGACGAAACGGCGATCGACCAGGGCGGCCAGCTCGGCCTGACGGGCTTGCAACTGGGGCAGGCTTAGGTAGTGGCCAAGGTCGAAGGCGAAAAAGGCGCCGATGAGGCAGCCCATTACCAGCACCAGCAGCAGGCGGGAGCCTCTCATCAGGCGTCCTTGTTATCCGGTTGGGCCGGACGCTCTGGCTGCACCGGCAGCTGGCAGAAGCCCTGCGGGGCGATATCGAGGGCGGCGTTGAACTTGGCCGACATGTTCTGGAAGGCGATGAGACCGGTCAGCTCCACCATGGCGTCGTCGTCAAACCAGGGCTTGAGGCGGGCGGCCTGCTCATCGCTGACTCCATCGAGGCCAGTCATCGCCTCGGTGTAGTCGAGCACGGCTCGCTCCCGCTCGTCGAACAAGGGGCTTTCGCGCCAGTTGGCCAGCGCCTCCACCTTCTCGCTGGAGCCCGCCCGCTTGATCAGGGTCATAGCGTTGATGTCGACGCAGAAGCGGCACCAGTTGAGCTGGGAGACTCGCACCGTCACCAGGGAGCGCAGCACGGGGTCGATGGGGGAGCGCTTGCGGTTGATGACTCCATAGAGAGTGGCGACGGCAGCAAACAGGCGCGGCGAGCGGCCCCAGCACTTGCCCGGAATGAGCACCTGACCGTAGTTGCGCTGTTGCAGCCAGAAAAAGGGGCGGATAAACCAGGCATATTCCCGGTCGGGTTTCACCTCGACGCGCATTGATGACCTTCTTATTGCTTCAAATTGGGTTTGTAGGCCTGACCCAGCCGCTCGTTGAGGCGGATCAGAAAATCCTCGATCCGTGCCCGATTGGTGCCCAGATCGCTCTGCCCCTGACGGGAGGCGGAGCGCATATCGATGCGGGTTTCGCTGGGTCCGACAAAGACTCGCAGCGCCACATCATCCTGAAAGCCGAACCAGCCGGTGGTGGCCACCGCATCGAGACCGTCCGGGCTTGGTCGCACCTGCCAGCCGAGCTGTTCCATCAGGGCATGGGCCTCGGTGATCACCTCGATCGGGGAGGCTTTGGTATAGAGAGGACCGGGTTTCCCCTCAAATGCTTTCAACGGGGCCGGATTAATCGGCAGATCCTGCGCCGTTCTGAGTTCGCTGGCCCAGCGCAGCAGGGGCGGGTTGTAGGGATCCGTGCTCACATCGTTGACCAGTGGCACGCGCAGCGCCTGTACCACGAAGGCCAGGGGCAGCAGCAGTGGCACGGCGCCCCAACCATTGGCGCAGCGGCTTTGGCTCCAGGGCAGGCGTACCAGCAACACCAGAGAAATAAGAGCTCCCGCCAGGCAGAGGGCGAACCCCAGCCACCAGGGCCAGAGATGAAAGCGGCTGCCAAGAGCCCCTGCCAAAGGGAGTAACCAGGCCAGCAGTGGCCACCTGTATAAGCTGGGCATAGCGCGGGATCCATCCTCGAAGTGCGGAACGTGCCGAGAAGAATAAACTTAATGGTCTGATAACGTTAGTAAATTCGTGTCTGGTCAAGGTGCTTTTGGCCCATGGGCCAAGGGTGACGGTAAAACAGCGCGAGGCCCGTTGCAAACGGGCCTCGCGGGAAGGGGTCACGCTGACGGGGCGGATCAGTTGCGATAGAGCACTTTGATAAGGTGGAAGCCAAACTTGGTGCGCACCGGCCCCAGTACCTTGAGCAGCTCGCCCTTGAACACCGCATCGTCAAAGGCCTTGACCATATCTCCTTTGTTGAACTCCCCCAGATCGCCACAGCGTTTGGCAGAGGCACAAGTGGAGAAGCGTTTGGCCATCTGGCCGAAGTCGGCGCCCTTTTCGATCTTCTCCTTGATCTCCAGACACTGTTTTTCGGTCTTGACCAGAATGTGTTGGGCACAGGCTTTTTTCATCGGGCGCTCCTCGGGTATTGGGGGGTTGGCAGATCGGGGGCGCAAGGTTACCTCAATTAACCGCGTCCGTCAGCCGCCAGCGCAGCTTTGGGACGGGCCTGCCAGATTATCTCCAGCCCGAGCAGGGCGTAAAGGCTCCAGATGGCCAGCGGATTGAGCCACGCGCCACCCAGCTGCAGAGTCATCAGGGCAGCCCCCGCCAGCAGCAAAGTGATGCCCGACAGACGCCAGTAGGCGGGTAGGGGGGCCAGCAGCGCCATCGCCAGCAGGATCCCGAGACCAAACGGCAGGTTGAGGGCGGTAAAGGCCAGCGCCTGCTGGCCGTTCATGCCTGTCAGCAGGGCCAGCAGGGCGCTGCAACAGGCGAGAAAGGTGATGAACTCGAGACGATCGGCAATATAGTCAGCCATCTGTTCGCTACGTGCATGCATGATGTGTCTCCTTTAATTACTGACTTCAAGTGTGGGACAGAGGAGCTGGCAAGGGGAGCGGGATAATTCGATTGCCCTGAACGAGCATTTCTTAATCACCATGCTGGTTTGCTGTGCTGGCGATTCATGGTTGCCGCGGGGGAGGGGGATGCAGTGACATGGGTGCCGACAAACCTTGTCGTGGGGGTGACCTTGTGGCGAGGATAATGGGATAAGTGGCAGATGAAGCCTGATACAAGGGATATTTCCTGACTGAGGGGGCGGGTTGCCACCCTCGGTGCAATGGGGTGTCGCAACTATCGCCAAAATGTGCGATTTGTGGCCAACCACTTAAAACATATGATGAATTTGCCAATAGTGCTGCGCTGTCGTTGGTGAGTGCCTATGTTAGGATAAGGTTCGCCATTTTTCTGGCGCGCATTGTTGTGCCACGGCTATGTCGCATAGCGTGTCAGGCGGTTTTTGAGCCGGGCTCGAAAGATCGTCTGTCTTCTTTACTTTATCAATTCAGGAATATTGACCTTTGACAGGATGCATTTCATCCCTGCTGGCGGGGAGTTTACTGCCTGGCCCTGCGTTTCGTCGCACTCTCATGGTGCTGGGATTGGGCCTGTTGCTGTCGCTGGTGGCTTCACCGGCATTTGCCGCCAAGCTCACCTATCAGATCAAGGGGCTGAGAGGAGATAACAAGGATAATGTCGAGGCCTACCTGAATGCGCTGCCAGTCTATCAGGAGCGCCAATATCGGCCAGCTCGCCCCAAGATCACCGAGAGCGTGCAAAAGGCGCTGCAGGTGTATGGCTACTATCAGCCCAAGATCACTCTAAGCCGCGACAAGAAAACCCCGTCCAAAGTCCTGATCGAGGTGGACAAGGGGGAGCCGGTCATCGTCTCCCGCCTCGACATCTTGCTGGAGGGGGATGCGGGTAGCGATGAGCGTTACAGCGAGTTACTGGATAAATTGCCCCTGAAAGAGGGAGATCCCCTCAATCATGCCAAATATGAGTCGATCAAGGCGGATCTGGGCAGTCTCGGGTTAGCACGGGGTTACTTTGACGCCAAGTTGAGCAAGAGCCAGGTCAAGGTGTTCCCGGACAAGGGGACGGCGGAGATCTTCATTTTGTTCGAGTCCGGTCATCGCTACCGTTTTGGTGAGATCCGCTACGACGCTACACCCGAAGCACTCCACCTCATTCGTCCCCTCATCAACATTCAGAGTGGTGAGCCCTATCTGGCGATCCGCCTTGCCGAGATGTCGCAGGATGTCTCCTCCACCAAGCTGTTTCGCCAGGTCGATATCAAGCCGGTGCTGAGCGAGGCGAGTAATTACCGGGTGCCCATCTCGGTGACTCTCGATAATCGGGTCGATCACGAGATTGAGACCGGTATCGGTTATGCCACCGACGTGGGGCCGCGGATGAGTGCCACCTGGGAGAAGCCCTGGGTCAACCGTTACGGTCACCGCCTGTTTGCGACCGCCAAAGTCTCCCAGCCGGAGGCTGAGCTCAGCTTCGACTATCAGATCCCGGTGGGTAACCCGCTGCGCGACTACTACTCCATCCAGACCGGTTACCAGTACAAGGACAACAACGATACCCGCGCCGATTTGGCCACCATAGGGGTACACCGCTGGACCAGGCGGCCGGAGAGTTGGGACCGAGACGTGTTTATCCGGCTGGAGAACGAGATCTATACCCAGGGCGCCGACGAGGGGAACAGCTTGCTGTTGATCCCCGGTATCTCCTGGTCGCGGCTGCGGGTGCGTGGCGGACTGGTGCCCGACTGGGGGGATCGCCAGCAGGTGACGCTGGAGTTCTCTGATCCCACCTGGGGTTCCGACATCAGCTTTATGCGGGTGTGGGGGCGCAGCAAGTGGCTGCGTACCCTGGGGGATGATCACCGCTTCCTGCTGCGGGCAGAGCAGGGGGCCATCATAGGGGACAGCTTCTCGCTGGTGCCTCCCTCTTTGCGTTTCTTTACCGGTGGTGATCAGACGGTGCGCGGCTTTGGTTATGAGAAGATCTCCCCGACCGGGCCGGATGGCAAGCTGACCGGCGGTCGCTACACCAGCGTCGCCAGCATGGAGTATAACTACCGCTTCAGTGAGAAATGGCTGGGTGCTCTGTTTGTGGATGGGGGGACCGCCACCAATGATTACAGCGAGCCCTGGAAGATCGGTACCGGTGTCGGTGTGCGCTGGGTGACTCCCATCGGTCAGGTCAGGCTGGATCTGGCGGTCGGGGTATCGGAAGAGGAGAAGCCCTTGCGGCTGCATTTCGCACTGGGGCCTGAATTATGATCTGGATAAAACGCATTTTCCTCTGGCTGATGGGCCTCATCTTCCTGCTGCTCATCGGCGTCAGCCTGCTGGGCTTCACCCATCAGGGCAACAAGTGGTTGTGGCAACAGGCCAAAGGAGCGCTGCCATCCCTCAAGGGGGAGCTGGTGGTCGGTCAGCTTGGCTATGGCTGGACCCTGGAAGGGGCGGGCTGGCAGGATGAGCTGGTGGATGTCACGGTCGATCGCGCCGTGCTCGACTGGGATCTCGGCAAACTGCTGCAGGGCAAACTCTGGATCAAATCTCTTGAAGTGACTCATCCGGTGGTGAATGTGGCTGACTCGGAGCCTGCCCCGGAAGAGCCGTCGGAGCCTTTTGTCTGGCATCCGCTGCCCCTCAAAATTCAGGTCGACAGCCTCAAGGTGGCTGACCTCGATCTGGCGGTACCCGGCGTAGCCGTGACCCTGGGGTCGCTCGATATCGGCGCCACTCTCAATCGCAAGGGACTGATCGTGCGCGGGCCCGTGCTCGACAAGTTGAGCGTGACCCTTACGGATGCTCCTGCCAGCACGTCAGCTCAGGCTGGCGGCAAGCAGGCAAGTATCCCGGCGGCCAAGAGTGCTGCAAAGGGGGAGCGCGACAAGGTAGCCAAGAGTGGTAAAGGCGCCAGTGACAAGGCCGCCAACGCAGAGCCCATCTCACTGCCCGCCATCCATCTGCCGTTCCCCATTCAGCTTGAAGGGTTGAGTGCGACCCGGGTGCAATACCAGCAGGGCGAGCTGGTCGAGGGTATCGACAAGTTGCTGCTTTCTGCCAGTGCCGTGGGCGATCGCATCGAGGTGCGCGAGCTGTCGCTGCGCCACGCTATGGCGGCTCTGGCGCTCAAAGGCAATATCCGGCTGGGGGATGACTATCCGCTGGCGGTGACCCTGGATGCCAAGGCGCGCAAAGGACTGCTCGATGGTGAGCTGCAAGGGGAACAGGCGACCCTGACCGTGGGCGGTTCGGTTGGCAAGTTGGGACTGACGCTGGCGGCCAAAGGGCCGGTTGCCGCCAACCTCAAGGGCTCTTTGGCCGCGCTCGACCCGGATCTTCCCTTCGATCTGGCCCTCGACTGGAAGAGCCTCGGCTGGCCACTGCATAAGCCTGCCAAAGATGAGCCGAACTATCGGCTGGATAAGGGAAACCTGACCGCCAAGGGCAAGCTCTCCGG
Organism: Aeromonas sp. MdU4; assembly: GCF_041929505.1. Classification (NCBI taxonomy): domain Bacteria; kingdom Pseudomonadati; phylum Pseudomonadota; class Gammaproteobacteria; order Aeromonadales; family Aeromonadaceae; genus Aeromonas; species Aeromonas sp. MdU4. Next base: position 2,764 of record NZ_JBHFMW010000023.1, on the reverse strand, counting down.
CTATCAGTTTGCTCTCAATACCGCTGGCAAGGGCACCGATGTCCCCCCTTTCAAGATTGTGCTGGAAGGGAAGGGCGATCTGGAGCGGCTCAGCAAGATCGCCTTGCAGCTCAATGCCCTCAAGGGTGAGCTCAAGCTTGATGGCAAGCTTGCCTGGCACAAGGGGATCGAGTGGCAGGGGACGACCCTGTTCAAGGGGATCAATCCGGCCGAGTTGTTGCCCGAGCTCAAGGGAACCCTGGCGGGGGAACTGGAGAGCCGTTTCGCGATGAACGAGGCGGGCCACTGGGAGCTCAACCTGCCCAAACTCAATATCGACGGCAAGCTCAACCAGTATCCGCTGGCGCTCAAGGGTGAGCTGCGTGGCAACGACAAGATGGAGTGGCAGATCCCGGCGCTGGCGCTGCAAAGTGGCCCCAACCAGTTGCAGACCAAGGGAAGCATCACGCCTGCCCGTTGGCAACTGGATGCGACACTCGATGCACCTCAACTCGGCGGCATCTATCCCGGGTTGAAAGGGGATATCAAGGGACAGATGAAAGTGAGCGGCAACCAGCAGACTCCGAGAGTGGCTGCCGATCTGAGCGCTGGCCGCCTCTACTTTGCGGGAACCGATCTGAGTGGTATCACCCTCAAGGGCAATGGCGCGTTGGGGGGGAAACCTGCCGGCGAGTTGGCGCTCTCGGTTGCCGAGTTGACCCAGGGGGCCACCAAGCTGAGCCAGCTGCTGCTCAATCTGAACGGTGATTTCAACCAGCATCAGCTGACTCTGACTATGAAGGGCGACCCTGTTGCGGCCAACCTCAAACTGGCGGGGGGCATGCGTGGGGATCACTGGCGTGGTGCTCTCTCCGAGCTGAAGCTGAAGACCCCGCTGCGTCTTTGGGCGCTCACTTCGCCGTGGGATCTGGATGTGGATCTGCCGCGCCAGCGTGTGGCGATGGGGGATCTCTGCCTCGGTTCCCAAGGGGCCAGCCTCTGTGTGAAGAGAAGCCAGGTTTCTGCGGCGCAAGGCGCACTGGAGTTTGCGCTGGCCGGGTTTGACCTCAAGCGGTTGCGTCCCTGGTTGCCGGACAACTTCCGTTGGCAAGCGGTGCTCTCTGCCGACGGTCGAGCCAGCTGGCGCGGCAATCAGCCGACTCTCCATGCGGTGGTGCGCACCACGCCGGGCACTTTTGTCACCGATGATCTCAAGACCGAGTACCAGCAGCTGGCGCTGGGCCTGGATTTCGAGCGGCAGCAGGCAGCCATCCGGCTCGACTTCGCCTCCAAACAGATTGGTAATATCGATACCGATCTGCTGATCAAGGATCCAGCCGGTCGCGGTCTGCTCGGTGGTCAGCTCAAATTCGACGATCTGAAGCTCGACACCTTCGCACCGCTCATTCCCGAGGTACGATCCCTGCAAGGGGTCATCTCGGCCAATGCCCGTTTTGATGGCACCCTGGCAGCGCCACTGCTGTTTGGCCAGCTTAACCTGCGTGATGGCGAGGTGCAGACCCACTCCGATATGGTGACGCTGACCAAGCTGGTGACCCGCCTCAAGATCGAAGGCAACCGGGCTGAGCTCGATGGTTCCATGCTGGTTGGCAAGGGGCCGCTGGCATTGGGGGGCTGGCTCAGCTGGGCCAAGATGCCGGTGACCGGCAGCCTCACCATTCAGGGCAAGGAGTTGGAGGCGCAGTACCCGGGCATGGGCCGGGTGAAGGTCTCCCCCGATATTGCCGTGTCGCTGGGTGACGAGACCCGGGTGACCGGTCAGGTGGATATCCCCTGGGCGCGAATTCTGGTCAAGAGCCTGCCTGAATCAGCAGTGGCGGTCTCTGACGATGTGACCGTGGTCTATGACGATCTTCCCCCGCCACCCAAGCAGGCCAGCCTGCCACTGGCGATGAAAGTGGCGATCCGCCTTGGCAACGATGTGAAGCTGGAGGCGATGGGGCTCAAGACCGATGTGTCGGGTGGCCTCAATATCCGCCAGGATCCGGGCAAGCCGCTGGCGGGCAATGGTCAGCTGGTGCTCACCAATGGTCGCTTCAAGGCGTATGGCCAGAACCTGATCATCAAGGAGGGGCGGATCCTCTTCTCCGGTCCGCTCGACCGTCCCTACCTCAATATCGAGGCGTATCGTGACCCCGATACCATCGAAGGGAAGGTGACGGTCGGGGTGCGGGTGACCGGCCCGGCCAGCAAGCCGGAGATTAACGTCTACTCCGAGCCCCAGATGACGCAATCGGAACAGCTCTCCTACCTGCTGCGCGGCAAAGGGCTGCAAACCACCGGGGAAGATGGTGGCTTCAATGGTCTGCTGGTGGCGGGTGCTGTCAGCCAGGCCAATGGTGTGGTGTCGAGCATTGGCGAGTCGCTCGGGATGAGCGATGTCTCTCTCGATACGGCGGGCAGCGGCGACAACACCCAGGTGACCCTGTCTGCTTATCTGTTACCCGGCTTGCAGTTCCAATACGGGGTTGGGGTGTTCAGCCCCATCGCCGAGTTCAAGCTGCGCTACGAGGTATTGCCACGACTCTATCTGCAGGCGATGAGCGGGGTGGCTCAGGCGGTGGATATCTTCTATCGCTTCACCCTGTAACAGGGCAGGCATGAGAGTAAACGGGAGGCGCAGGCCTCCTGTTTTTTATTGCGCGATTGGCAGCAGGCAAACGGTGATAAAGGCACTGGAGTGCAGAGGATTAAGGAATTTGGTAGGCCAGAAATGCGAAAACCCGGCACAAGGCCGGGCTTTCTGAATGATGGTGGAGGGAGA
>NZ_JBHFMW010000022.1:0-87582 GCF_041929505.1 Aeromonas sp. MdU4 | reverse complement strand
AATTTGAAAGGCCTTCCTGAATAGGAAGGCCTTTTTGCTATGGGCGATTTGCCATTAGCCCACAGAGTTGCACATTAGAACAAACACCAAAGCCCGGTCTCTCGACCGGGCTTTTTCGTTTGTGGAATTTTCAGTGACATTGAGTGCAGTACAACGGCGCTCTTCTGGGTAGCAGGTGACTGCAGAAATTAAATCCTGTATCTGGCCAAGGCGTGGCCTGGATTTGATGTTTTTGGTAATTCCATTATTTTCATATGGATTTATTCATACAAAACAGAGAGTTATTAATACTCGCCAGTTTTGGTGCGCTGTACTGGAGGGAGGTAAGCTGGAACGCTCAAATGATAATGATTATTGTTTGAATGATCTGAACGGGGTCGTTACAATGCGGACTGATTAATAAAGTGCTTTTCAAATGAGCCTTTTTTGATCCTGTTCCTGGCAGGATGCCGGGGTGTGGTAACGAGTGAGGTAAGGGAATACGCCACTTTCCTACTTAAAACGTTCAGGCTAAAACATGACAACAGTGAAACCGAACAAGCTTGCCTTGCTGATCTGCTCCCTTCTTGCGACTCAAGCCTATGCTGCCGAGCAGGAGGTGATGGTCGTCACCGCCTCTGGCTTCCAGCAGAAGATCGAAGATTCTGCCGCTTCTATCTCCGTGATTACCCGTGAGCAGCTGGAGAAGCGGGCATATCGGGATGTAACCGATGCCTTGAAGGATGTGCCGGGTGTTGTGGTGACTGGCGGTGGCAGCAGCAGCGATATCAGTATTCGCGGTATGGGTTCGAAATACACCCTGATGCTGGTTGATGGCAAGAAGGTAGATAGCCGTGGTACGCGCCCCAATAGTGATGGCCCGGGTATTGAACAAGGCTGGATGCCACCGTTGCAGGCGATCGAGCGGATTGAGGTCGTGCGTGGGCCCATGTCATCCCGTTATGGGTCAGATGCGATGGGTGGGGTGATCAACGTGATTACCCGCAAGACCACCGGTCTGGCCTGGCAAGGGTCGGTTCATGCTGATTCGACCTTTCAGGAGAACAAGGATGCTGGCAATAGTTTTCAGACCGATGCCTATACCGCAGGTTCACTGATCGATGGCGTCTTGGGGCTGCGTTTCAACGGTCAGCTGGCTCATCGGGGTGAAGACAAATTTACCCAAGGCTTTGCCGAGCAGGAGACTCGCAGTGGCACGGCCGTGCTCAGCTTCAAGCCTGATGACCATAACCGCTTCGATCTGGAAGCCAGTCGCAGCCTGCAGGATCGGGATCGTACGGCCGGCAACTCGCTGGATGCCAAGGCGAAAGATAGCCTCAACCGCTACGAGCGCACCAACTATGCGCTAACCCATGACGGTCAATATGAGTTCGGATCTTCCAGCAGCTATCTGCAGCAGGAGACCAACACCAACCCAGGCCGCAGGATGGAGCTCACCAACACCATCGCCGATACCCACACCCAGTTCATTCTGGGGGATCACTACTTGAGTGTCGGTGGTCAGTATCGCTATGAGGATCTGCACGATCAGGGCAATACCCTGAAAGTGGCCAATCCTGCCGAGCAGCTGACTCGCTGGAGCTGGGCGATGTTTGTCGAGGATGAATGGTCACTTACTGACAGCTTTGCCTTGACCGGTGGCGCACGGATGGATCGGGATCAGAACTACGGCTCTCACTGGAGCCCGCGTCTCTACGGGGTGTGGCATCTGGATGATAGCTGGACCCTGAAAGGGGGCGTCTCGACCGGTTACCGCTCTCCTGACTTGCGGATGTCGGCGGCCAACTGGGGTCAGGTCACCGGTGGAGGCAGCCTGGATGGCATGCTGGTCGGCAACCCGGATCTCAAACCCGAGACCAGCGTGAGTGAAGAGATTGGCTTGCTGTGGAACGGCCATCAGGGCTTCAATGCCGGGGTGACTCTGTTCAACACCGACTTCAAGAACAAGATCTCCGAAGTGCGCCGCTGTACCGACAAGAACCAGCCTGCCTGTACTCTCAATGGCCACAGCTATGACTTCATCAGCGATCGGGTCAACGTCGACAAGGCGAACATGCGCGGGGTCGAGGGGATGATGGATTGGGCCATCAATGAGGATTGGTCGGTCAGCTCCAGCTACACCTTTACCCAGTCGGAGCAGAAGAGCGGCCCGCTGGCAGGCCATGCCCTCAACCAGATGCCCCGCCATATGTTCAATGGCAGTGTCGATTGGCAGACCACCGAGGATCTCAACCTTTGGTCACGAGTCAACTTCCGGGGTGAGACCTCCGAATACCTGAGCCGGGTCAAGATGGCGGATGGGACCCCTTCCTACACCTTCTTTGACATGGGCTTGGTCTACAAGGCCAACAAGCATCTGGACCTGACTGCCGGGATCTACAACTTGTTCGACAAGAAGGTGGATTACAGCAGCTATGGCACTGTGCTGGATGGTCGTCGCTACAACCTGGGCGTAACCTACAACTTCTGATAGTTGTTATCTCATACGGCCGCTATCTCTGGATGGCGGCCGTTTTTATTGCACGACGTCTGTTTTTTCTCGCTCTGCAGGCTGCAAACGACCTCATGAGGAGGCTGACGGATATCCTGACGACTTACCGCGGCAGGCTGATCCGCGCTTCCAGTCCCCCTTGCGGCCGGTTGAGCAGAATGAGTTCACCGCCATGCTGATGAACCAGAGTGCGGGCGATGGAGAGACCCAGCCCCACGCTGCCGGACTCGGTATTGCGCGCTTCGTCCAGCCGCACGAAGGGTTTGAACACATCCTCCAGCCGCGCCGGATCGATCCCCGGCCCGTTGTCGCAGACCCGGATCAACAGCTCATCCTTGCAGCGCTCCAGCGACACTTCGGCACTGCCGGCATATTTGATGGCGTTGCCGATCAGGTTCTGCAGCACTCGGCGCAGGGTGTTGGCCCGGCAGGCGTAGACCTCTTTGCCCTCCGCCAAGCAGGTGACCGGCTGGCCGGTATCGGCATAGTCGTCGCACAGGCTGACCAGCAGGCTGACCAGATCCAGCTCGCGGGTGGCCTCCTGTTGCCCCTCTTCACGAGCAAAGCTGAGGGTTGCCGCCAGCATCTGCTCCATCTGCTGCAGGGTCTGCTGGATGCGCTCCTTGTCCTCGCCATCGGCCAGAAACTCGCTGCGCAGCCGCAGGCTGGTGATGGGGGTGCGCAGATCGTGGGAGATAGCCGCCAGCATCCGGGTTCTGTCCTGCACAAAGCGATCGAGCCGGGTGTGCATCCGGTTGAAGGCCTGGATCGACTCGCGGATCTCGGTCGGTCCCACCTCCTGCAGTGGTTCGATATCCTCGCCGCGTCCCAACCGTTCGGCATTGCCGGCCAATTGCTTGAGCGGGCGGGTGGCCCGGCGGAACAGCAGTATCATCAGCCCGATCACCAGACTGGCGACCAGCATCAGGTTGAGGGTGGTTTGCCATGACCAGCTGCCTACCTCTTTGTCGACCAGCGAACTGAATTGCAGCCAGCCTCCCTGAGGCAGTTCGATGGAGCCATAGAGCCGCATATCCCGCGGTGGCGGTGGTCCCTTGCGATCCCGCATCATGCGGGCGTGGTGCTCCCACGCCTTGCTGCGCTGGGTATCCTCTTTCAGCTCGGCACTGATCTCGACGGTGAGGCCGGGGGGATAGCCAAGGCGCGAGCGCACCAGCTGCTCGAAGCGGGGGCTGCGATTGTCCGGTTGCAGTGGTTCGTCTTCAATCCGCAGCAGTAGGGTTTCGCTGCGACTCGCCTTGAGGATCTCGTCATAGAGGGAGGGAGGCGAGAGGGAGAGCAGCCGTACCACCGAGATGATCCGCTGCATGGCGTTGCGGCTGTTGACGAAGCCGAGAGCCTCTTCCCGATCGGTGCGATAGATCTGGATACTGAGCAGTTGGATCAGGATCAGCCCCGCCAGCGCCACCAGAATGATCTGGCCGGTCAACCCCTTGGGCCATAGCCGGGCCCACAGCTGTTTTAACGCATCCACCGCTTATACCTGTGTAACATCGGCAGAGAACATATAGCCGCCACCCCAGATGGTTTTGATCAGCTCCGGATTCTTGGGATCCCGCTCCAGCTTGCGGCGCAGGCGACTCACCAGGGTATCGATGGCGCGATCGAACGCCACAGCCTCACGGCCACGAGCCAGATCCAGCAGTTGATCCCGGCTCAGCACCCGTTGCGGACGCTCCAGAAACACCCTGAGCAGATCGAATTCGGCGGTGGAGAGGCTCAGGCCCACCCCATCCTCACCGATCAGTTCCCGGCGATTGATGTCGAGCTGCCAGCGATCGAAGCGCAGATCCCGGGTCAGGGTCTCGGCTGCCGACTGGGTATCTGCCTGGGTGCGGCGCATCACCGCCTTGATGCGGGCCAGCAGCTCGCGCGGGTTGAAGGGTTTGGCCAGATAGTCATCGGCCCCCATCTCCAGCCCTATGATGCGGTCGGTCTCTTCCCCCATGGCGGTGAGCATGATGATGGGCAGGCTGGACTTGGCGCGTAGCTCGCGGCAGAGGGTCAGGCCATCTTCGCCCGGCATCATCAGGTCCAGCACCAGTAGATCGAACTCCCGCTCCTCCAGCAGCCGCTTCATCTCCTTGCCATCCCGGGCACAGCTGACCCGCAGGCCGTGCTGTTCCAGAAAGCGCTTCAAGAGATCGCGGATCTCGCTGTGGTCGTCGACCACCAGAATGTGGGTGTTGCCCTGGTTCATGAATACCTCCCCTGCTTGGCGTTGGCACGAGTATACGAAAATCCGACCTGCGGTTTGTGTCAAAGTGTGCCAGATCCGCACGATGCCACACTCTGCTACAAAAAAGGGCGATATTGGCAAAGTTCAGACACTTGCAGGGTGTTTACTTGATGGCAAGGCAAGAGCGCCGAACCAGAATCATCCCTACAGGAGATAGACCATGAAAAAGCTGACCAAAACCATGCTGACCGCCACCCTGATCCTTGGCCTGCCGCTGGGTGCCTATGCTGCCAGTGAAGCTGCACCGACCGGCCAGCCGGGTGCCATGATGGACTGCCCGATGGATGGTGGCGGCATGATGGGTGGCAAACACCACGGTGGCCGTCACGACAAGATGGCTCGCCTGCAGAACATGACGCCGGAACAGATCGAGGCCAACCTGAAGCAACGTTATGATCGCATTGAGGATCCAGCCAAAAAGGCGGAGTTTATCAAGAACCTCAACGAGCGTGCCGATGGTATGACCAAGCATGCCGAAGCGATGAAGAAATTTGCCGAAGCGAACCAGTAACCGCTTCGCTGTTTCACACCAGAGTGACAAACCAAAGGGTGGCCGAGGCCACCTTTTTGCGCTTACTGCGTTGTGCTGCAGAGTTTGGCTGAACGCAGGCGATTGCCAATAAAAGAGGGGGAGCCTGATGCTCCCCCTCTTGCTATCTGCGCCGGTGCAGGCGTGCCGCCCATACCACCGGACGAGCGAACTTAGCCCTGAGCCTTGTCGGTCAGGTCTACCTTCTTGACGGTTTCCCCTTCAAACTTGATAACCACGTTCTTCTTGGTTGCGTCGGTATCTTTCAGCAGGGTCTTGGTAGTTTCGGCCAGCAGCGGAGAAGCCTTGTTCAGGGCATCCAGGTCGTAGGTCCACACCTCCAGACCCGCCTCGGTTTTGGTGGAGGCAGGTGCGCCCAGCTTCTCTTTGATCGCCTGCTTGTTGGAACCGCCTTCCTTGATATCCAGAGCCTTTTTGATGGCTTCGTTGGATGCGCTGTCCACGGCGCCGGATACGGCAGTGTTGGCGGCATCTTTTACGCTGCTGGTGACGGTGTCAGTCAGCGAGTCCATCAGGCCAGCATTGGCGAACAGGGGCAGGGTGGTGAGGGCGACCAGCAAAGTCTTTTTCATTTTTTACAGATTCCATGGTTTCGATGAGGCGGCAATGAAATCAGCAAAGACATTGGGTGTCAAGTGAGGCATTTGTTTAACGCATCTATTAACCACATCTTATTTTTCAACTGCCGCAAACAGCTTCGGGATCTCCCGTACCAGCCAGCTTTTGGCCTTGCCCATGGTGTCGCGCCGCCAGGCCAGCACTACCTGCAACTGATGGCGATATTCGGGGCTGATCACCTTGAGTCGACCGGCCCGGATATCCTCTTCAATCCAGCTTTGCGGCATGGTGCCGACACCGATCCCCGCCAGCAGGGCGTCGCGTTTCTCCGCCATGGTGCTGACGGTGAGGCGCGGCTGCTTGTCGAGCAGGCGATAGGTAAGCACCGGTTTGCGCAGGGCGGTATCGGCCACCGCGATGGCGCGGTAGCGACGCAGGGTCTCATCCGCCAGCGGTTCCGGCTCCTGATGGAGGGGATGATCGGGGTGGGCGACATAGAGCATCACCTCCTCCCGCAGCGTCTGGTGCTTGATGCCGGTCATCATGATGTCCGGATTGATGGAGGAGATCAGCAGGTCGGCGCGGCCATCTTCCAGACACTCCCAGCTGCCCGCCAGTACCTCGGCGCGAAACCTGAGCCGGGTATCGGTCTGCTCGGCCAGCCGTTCCACTAGCGGATAGAGCGCTTGCACCGGGACTAGCGCATCGACGGCGATGGTGATGTCGGTCTCCCAGCCGCGGGCCAGCGCCCGGGTTTCGCCCACCAGATGTTCGGCCGCCTCCAGTAGCACCCGGCCCCGCTCCAGCAGCATGCGTCCCGCCGGGGTGAACTTGGTGCGGTGGCCACTGCGGTCAAACAGCATGGCATCCAGCTCATCTTCCAGCTTCTGCACGGTATAGCTCAGTGCCGAGGGCACTTTGCCCAGCTCGTCAGCCGCCGCCGCGAAGCTGCCGCGGCGGTCGATGGCGTCCAGCACCCGGATTGCCTCCAGGGTCAGCGCCCGCTCCTTGTTCGATTCCTTGGCCATCTATCACCTTCAATTTATTTGAATATGTTTGCCAGATTATCTCGCTAACAAGTTAGGCCAAGCGACTTTAATATTCAATCAACGCTTCGGCAGGAACGTCGAGCGGCCAAATATGCGGGAAGTTCCGCACTGTGACACACCCAATCGGTCTGTCTGATGTCGGTGAAAGAACAACACACTATTTGAATAACCTCTTGCATGGATGCATTGATTCTGGCCGAAACGGCCTTGGCAATGACATATAAAACAAGAGATTGAATGAGCATGAAAAACGTAATCAAGATGCTGGCCGTTGCAGGCCTGATGACCACAGGTTTCGCCCAGGCTTCCGTACCGGCTGACATCAACGCCGCCCCGGGCGTGCTGTTTGTGAACTGGAACGCCGCTGCCGCAGTGGATGGCAAAGCCAATCCGATGCTGGAAGTGCGTGACGAGTCTGGTGATCTGCTGGCATCGGTCCACGCCAACCTGATGGGCACCCAGCAGGTGCGGATCCCGAGCCGTGCCCAGGGCAACCTGACCGTCAGCCTGGCTGGCCAGAGCAGCGAATTCCGTATTCCGTTCGGCATCGGTGGTGGCAACCCCCGCTAAGTCGAACCCCGGATAGATGAGGAGCAGACCATGATGCAATTGAGAGCCGCAGAAGCGCGGGGCAAGGCCAACTTTGGCTGGCTGGACGCGCGCCACAGTTTCTCCTTCGGTCACTACTATGACCCGGAGTGGATGGGACACTCGGTGCTGCGGGTGATCAATCAGGATCTGGTTGCGCCGGGTGGCGGATTCGCCACCCATCCTCACGCCAATATGGAGATCCTCACTTGCGTGCTGCAAGGCACCATAGAGCACAAGGACAGCCTCGGCCACGCCGAGCAGATCCCGGCGGGGGATTTTCAGCTGATGAGCGCAGGCAGCGGGATCCGCCACAGCGAGTACAACCCCTCGCAGACGGATCCTCTCTCCCTGTTGCAGATCTGGATCGAGCCGAACGAGTTCGGCACGCCACCCGGCTATCAGCAGAAGAAGATCGAGTCCAGACCGGGCATGACGCTGGTGGCGTCACCGGATGGCGAGGAGGGATCGCTGCGGATCCGCCAACAGGCCCGCGTATGGCGGCTGGAGCTGGCACCGGGCGAGACGCTCGAGTGGGCACTGGCTGGCCGACACGGCTACCTGCAGATGATTTCAGGGGAGTTGACCGCCAACGGTCTGGCTGCCCGACCCGGCGACGGGGTACTCAGTCGTGATGAATACCGGTGGGAGTTGGTCGCAACCAGTGCCACTCAAGCCCTGTTGTTTGACCTGCCCTGATTGGTCAGTGGCGATACGAGATAAATGAGGATAGTGAAATGGACAAGATGAAAGATGTTGCGCTGCTGGCGGGTCGTGTACTGCTGGCGCTGATGTTCGTGATAGCTGGCTGGGGCAAGATCGGCGGTTACGCCGGGACCCAGGGTTATATGGAAGCGATGGGCGTGCCGGGCTTTATCCTGCCGCTGGTGATTTTGCTGGAGCTGGGTGGTGGCCTTGCCATCATGCTGGGTCTCTTTACCCGCAGCCTGTCGGTGCTGATGGCCGGTTTCACCCTGATGGCCGCCTTTATTTTCCACTACCAGCCTGCCGAACAGATGCAGATGCTGATGTTTATGAAGAACGTCTCCGTCGCCGGTGGTTTCCTGGCGCTGGCGGCGGCCGGAGCAGGGGCTTTCAGTGTGGATGCCCGCTTCGGCAAAAACTGGTAATGCCCTGAAGATTCAAGTTTTCCAACGCCTTTTGGCCGGTGCAACTGCACCGGCTTTTTTCTGTCTGCGTTGTCCGGATCAGTGAGGCGGCGAGCCAAATCTGCGGCGCCCTTCATGATTCCGCCTATTGCCTGTCGCTGGCCATAAGCGCCTTTTGCATCTTATCCCCCGATCCCCGACAATTCCCTCTCTTGTGAAGTGACGGAAATGGCTCCTCTTTTCCGGCGCTCATCCCCTCTTGTGAATTGGCGGGAGTCGTCCATGTTTACCCTCTACCACTCCAATCAGCTGGATCTGCTCAAGGAGCTGCTGGTCAACCATATCCGGCAGGCCCCTCTCTCTCACCCCTTCGATCGGGAGCAGATCCTGGTGCAGAGCCCGGGCATGGCCCAGTGGCTCAAGCTGGAGCTGGCCAAAGCCTTCGGCATCGCCGCCAATATCGACTTTCCGCTGCCTGCCAGCTTTATCTGGGAGATGTTCACCCGGGTGCTGGCGGATGTACCGCGTCAGAGTCCCTACAACAAGGGCTCCATGAGCTGGCAGCTGATGACCATTCTGCCTGCCCTGCTGGACAGGCCCGCCTTTGCCCCGCTCGCTGCCTATCTGGGCGGGGGAGATGAGGAGGATCCCGCCCAGGATCCCGAGCAAGTGCGGCTGTGGCAGCTCTGCCAGAAGGTAGCGGATCTCTTTGACCAGTATCTGGTCTACCGGCCGGACTGGATCGCCCGCTGGGAAGAGGGGGAAGGATTGAGTCAGGAGCTGGCCGGGGTCAGCGGTCAGGATTGGCAGCCGGAGCTGTGGCGCGAGCTGGTGGCCCGCACGTTGGCGCTCTCTCCAAGCGGTTACCACCGCGCCAATCTCTACGAGGAGTTTATCCACGAGCTGGCGCGTACCGCCGATCTGCCGGGCAAGCTGCCGCAGCGGGTCTTTGTGTTCGGCATTTCGGCGCTGCCGCCGCGCTATGTGGAGGCGCTGCTGGCCCTCGGCAGTCGGCCGGAGGTGGAGGTGCACCTGTTTGTCACCAACCCCTGCCGCTACTACTGGGGGGATCTGCTGGATCGCAAGACGTTGGCGCGCCTCGAGAACAAGCTCAAACCCGGCACCGATATCGAGACCCTGCAGGGCCCCGCCAACCCGCTGCTCGCCTCCATGGGCAAGCTGGGGCGCGACTACCTGCATCAGCTGATGGAGCTGGAGGTGCCGCAAATCGAGGCCTTCGTCGATATCGACGAGGTGGATGGCAAGGGCAATGTCAGCCTGCTGCGCGCCATCCAGAAGGATGTGCTGGAGCTGGCAGAACGGGGCGCCGGTCAGTTCGATCTCGACAGCAGTCAGCACAAGAGCCCCATCGATCCGGCGGATGGATCCTTGCAGATCCACGCCTGTCACGGCCCGATGCGCGAGCTGGAAGTGCTGCACGACCGGCTGCTGGCGCTGTTCGAGCAGGATCCGACCCTCACCCCGAAAGATGTGGTAGTGATGATGCCGGACGTGAACAGCTACGGCCCCTACATTCAGGCGGTGTTTGGCGCGCGCGGGCAGATCCCGTTTGCGGTCTCGGATCGGGCGGCGAGTCAGGAGAGCCCGCTGCTGCAAAGCTTCCTTGCCCTGCTCAGGCTACCCAACGCTCGCTTGGGGGCAGGGGAGCTGCTCGCCATTCTCGAGGTGCCCGCCGTGCTGCGCCGCTTCGAGCTGGATGACGACGAGTTCAACCAGTTGCGGGTCTGGGTGCAGGAGACCGGCATCCGCTGGGGGCTGGATGATGGCTACCCCGTCCGTTTCGATCTGCCTCCCATGTCCGGCAACAGCTGGCTGTTCGGCCTGCGCCGCATGCTGCTCGGCTTTGCCATGGGGGATGGCGAGCCGGTGGCGGGTATTTTGCCTTATGCCGATATCGAGGGTCAGCAGGGGTTGGCGCTCGGCAAGCTGGCCTGGTTTGTCGATTCGCTGGCCGAGTTTTTGCCCCGGCTGCAACAGGCGCAGCCGCTGGCCGAGTGGAACGCCTGCCTGCTGGCGCTGCTGGAGCGCTTCTATCTGGCCGACGAGGATGAAGAGCGTCAGCTCCAGCTTATTCGAAGCCAGCTGGCCGAGTGGCAGACCCGGCTCGGTGAGGCCCGCTTCGAGCAGCCCATCACCGCCGACCTGTTACAGGATTACCTCGGCAGCGTGCTGGGGGAGTCCCGCTCCAGCCAGCGCTTCCTCGCCGGTCAGGTCAACTTCTGCACCCTGATGCCGATGCGCTCCATCCCCTTCAAGCAGGTCTGCCTGCTCGGCATGAACGACGGCGTCTACCCGCGCACCCTGGCCCCCATGGGGTTCGATCTGATGGCGGTGGCGTCGCGGCGGGGGGATCGCTCCCGTCGTGATGACGACCGCTACCTCTTCCTCGAGGCGCTGCTCAGTGCCCAGCAGGGGCTCTACATCAGCTATCAGGGCTTCAGCGCGCAGGACAACAGCGACAAGGTGCCGTCGGTGCTGCTGGCGGAGCTGATCGACTATGTGCGGCAGGGCTTTGTGCTGGCGGGGGATGAGGATCTGGACGACGAAACCTCCGGCAAGCGGCTGCTCAACCACCTGATGGTGGCGCACCCGCTCACCCCCTACAGCCGCAACTACTTCTACCCGGAGACGGGATCGCGCCTCTTTACCTATGCCGCCGACTGGCTACCCGCCCTCAATCCGGTGCGCGGCGCGGCCAACTTCCAGAGCAGCGAGCTGCCGCTGCCGCCAGATTGGAACAGAGGGGGGGGCAAGGAGCAGGGGCTGGAGCTGGCGGAGCTGCTGCGTTTCTATCGCCAGCCCACCAAATATTTCCTTAACCGCCGCCTCAAGGTGTGGTTTGAACTGAACGAAGCCAACATCGAGGATAGCGAGCCGTTCGAACTGGATGGCCTGCAACATTATCAGCTGAAAGATCTGCTGCTCGATGCCCATCTGGCGGAAGGAGATAGTACCGAGCGCCGCGAGCGGTTGCAGCTCACCGGCCTGCTGCCGCAAGGGTGGTTCGGCAGCCTGCTGCTGGACGATCTGGATGCCGAGATGGGCAAGCTGGCGGACCGGCTGCGGCCATGGGTTGCTGCCAATGAGGCAGAGAAACAGGCGGTGGAGATCGATATCTCCCTCACTCAGGGTCAGCTGCAAGGGTGGATCGACACCCAGAAGGGGCGTTTGCTGGTGGTCAAACCCGGCAGCTTCAACGGCAAGGATCTGCTGTTGGGCTGGATCCAGCACCTCTGCCTCTCATTGAGCGGCACCCCCGGCGACACCCTGCTGTTCGATGCCAAACAGAGTCTGCGTCTGCCAGCTCTTGCTGCCGACGAGGCGCGGCCCAAGCTGGCGGCGCTGGTGGCGTGCTGGGCGCAGGGGATGAAGCGGCCGCTGCCGTTTTTCCCCAATACCGCCTGGGATTGGCTCAAGGCGATCGAGAAGGATCCCGACAAGCCGGAGGCGGCCGACAAGGCGGCCCTCACCCGTTTCAATGGCGGCTGGATGATCAATGGGGAGGGGCAAGATCCTTACGTTGCCCGCTGCTTCCCCGAACTCGATGACGAAGTGCTGGGGCAGTTGCAGGCGCTGGCTCGCGAACACCTGACCCCGCTGCTCAAGACCTTGGAGGAGCTGAAATAATGGCTAACCCGCTCAATACATTGCGTTTTCCCCTCCATGGTGAACGACTGATCGAAGCCTCCGCCGGTACCGGCAAGACCTACACCATCGCCGGTCTCTACCTGCGGTTGCTGCTGGGTCACGGCCCGTTCATTGAGGAGGGTGCCGATGCCGGTCAGCCCAGCGCCCACGAGCGGCCCCTCTCGGTGACCGAAATTCTGGTGGTGACCTTTACCGAAGCGGCCACCGCCGAGCTGCGCGGGCGGATCCGCGGCCGTATTCATGAGGCGCGGCTCGCCTTTATGCGCGGTCACAGCAGTGACACCCTGCTGGCCCAGCTGCTGGCCGAGGTGGAGGATCACGAGCTGGCGGCCCGCCGCCTGCTGGCTGCCGAGCGGCAGATGGACGAGGCGGCGGTCTTTACCATCCACGGCTTCTGCCAGCGGATGCTCAAGCAAAATGCCTTCGAGTCGGGCGCCCTCTTTGAAACCGAATTTCTCACCGACGACAGCCAGCTCAGGCTGCAGGCGGTGAGCGACTACTGGCGATCCGAGTTCTATCCGGTGGACAAGACCCTCGCCAGCGCGGTGCGCGCGCTCTGGCCGAGTCCCGCCGCCCTGCTGCGGGAGATGGGCAGCTGGCTCGACAACAGCGAGCTGGAGATCCACCCCGCGCTGGGGGACGAGACCCTCTCCGCCCGCCATCAGGCGGCCATGAGCCGCATCGCTGCGGTGAAGAGCGAATGGCTGGCGCAGACGGACGAGATCCGCCGCCAGACCGACGGCCAGATCAGCCGCTACACCGGCAAGAACTACGAAGGCTGGCTCGCCAAGATAAGCGACTGGGCGCAGGACGAGGGCAGTGGCTACGCCATTCCCAAGGAGCTGGAGCGCTTCGGCCAGACGGTGCTGGAGGAGAACCTCAAGAAGGGGGGCGCCGTGCCGACCCTACCGCTGTTCAGCCAGATCGATGAACTGCTGGCGAGCCGTCCCGGTATTCGCGATCTCATCCTGCAGCGGGCGGCCAAGGTGGTGCGCAGCCGGATGCAGGCGAGCAAACGGCAGGCCCATCAGCTCTCGTTCGATGACTTGCTCAAAGACCTCGACGGGGCGCTTGGCTCCAGCCTGGGCGAGCGGCTGTGCGAGCGCATTCGCGCCACCTATCGGGTGGCGATGATCGATGAATTTCAGGATACCGACCCCCAACAGTACCGCATCTTCCACCGGCTTTACGGCGGCCACACCGACACGGCGCTGTTGATGATCGGTGACCCCAAGCAGGCCATCTACGGCTTTCGCGGCGCCGATATCTTTACCTACATTCAGGCGCGGCGAAATGTGAGCGCCCACTACACCCTCGGGCGCAACTGGCGCTCCAGCAGTGCGCTGGTGGGGGCGGTCAACGGCCTGTTCGAGCGGGCAAAAGATCCCTTTATCTATGAGGCGGATATCCCCTTCCTGCCGGTGGAGGCGCAGGGCAAGAGCAAGGCGCTGCTGCTCGATGGCGCCACCGCGCCCGTGCTCCACTGCTGGCAGCTGAGCGGCCAGCCCACCTTCAACCGGGGGGATTACCAGAGCAAGCTGGCCCGCGCCACCGCCGCCGAGATCCACCGCCTGTTGACCCTGGCCCGCGAGGGCAAGGCGCTGATCGGCGACAAGGCGGTGAAGGCCGGAGATATCGCCGTGCTGGTGCGCACCGGCGCCGAAGGCAAGCTGGTGCAGCAGGAGCTGGCGCGGCTTGCCATCGCCTCCGTCTATCTGTCGAACCGCGAGAGCGTGCTGGAACAGGTGGAGGCGCGGGAGATCTTGCTGATTTTGCACGCTTGCCAGAACCCGAGCGAGGAGCGCAGCCTGCGGGCGGCGCTGGCCACCGGCCTGTTTGATCTCGACGCCAAGGCGCTCGATGGGCTGGCCAGCGACGAGCGGGCGTGGGAGAGCGCGGTGCAGGAGTTTATGGAGTACCGCAAGATCTGGCACCGCCGCGGCGTGCTGGCCATGCTGCGGGCCCTGCTGCACCGGCGCAATCTAGCCTCCTCCCTGCTGGCGAGCCCCTACGGCGAGCGGCGGCTGACCAACTTCCTCCATCTCGGCGAGCTGCTGCAACAGGTGAGCAGCGAGCTGGACGGGGAATATGCCCTGTTGCGCTGGCTGGGGGAGGCGGTGAGCCGCCCCAATGGGCAGGATGCTGAACAGGTACTGCGGCTCGAATCCGAGCGGAAATTGGTGCAGATCGTCACCATCCACAAATCCAAGGGGCTGGAGTACCCGCTGGTGTTCCTCCCCTTTATCTGCAGCCACAGAACCGCCGAGACTCCGCTCTATCACGAGGCGGATGAGGCGGGCAATCGTACCATTCTCGATCTCACCGGCGCCGAGGGTTCCTTGGCCGAGGCCGACCGCGAGCGCCTCGCCGAAGATCTGCGGCTGCTCTATGTGGCGCTGACCCGGGGCGTTTACGCCACCTGGCTGGGGCTGGCGCCGGTGCGGGCGGGGGCGGGCAAGTCGGAGAAGACCGACCTGCACCACACCGCTATCGGCTACCTGCTGCAAAAGGGCGAAGAGGGGGATGCGCAGACACTGGCGACCGCCCTGACCGAGCTGGCGCAGGCGCTGCCCGGGGTGGCCGTCGGTGAGCCCTCGCTCACCCGTCCGGCCCCGCTGCCGCCAGAGGAGGAGCAGCTGGGCGAGCCGCAGGTACGTCACTTTAGCGGTTCCCTTGAGCGGGACTGGTGGATCAGCTCCTACTCCGGGCTGGCGGCGCAGGGCCACGGCCACAGCAAGGGCGTACTCGCCAATCCCGGCTTCGATGACGAGGTAGTTACCGAGGCGGCCGCGCTGGCTTCCGAGCAGCCGGAAGAGGCGCCCCAGCCCTCAATCTTCACCTTTCCGAAGGGGGCGCGCCCCGGCACCCTGCTGCACAGCCTGTTCGAGACTATCGACTTTCAAAGCGCCGCTGGTGAGCCGCTGGCAGAGCATATCGCCAGCTTGTTGCTGCAAGATGGTTTCGACGAAAGCTGGGCCCAAGTGCTGCAACAGCAGGTGGAGGCGGTGCTCGATACTCCCCTTGAAACGGGCTTTGGCGAGCCGGTACGGCTGCGGGACTTGAGTGCCGAGCGCAAACAGGTGGAGCTGGAGTTCTTCCTGCCCATGGGGCGGGTGACGGCACCGGCGCTGACAGCCCTCTGCCAGCAGCACGACCCGCTGTCGCGGGGCAACAAGCCGCTCAGCTTTGCCACCGTGCAGGGGATGCTCAAGGGCTTTATCGATCTGGTGTTTGAGTGGCAGGGGCGCTGGTATCTGCTCGACTACAAATCGAACCACCTCGGCATGAGCCCCGCCGATTACAGCCGTCCGGCGCTGGAGCGGGCGATGGCGGAACATCGCTACGACCTGCAATACCAGCTCTACTCGCTGGCGCTGCACCGGCTGCTCACCCTGCGCTTGCCGGGTTACGACTTCGAGCAGCACTTTGGCGGGGTTTTCTATCTGTTCCTGCGCGGCATGCCGCAGGGGGGCATTTTCCATACCCGCCCGAGCCGTGAACTGGTGCTGGAGTTGGATGAGCTGTTTAGAAATGGTGATCGCTCTGGCGGTGTGTCATCAACAGAATTAAACGAGGTAGAGGCATGAGCGGCACCATGATCAGCACTGCGACCAGCGCAATGATGGTTGAACGGTTGAAAACACTGGCGCTGGCTGGCCGTATCCGCCAGCTGGATCTGCAATTTGCCAAGCTGGTGGCCGATCTGGGCGGCAGCCCCGAGCTGGTGCTGGGGGCTGCGCTCGCCTGCTTCGAGCTGGGGCGCGGCCATGTTTGCCTGCCGCTGGAGATGCTCGCTGCTGGATCATTGCGCCCGTTCGGGTTGGATCCCCAGCAGAGCCGGGATCTGCTGGCTGATCTGGCGGCTCCGGCCCACTGGCCAGCGCTGTTTGCGGCAAGCCCGCTCGTTGGCACCGAGCAGGATGACGGGCTCGCCCCGCGCTGGCCGCTGCGACTGTGGCACGGGCGGCTCTACCTTACCCGCTACCACGATCATGAGCAGGGGGTGGCCCGCCACTTGCGCGCTTTGAGTGAACGCGCCGAATGGCCGGAGATCGCCCCGGCCCTGTCGCGGCTGTTTGCCCGCGACTACGGGCTGGTGTTCGGGGCGCTGCTCAAGGCCCGTCTCGCCCCCGACTTCTCGGCCCGCCACTTTATCGAGAAGTATCTCGATCTGGTGTTCCCGAGCGAGGTGGATTGGCCCGCCATCGAGGGGCTGCTGGCCAGCGCGCAGGCGGCGAGCGACCTTGGCAAGCTGGATACGCTGGTGTCCGAGGCGCTCTGCTGCAACGGCCAGAAGCTGGCGGCGGCCACCGCAGCGGCGCGCCCCTTTGCGGTGATCTCCGGCGGCCCCGGCACCGGCAAGACCACCACGGTCGCCAAACTGCTCGCCATTCTGGTGGAGACCGGCCTGCAAGCAGGCAAGGCACCGGCGATCCGGCTGGTGGCTCCCACCGGCAAGGCGGCGGCGCGCCTGACCGAGAGTATCGGCTCTGCCCTGCAGGCCCTCGATCTGCCCCCCGAGTGGGTGGAAGCGATCCCCACCGAGGCGGGCACTCTGCACCGGCTGCTCGGGGTCATTCCGGGGCGCAGCCAGTTCCGCCACCACGCGGGCAACCCGTTGCACCTCGACTTGCTGGTGGTGGATGAGGCCTCCATGGTTGACCTGCCTATGATGGCGCGCCTGCTCGATGCGTTGCCCAGCCACGCCCGCCTGATCCTGCTCGGCGACAAGGATCAGCTCGCCTCGGTGGAGGCGGGGGCCGTGCTCGGCGATATCTGCAGCTTTATCGAACAGGGCATCAGCCCGGCGCAGGCGGATTGGCTCTCCCGCCAGACCGGCTACCGCTTGCAGGGCTCGCCCGCGGGGGCACCGGTGCGCGACAGCCTCTGTTTGCTGGCCAAGAGCTGGCGCTTTGATCAGCATTCGGGCATCGGTCAGCTGGCGCGCGCCTGCAACAGCGGCGATGCCACGGCGGTGGAATCAGTCTGGGGCATGGGATTCGCCGATATCAGCCTGCACCCCTGGGCGGGGGAGGCCTACGACGCCCTGATTGCCCAGGGGGTGGCCGGTTACGGAGCCTATCTGAAGGCGGCCCGCGCGGGGGAAGCGCCCGCCGCCGTATTCAAGGCATTCAACAGCTTCCAGATCCTCTGCGCCCTGCGCGATGGCCCGTTCGGCGTGCTGGGGCTTAACGAGCGGCTCGAACTGGCCCTGTCACGGGCTGGCCTGATTGCCCGCGATGGCGACTGGTATGCCGGTCGCCCGGTGATGGTGGTGCGCAACGACCACGGGGTCGGCCTCTACAACGGCGATATGGGGCTCTGCCTGCCCGATGAAAGTGGCCGGTTAAAGGTCTGGTTTGAGCAGCCGGATGGCACATTGCGGGCGCTGTTGCCCAGCCGCCTGCCGCCCCACGAGACCGTCTACGCCATGACCATCCACAAATCCCAGGGCTCGGAATTTGCCCATACCGTGCTGGTGCTGCCCGACAGCCCCAGCCCCCTGCTGACCCGCGAGCTGGTCTATACCGGCATCACCCGCGCCAAGGCCCGGCTCGATCTCTACGGCGATCGCGCCCTGCTGGCCCAAGCGGTACGGAAAAAGACCGAGCGTTATTCCGGTTTGGCGGAGAGGTTGGGAATTTAAACAATTTTTATAGCGTTCAACCATTTAACCTAAACGTTAGGTTAAATGGTTGAATATGACATTTTTAGTTATTACCTCGTGGGCTTACAAGGCTTCCTGAGTCAGTGGCGTAATATTTTTTAGTAGTCATCCCTTGCTTATAGTAGTCGTTTAAAAGCTTGAGAAAATTTCTAGCGTCAGCTGTGTTCTCCAAGACGATCTTTCCCTCTTCGTTTATAGTGAACTCTACACCATCAAACTTTTTTAGTACGTCATTCATTGAATGAACTTCTTCTTTCGACAAGTCTTTATCATTTCCTTTTTGTCGGATACTTGTCATTGTTTTTCTTACGGATGGCATAAATATCATTTCATTTTCAATGATTTCTAAGCCGACAACAATATCTGAGCTCTTCATGGATTCTAAAGACTGATGTGCGACCTCATGAAACTCATCCTCTAGACCAACAATTGCCTCGAAGCTTTTCTTTTTAAATACATAGAACTGTTCATCTAGATAGAGGCAATCAATCTTATCATCAAAACTAATCGCTGAACCATCAAATGGTCGCAACTCACTATCCGATTTATCAAATCTAGCTGTGAATTTTTTTATTATATCCTCAGGTGTGTCAGTTGTTATTCTTGATTTTCCAAATTTGCGAAATGAGTATGCAAAGCGTTTATTGCTATATACTTTTATACAATATGCCCATAAGTTTTCTTTAATTTCTTCCAAGCTATTTATTGAGCTGATTTTATCAGACTTAACATGTTCAGTTACTACCTTGGAAAACGATAGTGCATTATTTAAAGCATAGGTGTAAATTTTGTTGTCTATATCATCATCAATTACGGTGTACGGTTTTATTTCGATATCATCTCTACTGGAATGAGTGATGATTTGATTAGACAAAACAGATTTGAAGTAATCACTGACATCTGAAGATAGTGAGACTTTTTTAACATTGAAATCGTATTTATCAATCGCTCTGGTATTTGATCTCATACCAGGCTTTAGCTCTCTCATGATAAAAATCAGGCTGATTTTTGCAGCATTATCATTGCTGATTTCTTCCGCGTATTCTAATAGTTCTTCAGCTGTTAACATTTGCTTCCTCTATAAGATCTGCATAGAAAAGTTTATGGCCAACGTCTTCTATATCTAATATGTCGCCTTCTTCAAGGTATCTACTTTCAGTTATTATCATTCCATTTCTTATTATTTTATTTTCTATGTTTTCATAAGATATTTGGTATAGGGTGTATTTCATGCTTATCGTTGGGTTTATTAATATCATTCCTGAGTTGACATAAATCATGAATGTAACAACTAACAGGACAAGTATTGATACGACATTTACACATGAAGATAGATCTTGAAAAACAAAGGGAATTAAGTATGTAAACAAATAAGTTATCGATTCGCTGTTTTTATTTTCAATATCAATTATTTTGACAGCAACACCATTTGTTTTACAACGTTTTTTGACTTTGCTGATTAAAATTAAAAATCCAAACACCCCTATCGCTGACATAATGAAAATTACAGATACAGCTCCAAAGTATTTTATAAAATTCTCTATACTATCCTTATTGAAACCACCCCAGTTAAGATATTCCCTGTGCGAGTAAATTTGAGAGAAGCACATAATGAAAAATAACGGGAGATATGAAACTATGAATAAAGAAAATCTTGCTCCAAAACGCAACTTATTTCGTCTGGACGCTTTCATCTTATAAATACTTCGATTGTAATTTTGACATTACACATTATGTAATAAATACCTTATATGTAAAAACTGCTTAGATAATAACAGGGACCTGTTTGAAATTAAATCTTCTGAAGGAAAATTTGATGATGGGGTCACGAAAAATTAGTGTTAACAAGAATTTTTTACATCTCCTATGTTGGGCTTCGCGTAATCTCTTTTTTCCTCCCCTCATCCCCAACCCTTCTCCCGCAAGGGGAGAAGGGAGATTTGGCCCCGTGGATATACACTCGATTACCAACGCCATATCCCCGATGCTGCTTTATCCCCTCTCCCTGAGGGAGAGGGCAGGGTGAGGGCGGGTAGGGTGCAAAGAACGAAGTGAATTGCACCGCTGCTATTTATCTGGCAAAAGGTGTAATGCGCTTCGCTTATTACACCCTACATTCAATCCACACACGACAGGATGTCATTAATTGCGACTTGAATTTAATACCATCGATCTGGAGCGGGATTATGAGCTCTGTGTGCAGGCGCGCAGGGATGCCTATTTTTGCAGCTTTCATACCCATGATGGTTTTGCCGACTTTCTCGACGGCTATCGGGAGCGGATCCGCGACAGGCTGGGGCAAGCGCAATGGCATTATTTGCATGTCTGGGCGGGTGAACAACTGGTGGGCCAGCTGGAATTTCGCAGCTTTTCCGATGAACCCGAGACTGGCTATGTGCAGCTGATTTATCTGTTCCCGGAATATCGTGGCAGCGGGCTGGCTGCGCAGTTGCAGGCCTATATCCGCCAGCAGTTGCTGGATGCGGGCTGCAGATGGGCGATCCTCTCCGTGAGTCGCACCAATGTGCGGGCGCTGAACCATTACCGGCGCTGTGGCTGGGCATTTCTGCGTCCCAATCCGAAACATCAAGAGACGGATTTTTATCGACTGGCATTGGCAGATTGATCTCTGCCGTTGCAGCCCGAATATTGCCTCCGTGATCCCATCCTCAATTGGTTAAATCGTGATTTAAATCCGGTAAATGGGGCGCACTTGGGCCACACTAACTGACACCCTGATTTTGCCCATGCTGTTAGCGGTCGATAACCGGTAAAGCAGTGGTTCCGTGGCGTTCTGGCTGACAAATTTGCTGCAATATGCCAAGTTAGCGCCCCACGCTGAATTGATCATGGCCCCCTCCTAGCGCGGGGCAACAAATTGAAGAACAAGGGAAACCGCTATGCTGCAGGACAGTGACACGATCAGGATCTCGGATGTCAACGAAGCCGTGGTGCATGGCATTCTGGAGGTGATCAGCGATGGCGTCTGGGATTGGCATGTCAATACCGGTTTCGTCTATCGCAACCCGGGCTGGTACTGGATGCTGGGTTACGAACCTCATACCCTCGGCAATACCGTCTTTACCTGGGAGAGCGTGATCCACCCCGACGATCTGGCGGCGGTGATGGCGAAGTTCGATCTCTGCCTGAGCGGCAGCACCCACGAATATCGCGCCGAGTATCGTTGCCGTACCCGCGATGGCAGTTATCTCTGGATTGAGGATTGCGGCCGCATCATTGAGCGCAATCCCGATGGTTCTGTGGCCAGGATGATCGGGGCTCACCGCAATATCCAGGCTAACAGGTTGCTGCAGGAGCAGCTGGAGCAGCGCAACCATTCGCTGGAGCAGCTGGTGGCCGAGCGTACCGCCGAGCTGGCACGACTCAACGATGAGTTGCAACAGAAGGTGGCTGAGAACCGCGAGTTGGCGGAGACTGACGCCCTGACCGGTGCCGCCAGCCGTTATCGGCTGGAGCGGGCGTTGCAGCTGGAGTGCGAGCGGGCCCGCCGCTTCCATCAGCCGTTTACGGTGATCGCCATGGATGTGGACAATTTCAAGCAGATCAACGACAGCTATGGCCATCACGCGGGGGATCAGACCCTGATTAACATAGTGGCGCGGATCCGCCGCCATATCCGCGAGATCGATCTGCTGGCCCGCTGGGGGGGTGACGAGTTTATGGTGCTGCTGCCCAATACCAGCCACGCTGATGCGCTGCTGGTTGCGAGCAAGTTTCAAGCTCTGATGGCGAGTGAGCCTGTTAGCCCTCATGTCTCGGCAACCATGAGTTTGGGTTTGGCCGAGTACCAGCAGGATGAGCAGAAGGAGAGCCTGATGGTGCGTGCCGATCGGGCGCTCTATCAGGCCAAGCTGCAGGGCAAGAACTGCATCCGCTAAGCTGGAACGGGTAGTAAAAAGGGCCGCAGGAGAGATCCTGCGGCCCTTTTGCATGGTGTCTGACGAGCTAGCGACGCGCTTTAGAAGTGGTAGCGCATGCCCAGCTTGAAGGTATCGAGTGAGTAGTGGTCATCACCCAGAGTAATGGCGTTGAATTGACGCTCATAACCGAAGTTGGCAGAGAAGCGGTCGTTAAAGGCGTAGTCCAGACCGACTTCCAGATTGGGGTGCACAGTACCCTTGGTTTCGTTGTTGTAGCTGCTGATGTTCCAGCCAGGGATGCCGAGGATGTTGGCGTTGCTGGTGACTTCAACTTTGGTGCTGGTGTAGGCCAGACCCGGTTTGGCATAGGCGCTCAAGCCCCAGGCCAGTGGCTGGCTCAGCTTGGCGGCAATGCTGACGCTGGTGGCGTCGATGGTTGAGTTGAGGGAGCCTGTCACGGCACCAACATAGGTCGTTTCCAGCTTCATTTGCTGGAAGTGCAGACCACCTTCAATGGCCAACCAGGAGTTGAGGTCATAACCGGCGATCAGGCTGGCACCAGCGAGGCGATCATCGATCATCTTGTTGTTGTAAGCCCATTCGGCTTCGCCTTTCAGATCCATGGTCGAGGTGGCCAGGTCCAGACCGGCATACCAGCCTTCTGCGTTGGCGGCGCCGCTGAGGGTCAGGCCGAGCAGGGAGAGTGCAATTGCGCTGTTAAACTTGTTCATGAATTGTTTGTCCTGATATGTGAACTGCGTGTGATTGAACATTTTCATCCATGAAAGTTATTAGTATTACCTGATAATCCTGTATTTAGGTGGTCGAGTATAATCAGGCCATTTTTCAATAACAAGTCGTCTCAGGTTGGCTATTTATGGTCAGTAAGTGTCTGTATTGACAATAACGGTTCGATTATTGATTAATTTGGTGATCTGTTATTTATAAACAACTCAAATAATGGAGATGCCAGGATTTCGCTGTTTTACCTGTAGATCGGTCAGAGGCGGTTGATATTACTGGAATTGTTTGTAACAACTGGCAGACGGTTTGATTACAAACTGAATGCTGTTTAATCGGTTGTAAACGAACTCAATTGCAAACCTGTTGCTGTGATATCGTAAACGATTGCATCCCCCTGTGCAGGCCAAAAATTATTGGCTGAGTGCATTTTTTGCCTGAATATTGTCAATTTTTACTCATTTTTTGCTGGTGAGCGGCCATCTGTTAGCGGCTTTTCCTGCACTCTGTTCATCTGGTCGATGGGGCCGAGAGGCAAGCAAGAGGGCCGACATGGCCGATACCCGCTCGGGCGTTCTTTATCGTCCATATGGACTACCGGTGTGGGGAAATAGCGATAAGGGGAATATTTATTATGTTTACAGGGAGGTAAATGAGCAGGCAGGCAAGTTTGAGCAGTACCACATTTTTATTATTAATAATGTGCTATAGAGATATTTATTTGCCCTGGCGGTAGTTGTTTAATTATTGATTATTGCGGCTGCGATCACATCGGCCAATTCTATTTTCAAGACACCACTGATACCCTCCAAAATTCCAATTGTCAGAAATAACAACAGGTGTGATTGGGCCGTCATTCGTGCTGTAACAGGGGTGTTTTATATGTCGACAATATTGATTCTGGTGGTAGTGGGGCTGGTCGCCTACGCCATGCTCAAGCGGTTCAATCCGCAGGCGACCTTGCTGACCGCGGGTCTGGTGCTGCTGGCGTATGCCCAGTGGGCGGGGATCAATCCGATCCTGCCAGCCGAGAATAGCCAGGGCTTCTGGTTCTTCGATCTGTGGGAGAAGTTCGCCATGGTGACCAACTCCCGCCTCGCCTCCACCGGTCTGACCCTGGTGGCGATCGCCGGGGTGGCGACCTACCTCAACCAGATTGGTGCTTCGGCGGCACTGGTGAAAGCCACATCGCGCCCCATCATGGCGCTGAAGAACCCCTACCTGCTGCTGGCGATCATCCTGCTGCTGGTCTCCATCCTCTATGTCTTTATCACCGGGGCGACCTCGCTCTCCCTGTTGTTGATGGGCACCCTCTATCCGCTGCTGCGCAACGCCGGGATCAGTGCCAAGACGGCGGTAGCCACCATCGTCATCCCCACTGCGTGGGAGTTTGGCCCCGGCCAGATCAATGCGGTGATCGGCGCCAAGGCGATCAATATCGAGGTGATGCCGTTCGTGGTGAATCATCAGCTGCTGTTCCAGATCGCGCTGCTGGTGACCATTCCGTTCGTCAACATCATGTGGCAACGCTATTGTGACCGCAAAGAGGGGCACGATGCGGCCGCCGAGCGGGGCAAGTATCTGCACGAGCTGGAGGCAAAACACGAGAACACCCCGGGCTATTACGCCCTGCTGCCGGTGATCCCGTTCGTCTTTCTGTTCGGTTTCTCCGAGCTGTTTGTCAGCGCCATCAAGATGACCATTCCGGTGGCCATGATGTCCACCATGACCCTCTGCATCATTATCGAGGCGCTGCGTTATCGTTCCCTCAACAAGGCGTTCGCCAACTTCGAGGCCTGGCTGACCGGTACCGGGATGATCTTCGGCAGCGTGCTGACCCTGATGCTGGCGGCCGAGTTCTTCTCCGCCGGTCTCACCAACATCGGTGCCATTACCCAGCTGATCGATCTGGCCAAGTCGTTCGAGCTCAACCCGCTCGGGCTGTCGCTGGTCTTCTCGCTCTTTATCCTGCTGACCGCCTTTATCACCGGCTCGGGCAACGCCCCGGTGATGGCGTTTATTCCCATCGTGCCGCTGGTCTCCGGCCAGTTCGATATCAACCCGCTGTTGCTGCTGGTGCCGATCCTGTTTGCCGCTGGCATTGGCCGCACCATCTCGCCGGTAGCCGGGGTGATCATCACGGTGGCCGGGATTGCCAATCTGAGCCCGGTGGATGTGGTGAAGCGCACCTTTGTGCCGATGATGGCGAGTATGGCGGTGGTGATGGTACTGACCGCGATCCGCTATATCTGATCGTTGAAAGAGGCATGCGAGCGTCTGCCATTGGCAGGCGCTTTTTTATGGCTGTGATGTATGGGTAATGGGAGCAAGTTGCTGCGGTGTGGCGCTGTTGCCGGATGTGCCGGATGCGGGAAAAAGAAAAGAGCGGGGCTTTTGCAAGCGCCGCTCAATGCCAGGAAAATAGAAAAAACCTTGCGGTTTAAAGATAAAAATTTTGGAAGCAAACAATCGAGTTCTCAACCAGGAAGGGTATTGAATTCGACACGCTTCGATTATGCGTGAAGTGTTATGCGGCACTAGCAAAATGTTTTCCGGTTCAAGGATATGCACTGGCTGGTGTCAAAATGTGAGACTGCTCAATTGAACTGGTCAGTCCTCAGCGTCATAAAAGCCGTTTATGGAATACCCCTATTTTTTTGGTGTCAATATCTGAGCCTTGTGGGTAAAAATAGAGCCGACCCGTGGCGGCGTCAGCAAGCCGTCACTATGTAACAACAAGGATGAGTCCCGTGAGTTATAGCCAGACCCTGGCCAACCAGATCCTCGACACCCTGAAGAAGACCCTGACCGACAAGGGGATCCGCTATCAGACCCTGGCAGAGGCAATGGGAGTCTCCATCGCCACCGTCAAACGGATGATGAACAAGCCCTCCTTGCCGTTCGATACCCTGCTGGAGATCTGCCATCTGGTGGGACTCTCGTTCGAGGAGCTGCTGGAGCGCACTCAGGATGCCCAGAGTCGGCGCGCCGTTTTCACTCGGGAACAGGACGAAGCGTTTCACAAGGAGCCCGGCCTCTACGCCTTTCTTGCCAATATCTTCTGGCGCGACAAGACGTTAATTGACCTGAAACGGGAGTACAGCCTGACCGACGCCTCCTGCTACCTCTATCTGCGCAAGCTGGAGAAACTCGGCATCCTGCAGCTTGGCATCGACAACAGTTACCACTTTCTCATCAGCGAGCGGATCAGCTTCGAACAGCACAGCCGTTTCGCCCGCCAGCAGGCGCGCCAGGCAATGTCGATGCTGGGGGAGTATCTGGTGGAGAACATGCACAAGTCGAACAACTATCTGGCGCTCTGCCAGCTCCATCTCAACGAGAGCGAGGCGATGGGGTTGATCGAGCGGATGAAGGAGTACTGGCATCAGGAGCTCAAGCTCAACCGCCCGGCCATCGGCCAGCAGGAGCACCGCAAGACCTACACCATGTCGCTGCAACTGGCCGATTGCGGCTACCAGAGCTTCGACGACATGATCCCCAATATCGACAACTGATCCCGGCGGATCCTGCGGGATCTGCTGTGTTGGCGTCTGACTTATTCCGCGAGTTGAACGGTCTGCGACCTGCCTGAGGCCGGTTGCAGCGCCCGGGTATCGAGACAGATACGGATCGCATCCGGCCGCCAGTGTTCGATATCGCAATCCACCAGAGCGCCCCGCTGGTCATAGTTGACCCGTACCAGCCGCAGCACGGCACTTCCCTCTGCCAGATTGAGGGCGCGGGCGATGGCGCCGCGCGCTGCCGAGGGAGTGATCTCGAGACTCGCCCCACCCTGGCCTATGCCATAGCGCTGCTGATAGAGCTCGGTGAGGGAGCTGGCCAGCGGCGCGCTGGCGATATCGGGAAAGCGGCTCGCCAGCAGGTGGTGGCTGACGTGGAGCACCGGGCGACCGTCGATCAGCCGCTGGCGGCGGATTTCATACAGCGGTGTAAAAGGATCCAACCCCATCCAGCGGCAGAGCTCGCTGCTGGCAAGCTCGCTGCCGTGGGCCAGTACCCGGGTTTCGGCGGTGCGTTGCTGCTCGCCGATCCACTGGTGGAAGTGGGTGTGGATGGCGGGATCGTAGGTGAGGCGAGGCGGTGCCACGAACCAGCCACGGCGCTCGGCCCGGTAGACAAGGCCATCAGCTTCGAGGCTCGAAAGCGCCTCCTTGATGGTGATGCGGGTAGTGGCGAATCGCTCGCTCAGGGCTCGTTCGGCGGGTAGCTGCTGCCCCGCCGCCAGCTGGCCGCTACCGATATAGCGGCGCAGGGTCTGGCAAATCTGTTCACACTTGGAGGCGCGGCCATCTGCCGCTACCCGTTCGCTCAATCTCGGTTCAATCACGCTCGTATCCCTGTCGCTCATTTTGGCTGCGCTGGCTGGCCTACCCCTTGTTGGTTCAGCCCTTGCTGGAGTAGTCCAGCTTCACTTGGGTTCAGAGTTTTAACCGCTGCGGATGACAGCGACATGACAGGGAAATTGTCATCAAACTGCCATCAAAGCGCCCCGCGACCGTCATATTTCCCCTCTAGCATCCCTCTCGAACCTTAACTGACCTAGTCCAGAGGGATGGGATGATGAAAAGCGTGATCGCAAGTGCACTGGCTCTGGTAGCCATCAGCCAGCCGTTTTTTGCGGCAAATAGCTATGCCGCCGAAAATATCGCAGATCTTGAGAAGGCCGCTCGCGGCGAAGGGCAGCTCAGCAGTATCGGCATGCCCGACAGCTGGGCCAACTGGAAGGATACCTGGCAGCAGCTGGGCAACATCTACGGCATCAAGCATCAGGATACCGACATGAGCTCGGCGCAGGAGATCGCCAAGTTCGCCGCCGAGAAGGCCAACGCCACCGCCGACATCGGCGACGTGGGCGGCGCCTTCGGCCCGGTGGCGGTCAAGCAGGGGGTCACCCAGCCCTACAAGCCCTCCACCTGGGCCGACATTCCCAACTGGGCCAAGGACGCCGATGGTCACTGGATGCTGGCCTATACCGGCACCATCGCCTTCCTGATCAACAAGGATCTGGTCAAGGCTGCCCCCACCAGCTGGCAATCCTTGCTGGGCGGCAACTACAAGGTGACGCTGGGTGATGTGGGCGTTGCCTCACAGGCCAACAACGGCGTGCTGGCGGCAGCCTATGCCACCGGTGGCAGCGAGAAGAATCTCAAGCCCGCCCTGGAATTGTTCGGCAAGCTGGCCCAGCAGGGTCGCCTGTCGCTGAATGACCCGACCATCGCCAACATCGAGAAGGGCGAGGTGGAAGTCGGTGTGCTGTGGGACTTCAACGCCCTCAACTACCGCGACCAGATCGACCCCAAGAAGTTTGAGGTGGTGATCCCGAGCGACGGTTCCGTCATCGCCGGTTACACCACCATCATCAACAAGTGGGCCAAGAACCCCAACGCCGCCAAGCTGGCGCGGGAATACATCCTCTCCGATGCCGGTCAGATCAACCTGGCCCGTGGCTATGCCCGCCCGATCCGCAGCAACGTTGCGCTGCCGGATGACGTGAAGGCCAAGCTGCTGCCGGCCGAGCAGTATGCCAAGGCCAAGCCGGTGCAGGATCACGCCGCCTGGGAGCAGAGCTCCAAGGCCCTGCCGCGCCAGTGGCAAGAGAACGTCATGATCTACATGCAGTAAGGAGCGGCCAGTGCAACACAAGGTGATAGTGGTACTTGTGGATGGCCTCTCTGCCGGGGTAGCCCATGGAATGGGCTACCTCGCAGGCATGGTGGAGGCGGAGCGTGGCCTCTATACGACCCTCAGCTGCGCCCTGCCATCCCTCTCCCGGCCTCTCTACGAGTGCATCCTGACCGGCGTGCCGCCGGTGGCGAGCGGCATCACCCACAACGGGGTGAGCCGTCTCAGTCTGCATGACTCCATCTTCCATCTGGCCCGCGCCGCAGGTAAACGCACCGCAGCGGCGGCCTACTACTGGGTGAGCGAACTCTACAACCGCAGCCCCTGGCTGGCGGCCCGCGATCGCTTTACTCACGATGAGCAGCTGCCCATCCAGCACGGCTGCTTCTACTGGGATGACAATTACCCCGACAGCCATCTGCTGATGGATGGCGAGTGGCTGCGCAGCCAGTACGATCCCGATTTTCTGCTGATCCACCCGATGGGAGTGGACGATGCGGGCCACAAGTTTGGCTTCGATTCCCGCCAGTACCGCAATCAGGCGCGCCGGATGGACAGCCTGCTGGCCGATCTGCTGCCCCAGTGGCTGGCAGAGGGGTATCAGGTGGTGGTCACCTCGGATCACGGCATGAACAACGACCTGAGCCACGGCGGCACTCTGCCTGAAGAGCGCACCGTGCCACTCTGGCTGTTTGGCGATGCCTTCATCGAACGCTGGCCGGATGGGGTGGCTATCGCCCAGACCCAGCTCTGCGCTCTGATGGCGGATCTGCTGGGGGTTCCCCACGACAAGCCGGCAGCGCCACCGCTGCTCAAGGCCGCCTTTATGCGCGAGGTGCACTGATGATGCCTGCAACCACCGAGATCCTGGTGGATCAACCCGTGGCAACCAAGCAGAAGGTGCGCCGCCACTGGCTGCCCGCGCTGGTGCTGCTGCCGTTTATCCTGCTGATGATCCTGTTCCAGCTCGCCCCCATGGTGTGGGTGCTGGTGGGCAGTTTCCAGACCCCCGATGGCTGGGGCATCGACTACTACCGGGAGATTTTGAGCTCCCCCTTCTACCTGCAATCGTTCGCCAACTCATTGCGCATCGCCGGTATCGCCAGTCTGGCGGGGCTTGCCATCGGCACTCTCGGGGCGGCGGCGCTACGTCACAGCGGCGAGCGGGTCAAGCGGGTGCTGCTGGCCTTCGTCACCATGACCGGCAACTTCAGCGGTGTGCCGCTGGCATTCGCCTTCATCATCATTCTCGGCATCAACGGTGCAGTGACTCTGCTGCTGAAATCCTGGGGATTGATCGACGGCTTCAACCTCTACTCGGGCAGCGGCCTTATCCTCATCTACACCTACTTCCAGATCCCGCTCGCCCTGCTGCTGCTCTATCCGGCGTTCGATGCGCTGCAGGATGAGTGGCCGCAAGCGGCCGCGCTGCTGGGGGCGAGCAAGGGGCAGTACGTGTGGCACGTGGCGCTGCCGGTGCTGACGCCAGCACTGCTCGGCACTCTGATCATCCTGTTTGCCAACGCGGTGGGGGCCTACGCCTCTGCCTACGCCCTCACCACAGGCAACTTCAATCTGGTGACTATCCGGGTGGCCAGTCTGGTCTCTGGCGATATCTTCCTCGAGCCCAATATGGCGGCGGCGCTGGCGGTGATCCTGATGGTGCTGCTGGGGGTAGTGACGGCCGCCAACCAGTGGCTGCTTAAAAAGAGCTATGTGAACAAGGGGCAATCCCATGCATGATTTGACGCCGCGCTGGCCCAAGTGGGTGTTGGGTGGGCTGGTCGCCACCCTGCTGCTACCGCTGCTGGCTACCTTTCTCTACTCCATTTCCACCCGCTGGGGAGCCACCCTGCTGCCGGACGGCTTCACTCTCGACTGGTATCTCAAGCTGTGGGGCGACCCGCGCTTTCTGGCGGCGTTTGGCCGCAGCCTCTTGGTCTGTTTCGCCACCCTGCTGCTGGGGACTCTGGTGTTGGTGCCGACCGTGCTGGTGGTGGCCTACTACTTCCCCAAGCTGGATCCCTGGATGAACCTGCTGATCCTTCTCCCCTTTGCGGTGCCGCCGGTGGTCTCCTCAGTCGGGCTGCTGCAGATCTATGCCGACGGCGTTCTGCCCATTATCGGCACGCCGTGGATCCTGATCGGCACCTGGTTCACCGTGGTGCTCCCCTTTATGTACCGGGCGCTGGCCAACAGCCTGCAAGGGGTGCCGCTTAAGGATCTGATGGATGCCGCCCACCTGCTGGGAGCGAGCAGCGCCCGCGCCTTCCTGCTGGTGGTGATCCCCTGTCTGCGCAAGGGGCTGCTGGCGGCGCTGTTTCTGTCGCTCTCCTTCCTGCTCGGCGAGTTCGTGTTTGCCAACATGCTGGTGGGCACCCGTTACGAGACCCTGCAGGTCTACCTCTACAACATGCGCGCCACTTCGGGCCACTTCACCAGTGCGCTGGTGATGAGCTACTTCCTGCTGACCCTGCTGCTCACCTGGGCGGCCAACAGATTTCATCGGTGAATCAACATGTTCCATCTAGAAGTGAATCAACTGCACAAATCCTACGGCGACACCAAAGTGTTCGAGGGGATCGAATTCGGCATCCGCAAGGGAGAGCTGGTGACCCTGCTCGGCCCCTCCGGTTGCGGCAAATCCACCCTGCTGCGGGCGCTGGCGGGGCTCACTCCGGTGGATGGTGGGCAGGTGCGGGTGGCCGGTGAGGACATTACCTGGCAGGAGCCCCAGAAGCGGGGCATCGGCATGGTGTTCCAGAGCTATGCGCTGTTCCCCAACATGACGGTGTGGGACAACGTCGCCTTCGGCCTCAAGATGAAGCCCCAGCCGGGGCGGGAGCTGGCAGCCAGCGTGAAAGAGGCGCTGGAGCTGGTGGAGCTGACCGGCTTCGAGCGCCGCTATCCGGGGGAGCTCTCCGGCGGTCAGCGCCAGCGGGTCGCGCTGGCCCGGGCGCTGGTGGTACAGCCGCGGATCCTGCTGCTGGACGAGCCGCTCTCGGCGCTGGATGCCCGCATCCGCCGCAGCCTGCGCCAGCAGATCCGCGAGATCCAGCAGCGCCTTGAGCTCACCACCATCTTCGTGACTCACGATCAAGAGGAGGCGCTCACCATGTCGGATCGGATCTTCCTGATGAACAAGGGATCCATCGTCCAGAGCGGCACGCCGGAGGAGATCTATACCCGTCCCGCCAGCGAGTTTGTGGCGAGCTTTATCGGTAACTACAACCTGCTCGGCGCCGAGCAGGGCAAGTCGCTGTTCGGCCCCCGTTTTCAGGGCAAGCTGGCGCTGCGACCAGAGTCCATCACTCTGCTGCCCGCAGGGGCGACCAGCAGCGAGCCCTGCCTGCCCGGCATCGTTCGTCAGCAACAGTTGCTCGGCAACGTGATCCGCTATCA
Organism: Aeromonas sp. MdU4; assembly: GCF_041929505.1. Lineage (NCBI taxonomy): Bacteria > Pseudomonadati > Pseudomonadota > Gammaproteobacteria > Aeromonadales > Aeromonadaceae > Aeromonas > Aeromonas sp. MdU4. The sequence goes on along the minus strand of NZ_JBHFMW010000022.1, from coordinate 55,973 downwards.
GGTGGAGTGCGAGGCGGGGCTGTTGACGGTGGATTGCCTCAACCGCTCGGCTGGCGCTCTGCTGGCCACCGGTAGTGCCGTGACCCTGGCGGTGGCCCGGGATCAACTCTGTGAGGTAGCATGACGCCTCGTATCATTTTCGTTGTTACCGCAAGGAGCCCTCATGGCACTGGCACTGTTTGATCTGGACGAGACCCTGATTGCGGGGGATTCCGCCAGCCTCTGGCTGGAGTACATGGTGGCCGAGGAGCTGGCCCCGGCGGGCATGATCGCCGAGGAGCAGGGGATGATGTCCCTCTACCATCAGGGCAAGATGGACATGCACCAGTACATGGCCTTCACCCTGCAACCGCTGGCGGGCAAGACGCGCCAGTGGCTCGACTCGCTCTGTAGCCGTTTTGCCGAGCAGGTGCTGCGCGAGCGCATCTACCCCGAGGGGTTGGCACGTATCGAGTGGCACCGTCAGCGCGGCGACGAGCTGGTGCTCATCTCCGCCTCCGGCGAACATCTGGTGGCCCCCATGGCGAAGATGCTGGGGATGGGTCACTGCGTCGCCATCCTGCTTGATGAGGAGGAGGGGATGCTGACCGGCCAGACCTGTGGCGCCCTCAGTTTTCGCGAGGGCAAGGTGGCCCGCATCAACCAGCTCTTTGCCGGGCGGGAGCAGCTCTGGCAGGGGAGTTTTGGTTACAGCGATTCTCACAACGATCTGCCCATGCTGCGGGCGGTGAGCCATCCCTATGCGGTCAATCCGGCCCCTGCGCTGCGCCAGCAGGCCGAGGAGCTGGGCTGGCCGGTATGGGAGTGGCAGCACTGAACTGCGTGATCACTCCGGCTTAAACGCGGCAAGAGCAATGATAAAAACCAAGAGAGAGGCGATGGCCTCTCTCTTTGTTTTGGTGTTCCGCTGGCATCACCCTTCCACTTAATGGGCATGCCGTCGAGTCTGATCGAGGTGAGGAGGGGGGTCTTCGTCCATCAGGTCGCTGACACGGCTCTGGGGGAAGCAGATGCGGTTTTTCCCTTCCCGCTTGGCTTGGTAAACTCCGCTGTCAGCCAGCTCCACCAGCGCCTTGGCCGAGAGTCCGGAGTGACTGAAGGCCACCCCGCCGCTGATGGTGACGGTGAGACCGGGTTCGCGCCACTCAAGCTTTTCGACCGCGAGCCGGAACGTTTCCAGCAGGGAGGCAATCTCGCTCATTTGCGTTTCCAGCCGGAAGACCAGCACCAGCTCTTCGCCACCGTAGCGACAGAACCAGCCCCACTGGTCAAACAGTTGCATGCCCAGCTTGCTCACCCGCTTGAGCACCACATCTCCCGCCTGGTGACCATAGGAGTCATTGACCCGCTTGAAGTCATCCAGATCGAACATCACCACTCCGAACGGGGTACCACTGTTGATCTGCTTTTGCAGGCACTCGTCGAAGAAACGGCGGTTGTAGAGGCCGGTGAGCTTGTCCTGATTGGCTTGCAGCCGGATCTGGGCAAAGTCCTGGGTGGCGGCATCCATCTCTTCATAGACCTTGGCCAGCTCCCGCATCCGGCTACCGTGATAGGCGATACCGCCGGAGCGGCTGGCGCGGATCAGCAAGGTAATCTCCCCCAGCATGCGGCGGAAGTAGCGTGCCCAGAGCAGGGCTAACAGCAGATAGAGAATGCAGGCGAGCCCGATCATCAGTTGCACGTTGATCGAGACGCTGTCGATCACCTGCTGCATGCTGGCGGTTGGCTCGATGCTGAGCAGGATCCAGCGCTGCTCGGGAATGCGGTTGTAGGCGACCATCTGGCCGCTTGCCTCATCGAGGAAGAAGCCCTGATCGCCCTTCATCCGTGCCAGCCATGTGGGGTCGGCCAGCGGTTTGAAGACGCGGGTGCGGTCCGGGTGGGCCAGCACCAGACCTTCGTGGTTGACCAGCATCTGGTAACCCCGCCCGTCATGATAATCCGCACCGCGTTTGTTGTTGAGCCAGCTGGCGAGCGGGGTGAGCTGGGTATCCAGTGAGAGCACGCCAACCCGCTTGCCCTCGGGGTTGAGGATCACCTTGGCGACGGCCATGGTCAGAGTGCCGAGGGTGTAGTCGTAGTAGGGGTCGGTAAAGACGATTTGGCCGGGATGGCTGGATGCCAGCAGATACCAGGGGCGAGTTCTGGGGTCAAACTTGTCGTCTGCCTGCCAGGAGGGGTGGATCAGCATCTGGCGCTGCTCGGTGCCGACATAGACGTAATCGAGCTCCATCACCTTGTGGTAGGCCTGCCATGCCTGCAGGTAGTGCTCACTGTTGCGGATTTGCTGGCCGCTAAAGTCCTGATAATTTACCTGCTGATAAATGAGCGTAAACTGGCGCTTGAGCGTCTCAAGATAGGGTTCGAGCAGGGTGTGCAGATACTGGGTATTGCGAGCCACCAGATTCTGTTCCTGCTCGTGGCGCAGAGTGCGTTCCATATGCAGGTAGTAGATGCTACCGAGCAGCAATACGGGGATAAAGAGCAGGAGGAGGCCCAGCCGCATGCGGGTGATCAAAGACCAAGTGTTCTTGGGCTTGCCGGGGGACATGAATAAATCCTTTTCAGCTCGGGTGACACCAGCATATATGATGCTGACCTGCTCGTCTAAAGGCAGAAAATGAGAATATTCAGATGCTGAATCAGTCCATGCTCTTCATGGCTCACTACGGTGCCACAGGTGTGCTGATCCTGGCTCTCTGTGTTGAGTATATGATTTTTCGCCACGGCCTGACGCTGGTTCGGGTCAGGCGTTTGTTGCTGGTGGACGGGGTCTCTGCGTTGGCCCTTTTTTGCATATTTGTCACCGGTTGCCTGCTGGCTGTCGAGCATGCCGGAAGCGTCGCCCTCCTCTTGTCCCACCCTGCCCATGGTCTCAAGATCGGACTCTTTCTACTGATGGGTTGCACCCTCGATTATCCCAGTCGCCTCTTCTACCGCTGGCGTCGCTCCCTGCGGTTGGGGCGGGCGCCGATGATCTCCATTCAGCAGCAATTCCGGGTGATCTGGATCCTGCGTGGCAATTTGTTGCTGCTTGCCCTCTTTGCTCTGCTGGTAAAACATCCGTCGCTGTGAAGACAAGAGGGTGGTGAGACGGGTATCTTGGACAAGATAACCCCTCACGTGCCGATTTAAGGATGAATCGCCATGCGTTCCAATCTGATGTTGCTGATGGCTGCCACCATCTGGGGCATGGGCTTTGTCGCCCAGCGTCTCGGGATGGATCACATGGGGCCATATACCTTTAATGGCCTGCGCTTTCTGCTCGGTGCCATCTCTCTGCTGCCGCTGCTCTGGTGGCTCAAATCCCGACAACCTGTTGCTGTCACGGGCGATCATCGCCAACTGCTGACCGGTGGTGTGCTGGCCGGGCTGGTGCTGTTCTGTGCCGCCTCCCTGCAACAGGTCGGGCTGCTCTATACCACGGCCGCCAAGGCGGGTTTCATCACCGGGCTCTACATCATTCTGGTGCCTGTACTGGGGCTGTTGTTGCGCCATAAGACCGGTACCAACACCTGGATTGGCGCCCTTATCGCGCTGGCCGGTCTCTATGTGCTGAGTGTGACCGACGACTTCTCCATCGGTTTTGGCGATCTGCTGCAGGTGATCGGCGCGCTGTTCTGGGCGATCCATCTGCTGCTGGTGGATCACTACTCCAACCGGGTGGCCCCCATCAAGCTGGCTTGCGTGCAGTTCGTGGTCTGCGGTCTGCTCAGCCTTGTCACCGCGTTCATCATCGAGACGCCGACAGTGAGCGGTGCCGTAGCCGGTTGGCAGGCGTTGCTTTACGCCGGGTTGGTTTCGGTGGGGGTTGGCTACACCCTGCAGGTGCTGGGGCAGCGCGGTGCCCATCCGGCCCATGCCGCCATTATCCTCAGTCTGGAGACGGTATTCGCCGCCGTCGGGGGCGTATTGCTGCTGGGTGAAACGCTGGACGAGCAGACGGTGGCGGGCTGTTCGCTGATGCTGGCGGGGATGCTGATCTCCCAGATCCGGCTGCGCTGGTGGTGGAAGGCGCGTAGGGACAAGGTGCCAGTGACCAAGTAAACAGCGCTTTGTCTGCATAACAAAAACGCCCCGACTGTCGGGGCGTTTTGCATGGTGGTGGTTCGGTCAGGTGCGTTGATCCAGCTCGCGCTCCAGCTCTACGGCCTTCAGGCGGGCCGGATGGGTATTGAGGCGTTCCCAATAGGATTGCAGGTGCGGGAAGTGGGCCAGCTGGCCGCTCTGCGCCAGCATATCCACCAGGAAGGAGTTCATGATGTCGGCGCCGGAGAGGCGATCCCCCACCAGATAGTGGCGGGTTGCCAATACCTCGTTGAGGTAGCCCAACACCTTGGCACACTCGGCCTTGGCGTAGTCCGGCAGGAAGCGCATCGGGCTGCCGTCCTTGCGCACGAACATGTCGAGCAGCAGCGGCAGGATGCCGGAGCTCTCGGCGAAGTGGAGCCACTGCAGGTATTCGGGATACTCCGGGCTATCTGGTGTCGGAGCCAGCCGCTCGGCGGCGTAGCGGGCGATCAGATACTCGGTGATGGCGCCCGACTCCGCCAGCACCCGGCCTTCCAGCTCGATGACCGGCGACTTGCCGAGGGGGTGAATAGCCTTGAGCTTGGGCGGTGCCAGAAAGGTGGTGGCATCGCGCTGATACGCCTTGATCTCATAGGGCTGGCCCAGCTCTTCGAGCAGCCAGATGATGCGTTGGGAGCGGGATTTGTTCAGGTGGTGCAGGACTATCATAACGACCTCGATTCGGTGGCAGGATGGGGTGTACGAGCGGGCGAGGGGGGCGGTTCACCGGTAGCTAAAAAAGAGCGGGCTGATGCCCGCTCCCTCGTTGATTGACTTATGCCTCCAGCGCCTGATCCAGGTCCGCCAGTATGTCCTCGATCGCCTCGATCCCGACCGACAGCCGGATCATCTCCGGTTTCACGCCTGCCTTGGCCTGCTCTTCTTCGCTCAACTGGCGATGGGTGGTGGAGGCGGGGTGGCAGGCCAGCGACTTGGCGTCGCCGATGTTGACCAGTCGCTTGAAGATCTTCAGCGCATCGTAGAAGCGCACGCCTGCTTCATAACCCTCCTTCAGGCCGAACGAGAGGATGGCCGAGGGGCGACCGGCCATGTACTTCTCCGCCAGCAGGTAGTGCGGGTGCCCCGGCAGACCGGCGTAGCTGACCCAGGCCACCTTGGGGTGATGCTTGAGGTGGTTGGCGACCCGCAGGGCGTTGTCGACGTGGCGCTCCATGCGCAGGCTCAGGGTCTCCAGCCCCTGCAGCAGCAGGAAGGCGTTCATCGGCGCCAGCGCCGCGCCGGTATTGCGCAGCGGCACGGTGCGTACCCGACCGATAAAGGCGGCCGGGCCAAAGGCCTCGGTGTAGACCACCCCGTGGTAGGAGGGCTCGGGTTTGGTCAGTTGCGGGAAACGCTCGGCATGATCCGCCCAGGGGAACTTGCCCGAGTCGACGATGACGCCACCCAGCGAGTTGCCGTGGCCGCCGACATATTTGGTGAGGCTGTGGACGACGATGTCAGCGCCGTGCTCGATGGGTTTGCAGAGCACCGGGGTGGCGACCGTGTTGTCGACGATGAGCGGCACGCCGCGGGCATGGGCTGCCTTGGCCAGCGCGGCCAGATCGACGATGTTGCCCGCCGGGTTGCCGATGCTCTCGCAGTAGACCGCCTTGGTCTTGTCGTCGATAAGGGCGGCGATGGCTTCGGCGCTGTCATCCTTGGCGAAGCGCACCTCAACGCCGAAACTCGGCAGCATGTGGGCGAACAAGGTGTAGGTGCCGCCATAGAGCTGAGGTGTGGAGACGATGTTGTCACCGGCTGCGGTCAGCGCCTGAATGGCATAGGTGATGGCGGCAGAACCTGCCGAGACCACCAGTGCGGCGATCCCCCCTTCCAGCGCGGCCATCCGCTGCTCCAGCACATCGTTGGTGGGGTTCATGATGCGGGTGTAGATATTGCCCGGCACCGCCAGATTGAAGAGATCCGCCCCGTGCTGGGCGCTCTCGAACTCGTAGGCCACCGTCTGGTAGATGGGTACGGCAACGGCTTTGGTGGTGGGGTCGTTGGTAAAGCCGTGGTGCAGGGCCAGGGTCGCATCTTTCATCACACACTCCTTGTTGGATGTTGCTTATGGCAGTTATAGATGGATAGACGTCCAATCTATCAGGCCCGTGGCCGATGTAAACAGCAAGATCCGGCAAAGCAATGTCGCCCGCAGGGGATGCGTGTCCCGATGGCGGGCAGGTCTGTCGCACTTAGAGGCGACGGCGATACTCCTTGTCGTCGATCTGGTTCATATCCCACTGCATCAGGCGGTTGAGCTGGCTCATGGGATCTTCGATAAGTGGCAGCGGGCGTTGCAGGATCCGCTTGAAGTAACGGCGCAAGGTCTGCTGGATCCGGTTCGGTTTGCGGGGGTTGGCGTGGCTCATGATGGTACTCCTCTGCGGTGGTTCTCACGTTCGCCAGCAGTATTGAGCTAAAATGAGGAAGTAAAAACTGATGACTTACAGCAACAGGATTTCCTCTTTTATGCCGACCGGTCGCCTCTACCAGCAATTTCAACGACTCGCCCAGCTGCTTGGCAGCGATGAGCGGGAGATCAGTCTCGCCGAGGTGGCGGATCTGCTCTGCTGCACCCCGCGCAACGCCCGTCTGCTGCTGCGGCGGATGCAGGATCAGGGCTGGCTCAACTGGACAGCGGAAGCGGGGCGGGGGCGGCGCTCCCGGCTCACTCTGCTCGACAGTCAGGAGAGCCTGACTCGGCGCCGCTTGCGGGATCTGCTCAGTCAGGGCCAGCTGGCGCAGGCGGTGCGGCTGGCGGAAGATCGCCTCGATCTGCTCACCCCGCTGCTGATCGAGCAGCTCGGTCAGGCCACCCGCGAGGGGCGCCAGATCCTGCGGGTGCCCTACTATCGGCCGCTGCCACAGCTGCTGCCCACTGGCCCGATGCGCCGCTCCGAAATCCACCTGAGTCGCCAGATCTTCAACGGCCTGACCCGGCGAAATGAGGAAAATGGGGAAATCGAAGGGGATCTCGCCCACCATTGGGAGTGTCTGGGCCCCTGCCACTGGCGCTTCTATCTGCGTCCGGCGGTCCGTTTCCACCACGGCCGCGAGCTGGTGGTGGAGGATGTGATGGAGAGCCTGCTGGCCCTGCGGGATCGTCCGCTGTTTTCCCATCTGGATCGGCTGGAGAGCCCCTGGCCGCGCACGCTGGATCTCTATCTCGACAGTCCGGATCCCTGGTTGCCCCACCTGCTGGCCGAACCGGTGGCGACCATCTTGCCGCGGGAGCTCAAGGAAGAGGCGGGCTTTGCCCTGCAACCGGTCGGTACCGGCCCCTACCGGGTCGCAGCCAACGATCCGCTGCATCTTTGTCTTGCGGCATTCGATGACTACTTCGGCCTACGGGCTCTGCTCGACGAGATCGACATCTGGATGTTGCCTGAGCTGGCGGAGCGACTGGAGACCCACCTGCAGCTGGGGCGCGACAGCCCGGAGCTGGGCACCATGCGTGGCGAGTCGGAGCTGGAGTCGGGCTGCTATTTCCTGCTGCAGGATGATCGTTCCGGATCCTTGCAGGATCCCGCCCTGCGGCAGTGGCTTGGCCAGTTGCTCAATCCGGTGGCCCTGATGGGGCGGGTCGCCCCCGAGTTGCAACGGGGCTGGACCAGCGCCCTCGGCCTGCTCCCCCACTGGCGCGAAGCGCTGCCCGCGCCATTGCCCACACCGGCGCAGTTGCCGAGGAGACTGGTGCTCGCCTGCTTCAACCAGCATCTGGAGTTCAACGAGTGTGCCAACGCCATGAGCAGCCTGCTAGGGTCGCAGGGAATTGAGCTGGAGGTGCGTACCCTCGATTACGGCCGCTGGGTGAGCGGCGAGGATGAGGATGTGGATCTTTGGCTCGGCACCCTCAACCTTGAGCATGAGGGACCTTTTGCCCCTTACGCCTGGTTGCAGGGCACCCCGCTGCTGCGCAAGGTGTGGGCCAGTCAGTATGAACTGTGGCAGGGACTGACGCAGTGGCGTGCCTGCGGCGAGGATCCGGGGCCGCGCGCCCTGCTGGCAAGTGCGCAGCAACAGGGCTGGTTTATGCCGCTGTTTCACCACTGGCTGGAGTTGGAGAGCCGCACCGGCGTGCACGGGGTGCGGATGACGGCGCTCGGCTGGTTCGATTTTCGCAGCGCCTGGCTGCGGCCCGAACTGGTTAGTCCGGCACAGAGCGATGGCGGGGAGCTTGAGTCCTGATGCCGGGCGCGTTAGCCTGAGCGCGGTTTCACGACAAGGAGTCACCAGCCATGCTGGAAATGCAGATTCAACCCCGCTTTCAGGAGACAGATGCCCTCGGTCACATCAACAACACGGTACCGGCGGTCTGGTTCGAGTCGGCGCGGGATCCCCTGTTCCGGATCTTTTCGCCCGAGCTGGATGTGCACAACTGGCACCTGATCATCGCGGGCTACACGGTGCAGTTCAAACGGGAGCTGTTCTACGGCCAGCCGGTCACTATCAAGACCTGCGTGCGTCGCATTGGCAGCAGCTCCTTCACCATCTGGCAGGAAGCCTGGCAGCAGGGGGAGCTGGCCGTCACCGGCGAGACGACCCTGATCCATTTTGACTATCGGGCACGGCAATCCCTCCCCCTGAGCGAGGCTCACCGGGAGGGGCTGCGAGCCTGGTTGATAGAGAGTTAACTCTGGCCTTTCGGCCAACACAGGACACATATGCGCAATACCGTGATCGCCCTGAGCCTCGGCTTGGGACTGGGGCTCTGCTCCCAGCCTTCCGTGGCAGCAACGCTCGCCGAACAGTTCTCCCTGATGGAAAAGGGGGCCGCCAGTGCTCTCGATACCCGTCTCTTCAGCCACGACGGCGTTGACATTAAGGCCTGGGTCGATGGCGCCCCCGTCATCATCGCCGTGCCCATCATGAACGAACTGGGCAAACTGGAGGGAGAGAGCCGCTACTACTTCAAGGGGGGCAAGCTGTTCGGGGTGAAAGAGCCCGCTGCCCAGTTCGCCTTTGACGACAGTGGCAAGCTGACCCGGTGGCTGGACGAAAAGGGTCAGCCAGCCGAGTTCGTCAGCAAGATGAGCATGCAGCAGCGTCAGGAGTGGCTCACCAAGCGGGCCGCCGAGCTGAGCAAGCTCTTTGCTCCTGGCGCTGCCGAGCAGCAGGCGGCCAAGGGTAGCGTCAAGCTCAAGGGGGCGGATCTCGCCCACTGGCTCTGCAACAGCAAGCTGATGGAGCTGGCTGGTGGCGACAAGGTGATCTTCGAGCAGGAGAAGCTGAAGATTGGTGAGCAGGGGATCGCGGGTGATGTTTCTTTGCGCCAGGAGAAGGGTTGGCAGGAGCTGAGCCTCAAGTGCGAGGTGCAGGGCACTCAGGTGACCCGCGTCACCTGGCAGCCGCTGCCGGGAGCCAACAAGCCGCAATAAGCGCAGCAGCAAGGGGGCCCATGACGGGCCCCCTTCTCATTCTGCTCTTGGACCTCTGCCGATTCTGCTCCGCGAGCCAGAGACCCAGCTCGCTGGCCAGTTGCGGCTTATTGCCACGTCACCAACCGGTACTGCTTTTTGCCCCGACGCAGCAGCAGGTAGCGGTCAAACAGCCGATCAGCGGTAGTCAGTTGCTCATCCTGCCGGATCTCGCCGTTTAGGCTGATAGCACCCGCCGCCAGCAGCTCGCGGGCGATGCGCTTCGAGTTGGCCAGACCACTCTCCACTAGCAGGGTCACCAGATCGATCTCGCCACTGACGGTGCTGCTCGGCATGCCATCCTGCGCCAGCTGGGCCAGATCGCTCTCACCAAGGCGGGCCACATCGCCGCTGAACAGCAGCTCGCTGATGCGCCGCGCCGCTGCAAGCGCCCCTTTGCCGTGCACCAGTTCGGTCAGCTCGTTCGCCAATACCTGTTGCGCCTGTTTACGCCCGTGCCGCTCGGCATCTTCCGTTTCCAGTTCGGCAATCTCGGTCAGCGACCTAAAGCTGTAGTAGCGCAGGAAGCGGTAGACATCCTCATCTGCGGTGCCGAGCCAGAACTGGTAGAAGGCGTAAGGGGAGGTGAGCGCCGGATCGAGCCAGACCGCGCCACCCTCGGTCTTGCCGAACTTGGTGCCGTCTGCCTTGGTGATGAGGGGCAGGGTCATGCCATGCACCTGCGCCTGATGGAGGCGGCGAGTGAGATCCATGCCACTGATGATGTTGCCCCACTGGTCGTTGCCGCCAATCTGCAGGGTGCAGCCGAGCCGCTGGTGCAACACTGCAAAGTCGTAGGATTGCAGCAGGGCGTAAGAGAACTCGGTGAACGAGATGCCCTGATCCGGACGGGCCAGTCGCTGGCGCACCGACTCCCGCGCCAGCATGGCGTTGACCGAGAAGTGCTTGCCGATATCCCGCAGAAAATCGAGGGCGGACATCTGCCCCATCCAGTCGCCATTGTTGACCAGTTGCGGGGCAGACAGGCCGTCGTCGGCGGGCAGCAGCGCCCTGATTTGGGCCGACAGGCTGGCGACCCAACCTTGCACCGTGTCGGCACTGTTGAGGCTGCGCTCGGTCGCCTTGAAGCTGGGATCGCCGATAAGGCCGGTGGCCCCGCCCACCAGTGCCACCGGGGTGTGGCCCGCCAGCTGGAAGCGGCGCAGCATCAGCAGTGGCACCAGATGACCGATATGCAGACTGCCAGCGGTGGGATCGAACCCGCAATAGACGGTACGCGGCGTGGCGAGGTGGGAGGCCAGGGCCGCCGGATCGGAATTCTGGGCCACAAGGCCGCGCTGGCTCAGCTCATCGAGCAGGTGGGGGTTGATCATGGGTTCTCCAACAGCAGGGTGAAAGCCGTCATCCTCGCCGTTCTAGCTGGTGGCGGATATGTCCCCTGAGGGACAGTTTTGCCACTCTCGTGCTAGCATCAACCTATCGTGGGGCGATGCCCCGCCACCGGAAATCCACCGCCATGACTCAACTATCATGACCCAGCCACTCTCTACTGATGCCCTGACCCGCAGCATGACCGAGGTGGTTGATGCCCTGCACAGCAGTGCCTTTGCGGCGGCGCTGGTGCGCTTGATCCAGCAGCAGGTGGCGTTTGATTGTGCCCTGTTGCTCGGGGTGGGGCAGCGCCCTGTCTACCTCTACGACAACCTGAGCCATCAGCGGGCTCTGCTGTTTGATCGCTACCTCACCAGCCACTTCAGTCAGGATCCCTTTATGCTGGCGCTGGAGCAGGGCTTGCCTGCTGGCGTCTGGACCCTGGCGCAGGTCTCCCAAGGGCGGCTTGACCCCGAATATCGCCATCACTTCTATCAGGCCACTGGCTGGCAGGAGGAGGTGGGGCTGATCCTGCCGGTGCGGGATGGACTGACGCTGATGCTGTTTCTCGGTCGCCTCGACAAGCGCAGCACCCTGAGCCAGAGCGAGCTGGTGAAGCTGGAGCAGCTGTTTCCACTGGTGCACTCTCTCTGTCGTCAGCAGTGGCAGCAGAGCCAGCCGTTGCTGGCCCAAAGCACCATGCTGCCGGACAGCGCCAGCCTCAAGAGTGCGGTGGAGCAGGCGATGGCGAGTGTGGGGGGCGATCGGCTCACCCGGCGCGAGCGGCAGGTGGCGGGGTTGCTGCTGCAGGGGCTGGATACCGAAGCCATTGCCGTGGAGCTCAGGATTGGCAGCGGTACGGTGAAGAATCATCGCAAGCACCTCTACGCCAAGCTGCGGCTCGGCTCGCGGGCCGGGCTGTTCAATCTCTTTCTGAACCACCTCATTACGACACAGGTAGAGATATCGCAGGCGTCATCGGGAGATAGATAACGCGAGCCCGCCATAGGGCGGGCCAGAGTTACTCGAGGCGCGGGATGGGGGGATTGGTCTCGGGCAGGATGCTGAACTGCTGGTAGCGAGCCATCAGCTGCTTGTATTCATCCCCCTCTCTGACCTTGTCGAGAGCCTGTTGCAGGTGCGCTATTTGCTGTTTGTCTGCCGCCAGGTTGAAGGCAAAACAGTTGTCCTGCTCCTCCAGAATGGCCACAGTGACAAAGTCCTCGTTGGGAAAACCCAGCTCCCTGGCCTGATGGCGAAGCATCACCTCGTTGCCTGCCACCAGATCGGTACGGGCCATGATGAGCTGGCGTACCACCTGCTCCATCCGTTCCACCGACATCATGTTACTCGGGCTGACCCCGCGGTTGAGCAGTAACTGCTCCCCCACATCCGCCTGCATCACGCCGATCTGCAGCTTGGCGAGATCCTCGGTGCTAGCCACTTTTGGGGCATCTTTTTTGCGTCCGACCAGCGAGACCCTGGAGTGGCTGATGGGGCAGACCCAGAGAAAGTGGGGGTCTCGCTCTTTGGTATGCGCGGTGGTAAAGAGCACCGCCTCTTGCTGCTGGGTCAGCAGATACCAGCCGCGCGCCCAGGGCAGAAAGTGGATCGGTTGTTCCGGCTCCCCCATTTCACGCCACATCAGGCGCAGCAACTCGACGGCCAGCCCGACAGGCTGACCATTTTTATCCTGGCCATTGAGCGGCATGTTTTGCTCTGAATAGTAGATAAACGCCGAAGCCTGGGGGGCGACAAGCAGCGCGAAACAGGCAAGAGCAGGGAGCAGACGACGCATGATGCACTCCTTGTGCTGGGGATTACCTATCAGTCTATGTGGCCTTTGCCATAACTTCATGATCCGGTTGCGGGATAAAACAACAGGCCACCTTGCGGTGGCCTGTTGTTTTACTTGAGCAGGGCTTCCATTTCCGCCTCAGCCTTGGCTCGGGCCTTGGCTTCAGCGGCTCTGGCAGCATCGGCGATGCTTTCGCCTGCCGTGTGCGAGGTGGCACTGGCGCTGCTGACTGCCTGTGTGGTCGGGGCTGCAGCGGCCTTGGTCGCTTCCTGAGTGACGGTAGCGGCCGCGTTGCTGACTGCCTGTTTGGTTGGGGCAACAACAGCCCTGGTCGTTTCCTGAGTGACGGTAGCGGCGGCACTGTTGGCTGCCTGTTTGGTTGGGGCGACAACGGCCTTGGTCGCTTCCTGGGTGACGGTAGTGGCTGCGCTGCTGACTGCCGGTTTAGCAGGGACGGTTACTGCCGTGGTAGCACTACGGGTCAGGTTGGTCGTGCTTTGGCTAACGGCTTGTGTGGCCTGTTTGGTGGCCTGTCCTGTTGCGTTGGCGGCTGCGCCGTTGATGGTCTGGCTGGCACTGTCGGCCAGCGAACCGGTGACACTGCGGGTAACTGTGCCCAGCGCACCGCCAAGGGAGAAGGGGGCCGCGCCGCTCTGACTGGCTGCCGCGCCGGTCAGGGCATGGGTTGCCGGGGTGAGCTGGTTGGTCGGGTTTTGCCAGCTTTGCATTGCGGATGGCCAGACCGGTGCCGTGCCTGCCAGATTCTCGCCAAAGGTCTGGGTGGTGCCATCCCCTTTTTGCAGCAGTACAGACATCTGGTTGGTCTGGGAGTTCCACACCATGCCTGCCTGTTTGGCGAGGTCGGGTACAGGCGCATATTCGGAAACCACGTAGAACAGCGGCCCTTCCTGCTGCAGTTTGTCGGCCGTTTTGAGCAACTGCATGGTGCTGTCGTAGTTGGGGCCAAGGATGGCGGTCATCCGATCCTTGATCAGGGGTTGTTCGAACAGGTTGACCTCGTTCGGGTCAAAGCCAACCAGCGGTTTGAGCAGGGCCCACATCAGCTGGCTGGTGGGGCTCATCATCAGCAGGGGGGCAACACAGGCGGACAACATCAGGCTCAGGCAGGCCGCCTTGAGCAACGGCATGATACGCATTGGGATAATATCCAAATAACGATTTGATAAATAAGGTTATATTTTGTCTGAAGGTGACAAATTTACCGAAAGTTTGTGCGTGGCAGTGAGATGCTGCGTCACAGGCGCAGGCAGGCTACCATATCCGCTCCGGAATGCCAGTCGGCACTCTGTTTGTCGCTCAAGTTAACGCAAGGGGCAGTCGATTCGTCGAGATTGCCCGCTACAACACAGGATGATTCCATGAGAAATATCTTCTTCTGCCTGTTGGCATCCCTTTGGCTGGTGCCCGTATGGGCGGCACCCACCACGACAGCAGCAGAGGATGCGGCTCGCACTGAGCGGGCTATGTCACCCGGTTCTCTGCCGGAGCGGGTCTGCTGGTTTGCAGAGCAGAAATATGCCGAAGGGGCCCGGATTTTACGGGGTGATATCTGGTTGGAGTGTGGTCCGCAAAATGAGTTGGAGGAATATGGATCCCTTGTTTGGCGTTCTTCTGCGACCGTGTTGCCAGCTACCAGAGAGCTGAACAAGGGGCAGGTAATTTCGGTGAGTCAGTGAGGCTTTTCTTGATCCAGCTAAAGACATGGACGTGATCCCTGTCGCATAATGCAGGTCCTTTCTTCTCATGGCTGGAACCTAAGAAATGGCTCGTCGCTCTTCCAATGCACAACGTCGTCGTAGTAGCTGGTGGTACAAACGCTTGTTGGCAAGGGAGCGGGAAGAGCGTGAAGCGCGTTCCGTCCGGGATTGATGCAGAAGTAGAAAACGGAGCCTTGGCTCCGTTTTTTGTTTTCTGACGTCTCATGGCCTGTTCTGGCCATTCCCCATGTTTTGATTAGGCGACTGCAAGAGTCCGCTCTGGCCGTCTCTCCTGTTTTGGAAGGCTCGTGCAAATTGAGTCGTGCGAGGGGTGTGCAAATGAGCCGGATATTGCATGATGGACGTTTCGAGAAGGAGCCTCATATGCCGATTACTATTCGTCATGCCGAACCCGCCGATGCCCCCGCCTTGCGGGATCTTTACGCCATGCCCAATGCCCAGGCGGGCACGTTGCACCTGCCCACACCTCCCCTTAGCCAGTGGCAAAAGCGGCTGGAGAATGGTGATGTGGTCGCCTTGGTGGCGGAGAGCGATGGGGGGCTGGTGGGCCAGATTTCATTGCATGTGGAGCCCAATCCGAGACGCAAGCATGTGGCCGGTATTGGCATGGGGGTACGGGATGACTGGGCTGGCAAGGGGGTTGGCTCTGCCCTGATGGCTGCGGCGCTGGATCTGGCAGATAACTGGCTCAACCTGCACCGGATTGAGCTGACGGTTTTCGTCGATAACGAAGCGGCATTGGCGCTCTATCGCAAGTTCGGCTTTGTGGAGGAGGGGCGGGCTCGTGACTATGCCTTCCGCCAGGGGCGCTATGTGGATGTGTTCTATATGGCCAGAGTCGCGGGGGGCGCCAGTCGCTAACGGCATGGTCGATTATCAGGCCAGATTGCGCCCGGTGATCCGGGCGCTGGAGCAGAATCCCGAGCTATGCCTCCGCGAAGCGGCCAGTCTCGCCTCGCTCTCCAGCTATCACTTTCATCGGGTCTTTACCGCCGTCACCGGCGAAACCCCGGCCGAGATGCAGCGTCGCCTGCGGCTGGAGCGGGCGGCCCGCTCCCTCTGCTACAGTCGCGACCCGGTCACCGAGATCGCTTTTTCGGCTGGTTTCGCCAGTTCGCAAGCCTTTGCCAAGGCGTTTCGCAAGCAGTTTGCCATGACGCCGGGGACGCTGCGCCAGCAACCCTCACTGCTGCAATTGAGCAAGAATGGACACGCCGTTGCCCGTGAGGCTGGTTATGCTGAAAGCCGTTCAGATGAAAGGAGGCAACCGATGAAAACCGAACAGATGGCGCCGCGTACCCTGGCCTATATCCGGGTAACCGGCCCTTACGGCACTGGCTACGAGCCGGTGTGTGACCAGCTCTACCAGTGGTCGGCCGCTCAGGGGCTGGCTGAAGGGGAGTGGATCTTTATCTATCACGACAACCCCGAAATCACCGCCCCCCAGCAGTGCCGCACCGACATCTGCGTCACCGTTCCGGCTGGCACCAAGGGCAGCGGCAATGTGGAGATCCAGTCGTTGGCGGGCGGCCGTTATGGCCAGTCACGTTTCACCGTGACCGACCCGGCCCAATATCCCGCGCTCTGGCAACAGCATATCGGTGAGGTAGTGGCGGCCGGTTTCGAATTTGATGATCGACCCTGTTTCGAGCTCTATCACAACGTTGATCCGGTGACCAAGATCGCGGATGTCAGCTTCTGCTCCAGCCTCAAGGGGTAGGGCACCACAAGACGGAAGAGGCTGTGCAGAACATCGCGCAGCAACGAGAGAGCCGGACAGTGTCCGGCTCTTTTGCATCTGGCGGGTGGGCGACGTTTAGCGCTGGAACCCCTTCTGGGCGAACTTGGGGCGGGCGTTCATGATCTGCTCTACCTGCTCGTCACTCATCTTGCCACGCGACAGCCCCAGCACCTTGTAGGTGAGCAGCGGTCGGGCGGGCAGAGCGATCATCAGGGCGCGGATCTGGTTCTCGTCATCCTTCTCCCGGGTCGGCTTGCCGTAGGCATAGGTGAGGACGCCGGCATCCATCAGGTTTTTGACGGCGGGCTCGGTGATCGGCAAGTTTATGACGCTTTTGCGCTGCAGTACGAACTCGCGCAGCACCGCCTTCTCGTTGAAGTCGAGGAAGCCGATCATCTGGGCCAGCTGGTCCTGCTGACGGCGCGCCTGCCACTCTTCGCAAGCCCACTCCCAGGCGATCAGGAAGCCCTGACTGCAGAAGTAGGAGATGGCGATCAGCATGCCGACCCCCAGCCAGGCCGCATGATCCGCAGCCCACTGGCTGACGGCCCCTTTCATCAGCCCGGCCGGAAACAGCAGAATGATGCTGCAGCAGAGCAACAACCAGACCATCAGCCAATTGAGGCGGTTCAGTTGATAGAAATGTTGGATCCACCGTTTCATTGTTCATCCTTCCCAAACTGTTGTGGATAGTGAACTACCTACAGCAATCGGTGTGCCAACAGCGCAATGGCGGCGGGGCGGGGGCGCTGGCGAGGTTACATTCCCTTACAACTTATTGAATAAGTTGCCATTAATTTGCCTTGTTCGGCGGCGGTCGAGTTGGTAAAACGTCCCCTCAGTCATTGGGGAGTAGCAACCCGCCCGCATTCCGGGCCGGGCCCATGTCAACACTCTTGGATCCTCGCATCCATGGCATGGGCGGCGATAGGCACTATCGCTCTGCAAGACCTTTGGCCTCGATATGCACGCCAGCCGGGCGAGCCATGTCGGGTCCATCGGTTATTCTGCTCGCCTGGCGGTATCCATTATGTTGATTACCCTGCTGTTATTTCTCGTCTCTGCGGTCACCATCTACCTTGCCTGCGAATACTTCGTCAACGGCATCGAGTGGACCGGCCACCACTTCAAACTCTCCCAAAGCGCGACCGGTTCCCTGCTGGCGGCATTGGGTACGGCGCTGCCCGAGTGCATAGTCACCCTCACCGCCCTGCTGATGGGCAACACGACCGCTCAGCAGGAGATCGGCATCGGTGCCGCCCTCGGCGGGCCGCTGGTGCTGGCGACCATCGGTTATGCAGCGGTTGGCCTTACCCTGCTGCTTTGCATGGGGCGTACCGAACGGGCCATCGATGGCGAGGTACAGTGCGAGATTGGTCGGGATCAGCGCTGGTTTATGGGGATCTTTCTGGTGGCGACCGCGCTGGGTCTGGTTGCTTTTACCGGCAAGAGCTGGTTGGCTCCTCTGTTTGTGCTGGTCTACCTCATCTATGTGCGGCGCGAGCTGAAGCAGAGCGACAGTCACGAGGTCGAGCTGCCGGAGCACCTCAAGCTGGCTCCCGACGCGGGGATCCCACCCCTTGGCAAGGTGCTGCTGCAGACGCTGGGTGCGCTGGTGGTGGTTGCGCTGGCGGCGCAGCTGTTTGTTCATCAGCTGGAGAGCATGGGCGGGCTGTTTGGCCTCTCGCCGGTGCTGGCGGCCCTGCTGCTGAGCCCGGTCGCGACCGAGATGCCGGAGTTGATGAACGTGCTGATCTGGGTACGGCAGGGCAAGAACCGACTGGCGCTGGCCAATATCTCCGGGGCCATGATGATCCAGGGCACCATACCCAAGGCGTTCTGTCTGCTGTTTACCCCCTGGCTGCTCGATAGCACCATGATAGCCTCTTCGCTGGTGACACTGCTGGCAGTGGGCTTGCTCTGGTGGGGGTTCAGAAAGGGGGCCATGACTGCGGGGCGGTTGGCGCTGGTCGGCCTGCTCTATCTCGGCTTCTGCGGCTGGCTGCTGGTGAGCTGAAACGGGAAGCGCGGATATGAAAAAGCCCCCTTGGCAGGGGGCTTTGCTGTAGCGGTTGGTCGCGGTGCTTACAGCGCGGCGATCTCGGCCTGCTGGGCTTCCAGCTTAGTCAGCTGGAGACGGTAATCTTCCAGCTTAGTCAGCTGGAGACGGTAATCTTCCAGCTTCTCGCGCTCTTTGGCGATGACCGCTTCCGGCGCCTTGGCAACGAAGGCCTCGTTGCCGAGTTTGCCTTCGATACGACCGCACTCACCCACCAGACGGGCAACCTCTTTGGCCAGACGGGCCAGTTCGGCGTCCTTGTCGATAAGACCGGCCATCGGGATCATCAGCTCGGTAGCACCGATCAGCTTCTTCACTGATAGGGGAGCCACTTCACCGTCCGCCAGTACGCGGATGGATTCCAGACGGGCCAGGGACTTGAGGAAGGCCTCGTTGTCACCGGCGCGCTGGCTATCCTTGGCATCGCACTTGAGCAGCACGTTCAGGGCCACGCTCGGGGCCACGTTCATCTCGGCGCGGATGTTGCGGATGCCGACGATAAACTCCTTCACCCACTCCTGATCGGCCATCGCGGCTTCGTCCACCTTGGCGGCGTCGAACTCCGGGAAGGCCTGAATCATGATGGTGTCGGCGTGTACGCCAGCCAGTGGAGCGACCGATTTCCAGATGGTCTCGGTGATGAACGGGATGATCGGGTGTGCCAGACGCAGCAGGCTTTCCAGCACGGTCACCAGGGTATGGCGGGCAGCGCGCTGCTCGGCCTCGGAACCCTTGCCCAGTACCGGCTTGGTCAGTTCCAGATACCAGTCACAGAACTGGTTCCAGATAAATTCGTACAACACGCCCGCGGCGATATCGAAGCGATAGGTATCGAGGGCAGTACGGAAGTCACGAATGGCCACTTGCAGCTGGGACTGGATCCAGCGATCCGCCAGACTGAACTGCATCTCGCCGCCGTTGAAGCCACAATCCTGATCTTCGGTGTTCATCAGCACATAGCGGGAGGCGTTCCACAACTTGTTGCAGAAGTTGTTGTAGCCATCCAGGCGCTTCATGTCCCAGTTGATGTCACGACCGGTAGAGGCCAGCGCCGCCAGCGTGAAGCGCAGGGCGTCGGTACCGTGAGCCTCGATCCCTTCCGGGAACTGCTTGGCGGTACGCTTGCCGATCTTCTCGGCCATCTGCGGCTGCATCATGTTGCCGGTGCGCTTCTCCAGCAGATCTTCCAGCGAGATGCCGTCGATCATGTCGAGCGGATCCAGCACGTTGCCCTTGGACTTGGACATCTTCTGGCCTTCTTCGTCACGGATCAGACCGGTGATGTAGACGGTCTTGAACGGGACTTGCGGCTGGCCGTTTTCGTCCTTGATGAAGTGCATGGTCATCATGATCATCCGGGCAATCCAGAAGAAGATGATGTCGAAGCCGCTCATCAGCACGTCGGTCGGGTGGAAGGTCTTGAGTGCTTCGGTGTTGTTCGGCCAGCCCAAGGTGGAGAAGGTCCACAGGGCGGAGCTGAACCAAGTGTCGAGCACGTCTTCGTCCTGACGCAGGGTGGTCACGGACGGGATGCTGTGCTTGGCACGCACTTCCGCCTCGTCACGGCCCACGTAGACGTTGCCAGCGTCGTCATACCATGCCGGGATGCGGTGACCCCACCACAGCTGACGGGAGACGCACCAGTCCTGAATGTCGCGCATCCAGGAGAAGTACATGTTTTCGTACTGCTTGGGCACGAACTGGATGCGGCCATCTTCCACCGCCTCGATGGCGGTCTTGGCCATCGGTGCGACGCGCACGTACCACTGGTCGGTCAGCATCGGCTCGATGGGCACGCCACCGCGATCGCCGTAAGGCTGTTGCAGCACGTGATCCTTGATTTCGTCCAGCAGACCCAGCTCGTCCAGCTTGGCCAGAATCGCCTTACGGGCCGCGAAGCGCTCCAGACCAGCGAATTCGGCTGGCAGGGCGGCGTCGTAGGCGGTGCTCGGGTTGCCGTTGGTGTCGACCACTTCGGCCTCGGCACGCACGTGGGCGTCCAGAGTGAAGATGTTGATCATCGGCAGGCTGTGGCGCTTGCCCACTTCGTTATCGTTGAAGTCGTGAGCCGGGGTGATCTTAACGCAACCGGTGCCCTTCTCCATGTCGGCGTGTTCATCGGCGACGATGGGGATCAGACGGTTCACCAGCGGCAGCAGGATGTGCTGGCCGATCAGCGCCTTGTAGCGCGGGTCTTCCGGGTTCACAGCCACGGCGGTATCGCCCAGCATGGTCTCCGGACGGGTGGTGGCGACGATCAGGTAATCTTTGCCTTCAGCGGTCTTGGCGCCGTTGGCCAGCGGATAGCGCAGGTGCCACATGTGGCCCTTGATCTCGCGGTTTTCCACTTCCAGATCGGAGATGGCGGTGTTGAGTTTCGGATCCCAGTTCACCAGACGCTTGCCGCGGTACATCAGGCCATCTTCGTAGAGACGGACGAACACTTCCTGCACGGCGGCGGAGAGACCCTCATCCATGGTGAAGCGCTCGCGCTCCCAATCAACGGAGTCGCCCAGACGGCGCATCTGGCGGGTGATGGTGCCGCCGGACTCTTCCTTCCACTGCCAAATCTTGTCGATGAAGGCATCACGGCCGTAATCGTGACGAGTCTTGCCCTCTTCTGCTGCGATCTTGCGCTCAACCACCATCTGGGTGGCGATACCGGCGTGGTCGGTACCTGCCTGCCACAGGGTGTTCTTGCCCTGCATGCGGTTGTAGCGGATCAGGGTATCCATCAGGGTTTGCTGGAAGGCGTGACCCATGTGCAGGCTGCCGGTGACGTTCGGCGGCGGGATCATAATGCAGAAGGAGTCTTTGCTGGTGTCGCCGTGGGGCTTGAAGTAACCCTGGGCTTCCCAGTGCTGATAGAGCGCCTGTTCGATGGCGTTGTGATTAAAAGTCTTTTCCATGGTCTCGCCGTAATCTGGATGGATGGATTCTGGTGTTGATTCTTTTTGGATCAATAGGTTGCAGTCATGGCTGCGCCGGATCCGGTGCGGCAAGGACGGGCTGATCCCTCATTTCGAGGGTATGGCCTGCCTGGCGATAGTGCTTGTAGCGCTCGCGGGCTTGCTGCTTTTGTGTTTCGTCAGTGGGGACAAAATCTACCACTTGAGCGAAGTGTCCTGCAAACAAAGGTGTCTGTTTGGCCAGATTGATGAGGCGGGCGTAGCGCCGCCGTGGCGGCTGATAGCCGATCTCCACCGGTGCCATGCCGCTTTCGCCTTGCAGCTGGTGCGGCACGAAGCGTTCCGGCGGCAGTTGCCACAACAGCTCGTCGAGGCGCAGGGCCTGCGCTTCATCATCGCACAACAGGTAGATATGGCCCGCGCCCCACGACTCGGCCGCCAGGGTACAGGCCAGTCGCTCGACCGCGGAGGCCTGTGCGTCATCCTGTTCGCTCATCAGGTAAAAGGTCACTTGGCTCATCAGGTTGATCCCGTGTTGCAGTGACGGACTGTTGACCGCCTCATGAGGCTGACGGGGCGTTTCCCCGCTCGCAACTCACTGATTCAAGAATGAAACAAGGAAGAGGCGGGCCTCTTCCTTGTGGTTCAGGGTAACGCCAACCCTTCCGATGCAGCCATCGGCAGGGGCCGGAGAGTTACTCTTTCTCTTCGATATCGACGCCAGCCCGGTTCAGCAGGAACTGGGTCAGCAGGGGCACCGGACGACCGGTGGAGCCTTTATCCTTGCCACTCTTCCAGGCGGTCCCGGCGATATCCAGGTGGGCCCAGTTGTACTTCTTGGTGAAGCGTGACAGGAAGGCGGCTGCGGTGATGGTACCGGCCGGACGACCACCGATGTTGGCCATGTCGGCAAACGGGCTGTCGATCTGCTCCTGATACTCGTCAAACAGCGGCAGACGCCAGGCGCGATCGCCAGCCTGCTCGGAGGCGTTGAGCAGCTCGTGGGCCAGCGGGTTGTGGTTGGCCAGCAGACCCGAGGTGTGGTGGCCCAGCGCGATGACGCAGGCACCGGTCAGGGTCGCCACGTCGATCACGGTTTCCGGATCGAAGCGGTCCACATAGGTCAGCGCATCACACAGCACCAGACGACCTTCCGCATCGGTGTTGAGCACTTCGATGGTCTGGCCGGACATGGAGGTGAGGATGTCACCCGGGCGATAGGCGTTGCCACCCGGCATGTTCTCGCAGCCTGCCAGCACGCCGATGACGTTGATCGGCAGTTGCAGCTGGGCCAGCGCATGCATGGTACCGAGCACGGAGGCGGCGCCACCCATGTCGTACTTCATCTCGTCCATGCCGTCAGCAGGCTTGATGGAGATGCCACCGGAGTCAAAGGTCAGACCCTTGCCGACCAGCACGATGGGCTTGGCATCCGGATGACCCTTGTATTCGATGATGGCCATCATGGCTTCGTTGTCGGAGCCGCGGGCCACTGCCAGATAGGAGTTCATGCCGAGCTCGGCCATCTCCTGCTCGCCCACCACCTTGGTGGTGATGTTGTCGAAGGCATCGGCCAGACGACGGGCCTGGGAGGCCAGATAGGCCGGGTTGCAGACGTTGGGCGGCATGTTCGCCACGTCGCGACAGACCCGCACACCCTTGGCCACGGCCAGACCGTGAGCGATGGCTTTTTCACCAATGGTCAGTTCCCGACGCGTCGGCACGTTGAACACCAGCTTGCGCAGCGGGCGACGTGGCTCGGCCTTGTTGGTCTTGAACTGATCAAAGCTATAGAGGCCCGCCTTGGTGGTTTCTACCGCCTGGCGCACCTTCCAATAGGTATCCCGACCCTTGACGTGCAGCTCGGTCAGGAAGCAGACCGCTTCCATGGAGCCGGTTTCGTTCAGGGTGGTGATGGTCTTGTTGATGATCTGCTTGTACTGGCGTTCGTCGAGTTCCCGCTCCTTGCCGCAACCGACCAGCAGTACGCGCTCGCTGAGCACGCCCGGTACTTGATGCAGCAGCAGCATCTGGCCTGGTTTCCCTTCCAGGTCGCCACGGCGCAGCAGCGAACTGATATAGCCATCGCTGATCTTGTCCAGTTGTTCGGCAACCGGAGAGAGGCGACGAGGCTCAAATACGCCGACTACGACGCAGGCGCTACGTTGCTTCTCAGGACTGCCACTCTTTACACTGAACTCCATGGAATCTCCTACATCCTAAAGACAAAAGGCACCTTTTATTGAATAATGCGGTGCTTGTTGGGGTATCAGAGGCGGAGCGAACAGCCACTGGCTCCGCAGTTCAAACTGGTAAAAATCTAATATACGGCCCTATTTTTCAGGCATTCGACTAAAAACACAAGTTTACTTGGGAATGACTGTGATCGTTTTCCGATATTTGTTCAGGGAAACCCTGAAAACTCAGCTGGCAGTGTTATTCGTATTGCTGCTTATCTTTGTCAGCCAACAGTTTATCAAGATCATCGGCGATGCCGCCGAGGGTGAGGTGCCGACTCGTCTGGTCTCCACCCTGCTGCTGCTCAACTTGCCCAATATGGCGCTGTTGATGCTGCCTATCAGCCTCTTTTTAGCCATCTTGTTTGCCCATGGTCGTCTTTATGCCGAAAGCGAGATGACGGTGATGCATGCGGTCGGTTTCAGCCACCGTTTCGTAATGCGCAGTGCCATGTTGCTGGCCTTGCTGACTGCTGCCGTCGCGGCGTTCAACACCGGCTGGATCGCCCCGCAGGCCAAGGAGCGCGAGTATCAGGTGATCGACGAGTTCAAGGCCGATCCGGGTATCTCCTTCCTGCAGGCTGGCCGCTTTATGGAGCTCGACAAGGGGCGTCTGGTTGCCTACATCCAGGATTTGAATGACAGCGGCTCGAAACTGCAGAAGATTTTTGTGCTGCAGCGTGCCGAGGGCAACAATCCCCCCTCCGTGGTGGTAGCGACCGAAGGGGTGGTGACCATAGATGACAACGGATTGCAGTGGCTGACGCTGAAGGATGGTTCTCGCTACGAGGGTAATTTCTCCGGCAAACAGTTCCAGATCTCCGATTTTCGCGAGTATGGTCTGGTGATCCGCCAGCAGGAGCTGGAGCGTTCCAACCGCAAGGCGGCGGCCAAACCGACCATGGAACTGTTCGGCACTAAGGACAATGCCATGATGGCGGAGTTGCAGTGGCGCTTGTCGCTTCCTCTCTCCATTCCGGTACTCACCCTATTGGTGGTACCGCTGGCGCGGGTCAACCCCCGTCAGGGGCGCTATGCCAAGCTGTTGCCAGCCATCATGCTCTATCTTTCCTACTTCCTGCTGCTCAGTGCCGCCCGTTCGGGCATTGACAGTGGTCGTTTGCCCTACTGGCCGGGGATGTTCCTGGTTCCGCTCGGTTACCTGCTGTTTATCGGCTTGCCCCTTAATCTGCAGGGCACCAGCTGGTGGAATGGGGTGAAGAGCAAATATTTTATAAGTAAATCAAAATGATGCTGCCACATAGGAGCTACTGCTGATGTTTGGCATTCTCGACAGATATATCGGCAGGGTCATTTTTATGTCGATCCTGCTGTGTGAGATCACGCTGGTTGGCCTTGCTGCGCTCATCAAGTATGTGGAGCAGCTCAGGTCAGTCGGGGAGGGCAACTATGACATGGTCAATGCCCTCTACTATGTGCTGCTTTCCATGCCCAAGGAGGCGGTGCTCTTCTTCCCGCTGGCGGCCCTGTTGGGTGGTCTGATCGGTCTGGGCCAGCTGGCGACCAGCTCCGAGCTGGTTGTTATGCAGGCGGCAGGCCGTTCCAAGATCAGTATCGTGATGGCAGCACTCAAAACTGCTATCCCGCTGATGATCCTGGTTGGCATGATGGGTGAGTACGTCGCCCCCATTGCCAAGCGGATGGCGGATGATATCCGTGCCGGTGCCATCTCCGAGGGGCGACTGACCGTCTCTGCTTACGGCGTCTGGGCCCGGGACGGTGCAAACTTCGTCAATATCAGTGGTGTACGCAACGACGGCGCCCTGACTGGTATTACCCTCTATCGTTTCACTCCCGAGCGTAAACTGATCGATGTGGTGCAGGCGCAGGAGGGGGTGTTCGAACAGCATCACTGGCTGCTCAAGCAGGCACTGGTTACCCGTTTTGACGATCCGGCGCAGATCAAGAGCGAGTCGCTCGACAAGATTGAGTGGAGCTCGGAGCTGACACCCAAACAGTTGGGTGTGGTGAGCATCGATCCGGAAAACCTCTCGGTCTCCGGTCTGCGCGATTACATCGGCTATCTGGATGCCAACAAGCAGGATGCGGGGCGTTACAAGCTTGAGATGTGGCGCAAGCTGTTGTCCCCCTTCTCGGTGGTGGCGATGATCCTGCTGGCCTCCTCCTTCATCTTCGGTCCGCTGCGCTCGGTGAGCATGGGGGCGCGAATGCTGATGGGGATCATGACCGGTTTCGCCGTTTATGTGAGTGATCGGGTATTTGGCCCCATCAGCCTGGTTTATGCGGTACCGCCTATTCTGGCGGCCATTGCTCCCAGCCTGCTGTTTGGCGGTATCTCGCTCTACATCCTCAATCGCAAGCAGTAAGACGCGGTCGTGGAATGCAAAGAGGGCACCGGTTGGTGCCCTCTTTTGTTGCTGCATTAAACCGGTATTACTTGTTCAGCAATTCCAGATTTTCCTGTTTGCTCAGCACAATCACTTCGCACTCGGCCCAGATATCCTGAAACGCCCGTGGGCGCTGGCGGTTGAACAGGCACATCAGGTTGCCCAGACCAAAGGCGGCGGTAGCGAGACGGATCAGCGCTTGGGTTACGCGGATATGGCTGCCATCCTCGTTTTGAATGCGCAGCCGCCAGGCTCGCATGCCAATGGTCTGGCCGGCACGGGTCCAGAACCAGGTGTAGAAACCGCAAATAACGAAGGCGAGCCACAAGGTATAAATCAGGCTCAGGTGGTGGCGGGTGAGTAACCAGACGGTATCTTCGCCCTCCGGTACGCTGGCCATACCGGTGACCAGCAGCAGCTTGGCGATGCCCATGCCGATAAAGCCAGCGATGATGAGCAGGGAAGTCACCACCAGTGCATCATAGATCAGTGCACCGAGGCGCCGTAGCAGGCCCGCTGACGGGTATTGCGGAGTGGCGGGAGAGGAGGGTTTTGGTTGGACTTGTTTACGCTTGGCCATCGTTTTTATTCCATTAAGATGATGGCGGCATTCTATGTAACTGGCTTTGCATCGGCAAGGCGTTGAATAAATGAGCAAACGGGTGTGTTCAATTGAAAAACACCTTGCATGGCATCCAGCCATTCGTATAATCCCTCGCAGTTGCCCGGGTGGCGAAATCGGTAGACGCAGCGGATTCAAAATCCGCCGGTGAATAACCGTGTCGGTTCGAGTCCGACCCCGGGCACCATTCTTTTCCCTGTTTGGTCAACAGGTTACAGCGCTCAAGAGCGCTCCTGCTCAAAGTTTCTGCGGTTGATAACTCTCATTCATGTGCAAATATGTGCAAGAGGTTTCAACCAATGGCAAGCATCCAAGTTCTCACTCGAAAAACCGGCAAGTCCTATCGCGTTCAGTTCATGCGTAACGGCAACCGCGTATCCAAAGTTTTTACCCGCAAAAAAGACGCAGAGCAGTTCCTAGCTCAGATCACTGTATCTGACGAGCTGGCAGATGCCTTAACCAACGTCACCCTCACCAGTACCACTATTCAACAAGCTATCCATGAGTACCTTGAACAGCACAAGGGACGAGACAAGTCTGTGCCCCAGCGTCTGAGCTGGTGGGCTGAGCATATCGGCGACAAGACATTGAACAAGGTCCACCGCCAGCGGATCAAGAACGCCATCTCGATTCTGGAGGCCGAAGGGAAAGCACCTGCGACTCTTAATCGGTACAAAGCGGCGTTGTCGGCGGTTTTTGCCTACATGTGCGATCGCTATGACCTCAAAGTGAACCCTTGCCTGGAAGTGAAACAGAAGCGGGAAGACAATGCCCGCACGCGCTTCTTGTCTGAAGATGAATTGGCTCGATTGATGAAGGCCACCAAGTCGAGCAAGTGGGGGCGGCTTCATATGCTGGTTCATATGGCGTTGACTACAGGAGCGCGGAGGGGCGAGCTGATAGGCCTCAAATGGTCAGACATCAACTTCAACACGCGAACAGCTCATTTGGCGGTGACCAAAAATGGTAGTCAGAGGGTTCTGTCGCTGACTGAGGAATTGCTGACTGAGCTCTCTAGGTTTCGCGAGATTGGTGCCAGCTTTGTTTTCCCTCATCCCTCTGGCCTCAATCGACCGTTTACCGAGTTTGACTACCACTGGCAGGCAGCGAAGAAAGCTGCGTTGCTCTCTGATTTCCATTTTCACGACCTTCGACATAGCTGTGCCAGCTTGTTGGCGATGAATGGTGCCAGCATTCTGGAGATCGCAGAGGTGTTAGGGCATAAGTCGATCACCATGACTCAACGATATTCCCATCTGTGCAATGCCCACACGGCAAAGCTCACAGAGCGGGTATTTGGGAATCTGATGGGTGGTTAATCAATTCGGCCATGCAGCCTAGATATAATGAACATGTTAGCCTGAGCCCCCGCATCTATGGATGCGGGGGCTTTTGTTTATCTGGGGATGTAGTAGATGAGTGAACAATATATGAACAGTGATTTTCTGGAGGGTTTAGTCGTATGGCAAAAATCACCAGATGACGAACCCATCATTGTTGATGGAGAGGAAGGAATTCCGTACTTCTCCCCAAATGGCCGATCGAGGTTGGCCATTACAAAAGATGGTCAATTAATAGACTCCGTATCAATCGACATCACAACCAAAAAAGTAACGTCCGATGATGAGGTCGAGCGCCAAAATGACCAATGTCATATTGGGAGCTGGGAGAATAAAACTCCTCGTCTGATGGTCACCCGGAAGGCGATTAAGAGGGCGATGGGGTATAGCGCAAAGCTAAGGAAAATCGGGTGGACTGATGAACGCCTCAAGTTGGAATTGAGCTGCCTTGCTCAGAGTATAACTGACCCTAGTGCTACGGATCAGTTGGTGGCTGCTATTTGTACGAGAAATAGAATTTCTCCCCAGCAAGATGACATCCCATTGTTAGCTGTGGACGCCTATGAGCATTACCAAGGTTTCGGTCCGAGAAAGGGCTTTAAAGTACCGCTAAAAAAGATAAATGAGGGGGAGCTTGCAGATACAGTGATGAGATTAGCCCTCTACATTGCTCTGATCAATCCGTGTCTGGGAAGGCCTTGGGGGAAGCAGTACACCCGGCAGGGGCAACGTTATAGCGAGCGTCCTAAGACTGCTCTGGAAATGACTTTGGAGTCGTTGGAGGACAGGCACACAGACTTGTTTTGCCAAAAAGAATGTAATGACCTTTATGATGAATGGTATCGAGATGAGATCTCGAGTTTAGAGATTTCAATCGCATCAATTCGGCGTGATATCGAGATTGAAGCAATTAATCGAATGGCACAGCCAGATGCAGTAAAGGCCGCGAAGATTAAGTTAATGGCCTTAGGAATAGAATGTGAGACAAAAACGATGGCTCAGGAGTGGACTCAATTTATTGCCAAAGCCTGGGGTGTAACCCCCTCAAACGTCGTCAGTGCTGCTAAGCAAATAGACTAATGAAAAAGTCAAGAACAGAAGTTCGCGAACTTCTGTTCTAAAAGAATGCCTACCGCATCGCGTTAAATACTCCCTGACCAAACCGCAGAACACCAAGAGCAACAGGAAAGGGAGTATAAGCAGTATGCAAGACCTCAACCTCATCGCAATCAGCCAAGATCTGAACAACTGGCTGCCTGTGACCGAAATCCCCAAGCACTACCCCCAATTTAACTATCTCACACTCAAAGCCATGTTTTGGAAGCGAGCTGAAAAGCCTGGCTTGGAACGTTGTTGCCGAATGGTCGGTAAGCGGATGTTTGTGAATACCAAACTCTTCGGCTTGTGGATGGCTGGTGGACTGCCTGAACAGCGCCCGACGGATGATTAAACCGCAGGGAACCCATCTGTTATCGGATATAGGCAAACATGGTGTGCAAACCCATGGGGAAAACATGAAAAAAAGCCCTTACCTGCGACAGTAAGGGCATTTCGGATTACTCGCTGGCTCTGACAGTTTGGCGACCAAGGCGCCAGTGAGTGCGAGGTAATTTTAACATGAAAGTTCACTTATTAATCCATAAAGGCCATCAAGTCTTGCTGGCCGAGATCCATGCTCTTTCTTCTAATTCGGCGGGCAAGCGATGATCTATTTTGCATGGGCCGCTGATAGCCAGACTGAAACCTTCTATGGGCCACTCAATCCCAGAACCAGCAAACGCTCCCGTGTTGGGGTCTTAAGTGCCTTCTCCAGCCGAAAAGCGAGATCCGCCTTTATAGAGCAAAGCCAAGGGGCCGCGGCTGTTGTAACTCGCCCCTATGCTCGCCAAATGAAGGCAGGCTTAGACGAACGGGCATTCAATGAGCTGGTAGCCGCTCTGGTTGGGGGCGAGCGATGAACGCACATCCCCATCAAATAGCGCGAATTTCCTCTATGGCTGTGAATGTTCAGGTTGCTAGCTCACCAGTACATGGTTTGGTGACATTTAGAGATCTCCCAGACCAAAGGACGGTTGTTATTTATACAGGTTCTCAAGCGCCATCTTATGGGAGTGATAGGGAGGTCTTGCAGCGAGCCCTCAATCATGCAATTGCCGTAGATAATCCCATTGATCCTGATGAACAACCGGTTATGAGTCTTTATGTCTCACCCACCCAGCTTGATGAAGGTGGGAAGCTATATCGGATGGTTGACCGAGACGCGACGGAAAAGGTGATTGTTCATATCTGCGGTCAGCTTCATGTAAACAAACAGCACCGGCTAATAGATGAGCTATTGAAACAAGCTCCTGGTGCTGAGCTCTATCTTGGTCATCCAGGTCGGAATGCTGAGCCATGGGCGCTTGTGAATATCCACCAGCAATTCGAGTCTCAGGAGAGGTGGCAAACCAATCTGTCTCTTTCGATTGGCTTCAGCGGCTATGACCACCAACAAAGCTACCTAATCAAAGGGTTGTTGCCCGCATCTAGCATGTGCAGTATCTATGGTCCCAGTGGTAGCTTTAAGAGTTTTACAGCTGTCTCAATTGCTTGCCATATAAGCACCGGTCTTGCTTGGGATGGAAGGCCAGTCCAACAAGGTGCAGTGCTTTACATTGTGGGTGAAGGTGGGGTTGGTGTGCCGCGTCGCATTAAGGCGTGGGCCGATGAGTATCACGGACAGAAAGACGTTCCCAATTTATATCGCGTTAACCAGCCAGTGTTTATGGCTGATGATGCTCAGGTCAATGAGTTGCGGTTAGCAGCTATCCAGATCAAAGCGGATACAGGATTGCCTGTCAGGCTGATTGTGGTCGATACAGTGGCTCGTTGCTTTGGCGGTGGCGATGAAAATCGTGCTGCTGATATGGGGGCGTTTATTGCCGGTTGTGATCGTATTAAGGCGGAAACCGAGGCCACTATTTTGCTGATACACCACACCGGCAAGAACGAAGAAAATGGAGCCCGGGGGAGTAGCGCATTCAGAGCAGCATTAGATGCCGAGTATCTGCTGAAACGTGAAAACAAGGAGGACGCATCAATCATTCTGACATGTACCAAGATGAAGGATGATGAAGAACCCGATCTACGGGCTCATGATCTTAAACAACGGGTTATTGGCTCAGATGCAGACGGTGATGATGTCACCAGTATGGTGCTGGTGGATATAAGCCGAAAGCCCATAGAATCTGATGAACTGGGTAACGTATCCAACGTGACTGCGAACCACAAAGCAATGTTTGGAGCTATTCGTCATCTGTGTAATGCCCATGGGGGTAAGACTACTTGGCGGCGGGTGATCGATCATATGAAGGCCGCAAATACGGATGACAGCAGGAACCGTACTCGCCATAGAAACAAATTGATTGCAGACCGCCTAATTGAGCAAGAGGGCGACGTTATCTGGTTAGTAAAATCAGGTGACTAACCAGTAAAAAGTGAAGGCTGGGTGAGGAGCGTGAGGCGGGGGCTCTTTATCCTCACTTTTTTTCTATAGGCAGAAAAAGTGACGATATACGTCCATGTTCGCCTGCATGTCCGCGTCAATACAGGCTTTGCTGCATCCTCACTGGGCAACGCTAACGCCGACTGGTGAGGTGTGCCAGTAAGTGAGGATTGATTGAGGGGGATGAGGTGCAACCAAAGCAAAATGATACCGAATGCCGCAGTCGACCATGGGGCATCTCAGCATTGTGATTAGGCGAGTCATCTGAGTGACGAGGAAGAATGTTCTCGCCCTGCACGCCACAACTTGGAGGAAAGGCGAGTGTTCGCGGAGATTAACAAAATGTTCGCCAAAGAGATGGCGGAAGAGGAAAAGCAGCGGATAAAGGAGAAAAAACGAGCAGAGCGCCAACGCAAGCAGTTAGAACGATTATGTAAGCCTGCGCCAGGAGTCGAAGACATTTTCCGGTATCGTAATGCCTGGGCTCGGAATGTCGGGCAGTCTAACCGTAGATTGATGGAACGAGCAGAGCGAGACCATGCCATATCCAAGCTGGGGCCGATTAATCACTTGGCTGCTCTTGTCGTTGCAATGGAGTGGCACCCGCACCATGCCTACATTCTGGTCGTCGCAACAGATCCCAGCGTGACCTGTGAGGAGCTGACTGACTTCTACAACCTGAGCCATTCAAATCACAGGATGGTGTTCCGTCGCTTAAACACTGTGTTGAAGCCGTTGGGTTGGCGTTTCGCCTCATACCCTAGGGGCGCACCAAATGAGCCATGGGGTTGGGAGTTGGAAATCATCCCGGAGTGATCGTCCCTAAAATGATCACTTTTTGTGTTACAGGCGATCATTATTGCCTTGTGCGAGCATATGGTTGTTATAAGCCAATGATAATGCGGGCTACAGCCCTGCGTACGCCCCCACATGCGGTAAAATGATCACTTTTGGCAGATCGGTTCTGGCGAAAAAAAGGATCGCTTACTCGCGTCGAAATAGTGGTAACTATTAGTAAAATAAAGATTTTTTAAAAAATGGATCGTTTTGCATAACGATCCATTTTCTTTCTATCGGCGCTCCCTTTTCTGGCTAGCCAGGATCGTTTTTTATGGTTAATAGCCCCTCCTTCTTAGCCCCCAGGCCAGTTCTGACAAGGGATTGCTGGTAGGGGGGAGCGCACACGCACATTCGCCTCGCCAAAAAAAATACAAAATCCTTTGTCTCGTTACGAGAGATCATTTGTAGAGCGCCCTTGAACCTTGCTGTATCGAAAAGTGGTAGTGGATGGCAGCCGGGTTGTTATGGGGCCGCGTTTAGGTAAATAGAGCTAACTGAGGAGGTGGTGATGATCTGATCGCCACAATCGCCTTCGAATCACAAGTCTGGAAGCCGCGCGGTAGCTACAGGTGTGTCTGCCAGGACTTGCCGCAAGAAGGGCGGGGTGATGCGATCTACCAGCGCTTGGAAAGCGGGGATGAAGGTTCGCGCTAAGCAAAGTTTTGGGGGTGGGGCGGGCCACGTAAGCCCCGCCCCGCTATACGCCGTTTAAAGCTTACTTGTCAGGTGCCATCCCTCGCCATAGGGACATTCATATACACGAAGTAATGCCCCCTGTTCTCGTTCCAGAATGAGCGCACGTCGCTCCGCTGCACTTTCTGAGGCGTAGGCCTGCTTCAAACAGTCATAGCAGTGATGCCCTGGCGTGTGCCGATCTGCCGGGCACAAGTGCCAGGATCCGCATCGGCCGCAATGGTATGGCATCATGCGGTTGCCATATGATACGAGAGCATGTCGCGCGCCTTCTTCGGCACATTGCTGATTTGGGTAGGCGCGACGAGGCTTTCCTTTGGCGTTGAGACAGATTGAGTTTTTGAACATCGCTTCATCCCTCGATATCCATGGCTACTCGAAAAGAGACCTTGATGTTTTTGTTGGCCCCCCAAGACGTTGAGCCTATGAAGCCCTCCCAAAAACGGCCGCTAATGTGGCCCTTTTCTTGGCACCATTCGTAGGCGTCCCACGCATCAATGAACTTGAGGCCTTGATGTTCTGCCCATGGGATCTGCTCTTTCCATACCGCATGAGGAGGAAAGTCCTTGATCCAGTTTTTGCGAATTCCACCGTAGATGCCTTTGGTGCTGCCGAGCTCAATTCCGCTGAGATCCGGGAATTCAGGGACGTCCGGGCTGGGCTCCAGAAACCTTGGCTCAGACCACTTGACTGCTGATGGCACATCTTGGCGGATAGCCTGTTCGCTTGCTTCTACCAGTGGACGAGGTGGCCAGTTTTCCCACGGAAAATCACCAAATGCCATCGATTCGTAGTGCTTGGAGTAAGCCGGTCGAATAGTGCGAAGCTCTTTCTGGGTGAGTAGCCTAAGGCTGACGCCGAGTTGCTGCTCGCGCCAAGCGCAATAGGCCTGAGCATCAACCCACGACGCGCCGACGGGAGCATCATCAGAGGCTCCTTCATTGGCGCGATCCCAAGGCTCGCGACGTTCGCCCTGTCGTTCGTGGAAGCCAGTTTCTTCCAGCATCTGCCGGAATGAAGCGAGGTCTATCAGATCGCTGATAGCCAGCTTGCGGTCTCCAATCTCCACGAGATGGAAGCCGTTTGGTAGCGGCCCAGCCCATTTTGCGCACTCTGGTGATGGCCAAATGCCTTGCTCTGTCAGCCATGTGCGGCGCACATCGACGGGCGCTGTAAGTTGCATCTCCATCATGCTTCCGCCTCGGTCGTAGAAGGCTTGTTCCGCTTTGTGGGCTTCGTATTCGTCCCAGAACTCATGGCGGAAATGAATGGCTCGACGTAAGTCGCTTTCACTCATCAACCTTGATGGCAAATCTGCAATAGGCAACTTGTCCGGCTTGGGCGGTTCATGTTCCCTGTAGTCACGCCACAACAGGTCCCAGCAACCGTCATGAGCACGCAGGACGGTGA
Source organism: Aeromonas sp. MdU4 (assembly GCF_041929505.1). Lineage (NCBI taxonomy): Bacteria > Pseudomonadati > Pseudomonadota > Gammaproteobacteria > Aeromonadales > Aeromonadaceae > Aeromonas > Aeromonas sp. MdU4. The sequence continues at coordinate 21,906 of NZ_JBHFMW010000022.1, read as the reverse complement.
GTCGGTTGTTGTAAGGAAGTACGTCAACCCATCCTTCGGGCTGAGCGTCAAAAACGGCACGGAACGCACGGACTGCGGCAAAAGTCTTTGCATGTTGTGCCGCCCGGTCCTCGGGACCGTACTTTAGCTCCCAGTAGCGTTTGTCGACTATGGTGCTAAGCGGGCCATGAACCAATTTGTTATCCAGAAAGCCCCACTGGCCACTCAGATCGAGCCGTCGTGCAAACAGGTCTTTGCCAAGCTGGGCAGCAACTTCTGGCAACGCATTGATGGATTTGATTGCAGCGGCTGGAACTTGATGGCCATTCCCGTTATCCCAAGCGGACCAGTCCACGCCGTATCCAAGAAATACCCGACGAGGCCGTTGCTCTTGGGGTCCAAAGAAAATTCGGTCGGCCAGGTCGCGAGGGCTGGGTCCATTATGGTCAGCAAAATAAAGATCGATGCAGCCGCCATGATCTATCGGAAAGGTGCCAACCTGCTTGGTACAACGGTGCTTTTTGAGGAAGGCTTGAAACTCTGGCCAGCCTTTATTTTGATAAGTCCCGAAGTCTCCGGCGAAGCCCAAACGGTCGACAATGGCGTTGAGCGTCTGTCGATGCTTCAAGGGGTCTGCATCGGGATGAAGCACGCGATACCTCGCGCCTTTTTTGATGTCTTCGGGTGAGATTCCGCGCAGAGGGATTGCATGGCCATCGCGCAGAAGGAGATAACCGAGTCGGCGCTCGGCAAATTTGAGGTTATCAGACACTATGTTCTCCTAACAAAATCATCCCCTACCCCAAGGCCGCCAGTATGGGATCGTGATTAAGTTGGTTTGCTAGTGTGTTGATAACTTGTCGTTCTGATTTTCGAAGCGAGGAGAACTTGCTTTCGGCGTTGGCGGCGCCGACGACCCTGCAGGGCGTCTCCGAGCCCTTGAGATGAAGGTTAAACTAATAGACCAACGAGAGTCAACGAGGCGAAGTTGATCTGTGGTCGACCTCTCCACTCTCATCGGCAAAGCCATGCTGACCATGTTGGCCGCTGTTGCAGAACTGGAGCGTTCGAACATCAAGACCCGCCAGTGTGAAACGAGCATGTCGGTCTGCGTAATTAGCCATCTGTGTAGGTGCTTATTCCTTTGATAATGCTTTAGGTATGTTCTTGTTCAAGTTTTGGACTCATAACTCTCCCATACATCCCCGTATTCATGAGAACATCAGCACCAGTCCTCTTTCAAACCGGAGTGCGCTGTGTCGCCCATCAACAAAGCAACCCTCACCGAAGCCGACATCATCTCCAAATACCTGCTGCCTGCCATCAAGGCGGCGGGGTGGGATGACCTGACTCAGGTCCGCCAAGAGGTGAAGCTGCGGGATGGCAAAGTGGTGGTGCGCGGCCAGATGGCGGCACGGAAAAAGGTCAAATCGGCCGATATCGTGCTCTATCACAAGATGGGCTTGCCACTGGCAGTGATCGAGGCTAAAGCCAACAAGCATGAGATTGGCAAGGGGATGCAGCAGGGGCTTGATTATGCCCGTCTGCTGGATGTGCCGTTCGTATTTGCCAGCAACGGCGATGGCTTCGTATTTCATGACAAGACCAATCCGGCCAAGCTGGAATCCGAGATCGCGCTGGAGGACTTCCCCAGCCCGGGCCAGCTTTGGGACAAACTCTGCACCTGGAAGGGCTACACCCAGGCTCAGCTGCCTGTCATCAGCCAGGACTATTACTCCGATGGCAGCGGCAAATCTCCCCGCTACTACCAGCTGCAGGCCATCAACAAGACCGTAGAAGCCATATCGAAAGGTGAGGATCGGGTATTGCTGGTGATGGCCACCGGCACCGGCAAGACCTACACCGCATTTCAGATCATCTGGCGTTTGTGGAAGGCTGGCGCCAAGAAGCGCATCCTGTTTCTGGCCGACCGCAACATTCTGGTGGATCAGACCAAGATCAATGATTTTCAGCCCTTTGGCTCGGCCATGACCAAGGTCACCGGGCGCACGATCGACCCCGCCTATGAGATCCACCTTGCCCTCTATCAGGCGCTCACCGGGCCGGAAGAGTCGCAGAAAGCTTATCTGCAGGTCTCACCTGACTTCTTCGACCTGATTGTGGTGGATGAGTGCCATAGGGGCAGCGCCGCCGAAGACAGCGCCTGGCGCGAGATCCTCGAATACTTCTCATCGGCCACCCAGATTGGTCTCACCGCTACGCCCAAAGAGACCGAAACCGTCTCCAGCACCGATTACTTCGGTGACCCTGTCTATACCTACTCCCTCAAAGAGGGGATCGAAGATGGTTTTCTTGCCCCCTACAAGGTGGTGCGGGTCGATATCGATGTGGATCTGCAGGGGTGGCGTCCCACCAAAGGGCAGATGGACAAACAGGGCAACCTGATTGAAGACCGTATCTATAACCAGAAGGATTTTGACCGCACTCTGGTGATTGACGAGCGCACTCAGCTGGTGGCCGAGACCATCACCAACTACCTCAAGAAAACCGACCCGATGGCTAAGACAATCGTGTTCTGCAACGACATCGATCATGCCGACCGGATGCGCCGTGCCTTGGTAAATCTCAACCCGGAACAGATGGCCAAGGATGAGCGCTATGTGATGAAAATCACTGGCGATGATGACCTTGGCAAGGCCCAGCTCGACAACTTCATCAACCCGAAAAAGCCCTATCCGGTCATCGCAACTACCTCCGAGCTGATGACCACTGGCGTCGATGCCAAGACCTGCAAGCTGGTGGTGCTGGATCAAAACATCCAGTCCATGACCAAGTTCAAGCAGATCATCGGCCGTGGCACCCGTATCGACGACAAGTACGGCAAGCTCTGGTTCACCATTCTCGACTTCAAGAAGGCCACCGAGCTGTTTGCCGATCCCCGTTTCGACGGTGAGCCGGAGCGCGTCATGGTGGTCAAACCGGCAGACATCAACAATCCGGATGAAGGACTGGGCGATATCATCGACGGCACCGATCCAATGCCAGCCGATGAACCCGGCGACAATGACGATCCGTTTGCCCCTGGGGCCGATGAACAACCCGGCAGTTACACAGGCGGTAGTGATGGTGGCCAGAGTGGAGCAGGGGGTAAAGGCGCAGGCCCGCTGGGTGGCCCCGAGCCCGGGGTCAGCAAGTATTATGTCAACGGCGTGGCGGTCAGCGTCATCGCCGAGCGGGTGCAGTATTACGATGCCGATGGCAAGCTGGTGACCGAATCCTTCAAGGACTACACCAAGAAGACCCTGCTCAAAGAGTTTGCCACCCTCGATGCCTTCACCAAACGCTGGCAAGCCGCGCAGCGCAAGCAAGCCATCATGGATGAATTGGCTCAGGCGGGCGTGCTGTGGGAGGTGTTGGAGCAGGAAGTGGGTAAGGAGCTCGACCCGTTCGACCTTATCTGCCATGTGGTATACGATCAGCCGCCACTGACCCGCCGCGAGCGGGCGAACAACGTCAAAAAGCGCAACTACTTCACCAAGTACAACGACACCGCCCAGCAGGTGCTTACCAGCCTGCTCGACAAGTATGCCGATCAGGGGGTGACCGAGATTGAGACCAAGGATGCGCTAAAAGTCGCCCCCTTTACCGAGTTGGGTCGCCCGCTGGAGTTGGCCAAGAAGGGGTTTGGTGGCGCCAAACAGTTCGAGCAGGCCATCACCGAACTGGAGCAAGAAATTTACCGTGAGCAGCAGAGCGCCTGACGACCTGACTACTTCTGAACTACCATGCGGCCATTCCAATGATGGCCGCTTGTTTTAGGCGCATTCGCCCCTGTATTCGTCACCATTTTTGTAAAAAGCAGAGATTCTCATGTCATCCATCAGCTCAGTAATCAAATCCATTCAGGACATCATGCGCAAGGACGCCGGTATCGACGGCGATGCCCAGCGCCTCGGCCAGCTCTCCTGGCTGCTGTTTTTGAAAGTGTTCGACGCCCAGGAAGAGGAGCTGGAGTTTGAGCAGGATAACTACCGCTGTCCCATCCCCGAGCGCTTCCTGTGGCGCAACTGGGCGGCCGATAGCGAAGGGCTGACCGGCGATGCCCTGCTCTCATTCGTCAACGATGACCTGTTCGACAGCCTGAAAAACCAGCCAGCCAATATCAATCTCAACCCCCGTGGCTATGTGGTGAAAGAGGCGTTCTCTGATGCCTTCAACTACATGAAGAACGGCACCCTGCTCAAACAAGTGATCAACAAGCTCAACGAGATCGACTTTACCGACAGCAGCGAGCGTCACCTGTTTGGCGATATCTACGAGCAGATCCTGCGTGACCTGCAAAGTGCCGGTAACGCGGGTGAGTTCTATACACCCCGCGCCGTCACCCGCTTTATGGTCAACCGTATCGACCCCAAGCTCGGCGAGCGGATCATGGACCCGGCATGCGGCACCGGCGGCTTTCTCGCCTGCGCCTTCGATCATGTCAAAGAGCGCTATGTCGAGACCTCAGCCGACCATCAGACCCTGCAGCAGCAGATCCTGGGGGTTGAGAAGAAGCAGTTGCCGCACCTCCTTTGCACTACCAATATGCTGCTGCACGGCATCGAGGTGCCGGTGCAGATCCGCCACGGCAACACCCTCGACAAGCCGCTGTCGAGCTGGGATAGCGATATCGATGTGATCCTCACCAACCCGCCCTTTGGCGGTACCGAAGAGGATGGCATCGAGCAGAACTTCCCCGCCGATCTGCGCACCCGTGAAACCGCCGACCTGTTCCTGCAGCTGATCATTGAAGTTCTTGCCCCGGCAACAAATGGCAAGGGCGGTCGCGCCGCCGTGGTGCTGCCTGATGGCACCCTGTTTGGCGAAGGGGTCAAAACCAAGATCAAGCAACTGCTCACTGCTGAGTGCAACCTGCACACCATAGTGCGGCTGCCCAACGGCGTGTTTGCCCCCTATACCGGCATCAAGACCAATATCCTCTTCTTCACCAAGGGCCAGCCCACCAAGGATGTCTGGTTCTACGAGCACCCCTATCCGGCTGGGGTGAAGAGCTACAGCAAGACCAAGCCGATGAAGTTCGAGGAGTTTGAAGCCGAGATTGCCTGGTGGGGCGATGAGGCGGACGGCTTTGCTGCCCGGGTTGAGAACGAACAAGCCTGGAAGGTCAGTATCGACACCATTATTGAGCGCAACTTTAACCTCGATATCAAAAACCCCCATGTCGGCGAGCAGATAAGCCATGACCCCGACGAGCTGCTGGCGCGCTATGCCACAAAACAGGCCGAGATCCAGACCCTGCGTGACCAACTTAAAACCATTCTCGGTGATGCCTTAGGCAAGGGCACGGCCAAGCAGGAGGGACAGGCATAATGGCGATCGAGAATCTGATTACCGACCATCTGGATCTCTGGACTGCGGCGGTGCGCCCCAAAAGCAGTGCCGGGCGCGGCAGCAACAGCAAGCTGGATCTCACCGGTATCAAAAAGCTGCGCGAGCTGATTTTGGAGCTGGCCGTGCGTGGCAAACTGGTGCCGCAAGACCCCAGCGATGAACCCGCCTCCGTGCTGTTGGAACGGATTACCGCCGAAAAGACGCGGTTGGTGAAAGAGGGCAAGATTAAAAAGCCCAAAGCCTTGCCAGAAATTGGTGAGGAAGAGAAGCCGTTTGAATTACCGGATGGGTGGGAGTGGTCAATGCTTGCAGAGATCGCAGAGATCAATCCACGTAATGAAAGCGATGATACTGTTGACGCATCATTTGTACCCATGTCTTTAATCAGCACCGCATATAACGGGCAGCATGAATTTGAAGCAAGGAAGTGGGGCGAGATAAAGAAAGGTTTTACCCATTTTTCTAATGGGGATATTGGCATAGCAAAAATAACACCATGCTTTGAGAATAGTAAGGCTGCTGTTTTTCGTGGTTTAATTAATGGAATAGGCGCAGGAACGACAGAGCTTCATATAGCTAGACCATATACAGATTATGTTTCAGCATTCTTTATATTATTAAATATAAAATCGCCTATATATCTCAAAAAAGGTGAGGCAGGAATGACCGGAACCGCAGGTCAAAAGCGACTTGCCAAGGACTTTTTCTCATTCTATCCATTGCCAATTCCGCCATTTGCAGAACAGCACCGCATCGTTGCCAAAGTCGATGAGCTGATGGCCCTCTGCGACCAGCTGGAGCTGCAAAGCGAAGCGCAGTTGGCGGCACAGCAGACGCTGGTAGAGGTGTTGCTGGCGACCCTGACCGACAGCGCCGACGCCGACGAACTGGCGCAAAACTGGGCGCGGCTAAGCACTCACTTCGATACCCTCTTTACCACCGAGGCGAGCATCGAAGCTCTGAAGCAGACCATCCTGCAACTGGCGGTGATGGGCAAGCTGGTACCGCAAGACCCCAGCGATGAACCTGCCTCCGCCCTGCTGGCGCGCATCGTCGCCGAAAAAGCGCAACTGGTCAAAGAGAAGAAAATTAAAAAAGAGAAACAGCTACCAGTTATCAGTGAGGATGAAAAATCATTTGAAATACCACATGGATGGGTGTGGGTGAAGTTTGGCGAGCTTTCAGAATTTATTAATGGTGATAGAAGTAAAAACTACCCTAATAAAAATGAATATGTCGCTCAAGGTATGCCTTGGATAAATACGGGTCATATTGAGCCCTCAGGTATATTAACGTCTAGTGATATGAACTTTATAACCAAGGAGAAATTTGATTCATTAAGAAGTGGGAAGATAATTGAAACAGACATTGTGTACTGCCTGCGAGGAGCAACATTCGGCAAAACTGCATTTGTAACGCCCTATAAAGAGGGGGCTATTGCATCATCGTTGATGATTATTAGGCCATACAACATCTCACTTAGAGAGTTTATTTACATATATCTAATCAGCCCGTTTGGTCGAGCTCAAATATTTCGTTTCGATAATGGCTCAGCACAGCCTAATTTATCAGCTAATAGCGTAATGATGTATGCCTTCCCATGCCCTCCAATTTCAGAACAGCATCGCATCGTCGCCAAAGTCGATGAACTGATGACCCTCTGCGATCAACTGAAATCCCGCCTGCAAACCAGCCAGCAAACCCAACTTGCCTTGGCCGAGTCGCTGGTGGCAGGAGTACTTGCCTAATGCCCTACGCTCGCCCCTGGCTTAGCTATCAACAGCAACTGGATCAGCTGATTGGGCGCGGTATCACGGTCACAGACCGGGATGCCGCACTGAGCTATCTGGAGCGGATCGGCTATTACCGTTTAAGCGGCTATTGGTACCCATTTCGCCGCTTTGAGCCCGCGGCTGAGGGGGAAAGCAAACGGGAGACCCGGGCGACGGACCAGTTTTGCCCCGACACCCATCTGCTGGATGCGGTGGAGCTCTATCTGTTCGACAAGAAGCTACGCCTGTTGGTAGTGGATGCGCTGGAGCGGATCGAGGTGGCCTTGCGGGTCGATCTTGCCTATCTCCTTGGCAAGCGAAATACCTTTGCTCACCTCGATCGCAGCTACTTCCACCCCAGCTTTATCCGGCAGCCCGCATTCAGGGGGAGTCACCAGACCCGCTTTGAGGCGTGGATGGATAAATACCGGGGGCTGGTAAAGCGCTCAAAAGAGGATTTTGTGCGCCACTACCATCAGCGCCATGGTGAGGAGCTACCGATCTGGGTGGCGGTGGAGGTATTTGATTTTGGCGCCATCTCGCAGTTGATCGGCATGATGAAGGTATCTGATCAGCAGCATATCGCCAGCAAATACGGTCTGGACTGGCAGGTGTTTGCCAGCTGGATCTACGGCCTCAGTTATCTGCGCAATATCTGCGCCCATCATAGCCGCCTCTGGAACCGCAACGTGACGACGCAGGTGAAGTTGCCCAAGCCAAGAGAGGTGCAGTGGTGCGATTTCCTGGCAAGAGACGATGAGCGGCTTGCCAAGCCATTCGTGTTGCTGGCCATCACTCGGCATCTACTCAAGGTGATTTGCCCGAATACCCAGTGGCATCTGCGCCTGCGGGATCATCTGCTGACGTTCCCCACACAAAAGTCGGTGCGCAAGCTGGGGTTGGCAAATATGGGGTACATAGAGAACTGGCAGGAGTGGTGGTAAATCCACCAAATAAGAACCCCAGCGTAAGTTGCAAAGCAACCAAGAGGCCGGGGTCGTGTTGCGAAGAAGAATAGGGGGGAACCTCCATTCAGTCAAACTTTTTTACCCCATTTTGTGACGGATAGAGTGGTAGTCGAGTGGGTATTAAAGCAGGATCTCGAAGGCTCTTCAGCTACGTGAGAGCCTGCTTGAAATATCAATATTACAAGGAGTTGCGATGCTACATGCAATCCTGCATGGCAAGGCTGGGCGTATCGAGCGGGAAGGGGAATCCCTGCGCTGGCGCGACCTGTTTAAAGGCAGCGAAGATCTGCTGACTGCCACCGTTTTCGGCCGTCTGCCCCACCTCTCGGACGGTGCTCTGGGTGCCGTGCTGCGCTTTCTACTCGGTGACAATCCGCTAGACCCGGCCACCTTTCAACGGTTGGAGCTGTGGCCAAAACTGGCATCGCTGCAGGATCGCCGCTATGTCGAGCCTGATGTGCTGCTCCACTTTGACGAAGCTCTGGTGGTTATCGAGGTGAAGCCCCCGTTCGGTGGTGACCAGTATCGGGAGCAGTGGCTGGCACAGGTCAATGCTGTGGTCAGCGAAGCCGAGTTTGATGACTATGAAGACCAGCTCTATTACGTGGCACTCGGCAATATCCCTGTCGCTCCGTTGTCTCGCCCCGATCTGCCTGAACGCTTTGTCCAGATGACCTTGCGTGAATGGGAGCCACTACGTCGTTACCTGCAAACCGCCCCCGAGTTTGAATCCTGCCGACAGGATCGCGCCATTCGCGATGAGTGGCTGCAGGCGTTTGAGCTGTTTGGTATGGCCCCGGTGGTGCCCGAGTGGACGCCCTTATTTGCCTACGCTGGACTGCTGGATCTGGATTGCGGGGTGATGTCAGAATGGGAAACGCCCCCACCGGCTGAGCCTGCTGGTTGGGCTGCTCTGCTCGATTATGCCGGGACATTGCACCTCTCTCGCACCGATTTCTCCTTTATGAATCACTGACTCTGGATAAGGATGCCGTCATGCAATACGATCTTGAACAGACCACTCAGCTGGTTACCCAACTGCAACAAGCTCATCGACTCGCCGCCGGTTTTTACCAGCGTATCCTCCCGTTATTCGATCAGATCGCCAGTCAGGCGTTGGACGCCGAGTTCTGGTTTTGGGAACCCAGCGAAAATAGCCGCCCCTGCCGCTCGGGAACCCGCCCATCCAGCAGTTGGGCATGGGACTATCTGCCACTGTTTGCATCTGATCATGGCTACCGAAATTGGGACAGTGAGACGGCAAAGAAGGGAGATACATCTTTAGTTTTTCGCCTCTATATTGACCATGAGTTTCGCCATGATTCTTCCAGCCGTTCTGGGGTAAAAGGGCAGCCAGATGCGCTAAAACTGGATGGTCAAGCAGTAGTGGAGGTTAGTCTCTTTTGTTGCTTGCAGGATAGTGATAAACATTTTGGCGAATTATGGCGCCCGCTCCCTTGGCCTCTCCATCAACCGAACTGGAAGCTGAGTGAGGAGTGCGGTTTGCTTGAGGTTTGCTCCAATCATGTACCGCTCGCCCAACTGCTTGCTGACCCTGATGGCGTTGCCGATTGGATCAAAGAAATGAACCATCGTTGAGCCTGTGGTTGGCAGGTAACAGTGCCACGAGCCAAGGGCATGCAATAATCTGATGTTTAAATGGCCATCACCACAGGCTTTGAGAGCGTATGTAATGACACAGACTAATTTGGAGTTGCCAAACCGAATCCATGATATCGGTTCTTTAGTTGTTCAGGCGAAGGAATGGAGCTCAAAACCCTCGGTTGAAGATCTCTGGATGGCCTATCTAGCGCGTATTCCTGCGGAGCGGACGAATGATGAAATTCATGCTCTCCAGTCATGGTTTTATCAAGAGGTTGAGGCGCAGGGCTATGAGCTTTTCCTCATGTAGTCGTTTTTAATAAAACGGTCATCGATGGGGCCTGGCTTCTGAGAAGATTGGCCCCATCTTTATGTGAGCGCTTGTGACCATCAGCTCTTCAAGAGCTAGTATGGCGTCGTAGGAATTACTAGCGCAGCATTACCTTGCTCGGCCGGTATATTATTGAGGTCAAAAAGATAATGGAACCGGACGCAGCATTTTGCTTAATGCCTTATTAGATATGACATCCCATCAGATAGCTGCAACCGTATTCTTTACAAGTTGAGCCAAATCGTTCCATCTGCCTTCGTTAATTAGATTAGTTGGTACCATCCAGGTGCCGCCGCAGGCGATCACCGAATCCAGCGCCAGGTAATCTTGCAGGTTGGCAGGGGTTACACCGCCGGTAGGCATGAAGCGCACAGGGTATACGGCGCCGAGGGCTTTAAGCATGGCGATGCCGCCGGATTGTTCGGCTGGGAAGAACTTGAGCTGGCGCAGCCCCATCTCCATGGCCTGTTCGACCAGGCTGGGGTTGTTGACCCCCGGGATGATGGCAACACCTTTGTCCAAGCAGTACTGCACTGTGCTGGGATTGAATCCCGGGCTGACGATGAAATCCGCCCCTGCATCGATGGCGGCATCCACTTGCTCGCGGTTGAGCACTGTGCCAGCACCAATTAGCAGATCTGGATAGGCGACCCGCATCTGGCGGATGGCCTCGGCTGCGGCCGGGGTGCGGAACGTCACTTCGGCGGCGGGCAGGCCGTTCTCGACTAGCACGCGGGCGAGGGGGGCAGCTAGCTTGGCGTCTTGTAGGGCTATAACGGGGATCACCTTGAGGGCTTCGAGGCGGGCGATGAGATCAGACATGGTCGATTTCCTTACTCAGTGGCATGGGGCGCTGTGGCATGTGAGATGGGGGGATGATGGCCCCCGGGTATTGAATGACGGCGGCGGCGAGGCGATGGCCGGCTTGGGCCGCCTCGGTGGTGCTGCCACCTTGCAGGCGTGCAGCCAGATAGCCTGCGCTGAATGAGTCGCCAGCTGCTGTCGTATCTACGATCAGAGCTGGGTCAAGCGGGGTGGCGGCGACTTCGCTGCGCTGCTGCGTCGTGACGATGAGGCAAGGCTCTGCACCACGCTTGATGACGATCTCTGCCACGCCCAGGGTCTGGGTACGTGCGATGGTCTGCTCCAGGGAGTCATCTTCCCAGAGCGAAATTTCGTCATCCTGGGTCAGTAGGGCTATGTCGGTCTGGGCCAGCATGGCAGCGTAGGCCGCTCTTGCCGTGTCCTGATCGGTCCAGAGCCGGGGGCGGTAGTTGTTGTCAAATACTAGCCTGGCACCCAGAGCACGGGCACGGGCTAGGGCTGTCATCAGGCGCTGGCGTGATGCTGTGGGTAGGATCGCTAGGCTGATGCCGCTCAGGTAGATGAGTTCACATTGGCCGAGCGCGGCGAGGATGGCATCAGCTGGTTCGCGTTCCAGCCAATAGCGGGCGGCAGCATCACTGCGCCAATAGGTAAAGGAGCGCTCGCCATTTGCAGCAGTGTCGATGAGATAGAGGCCGGGGGCCTTGTCATCTAGGCGCTGCACCCAGTCGGTGTCGACGCCCTCTGCTTGCCAAGCTGCGAGCATCTGGCTGCTGAGCCCATCTTGCCCCAGCGCGGTGACATAACGCACCTGCAGCGCTTGGTCGTCAAGGGGCTGACTTCCTGCTGCCCGGCCCAAACGAGCGAGATAGAGGGCGGTGTTGAGGGTGTCTCCGCCAAAGCCCTGTGCTAGAAGGCCCTGCTCGGCGCGCCGCAGCTCCACCATGCATTCGCCGATCACGGCTATCTGTCGGGTCATGGTCACGACTCCATTCAAAGTTAGGGGGTGATCGTCAAGGGATGTCGCCACATGCGGTACATGGTGTGACAGTTGACGAACAGGAAAGTGGTTTCGATCAGGCTGCCGCCGATGGAGCCAATCAAGATGTTGTGGCTGGTCCAGCACAGGCCACCGACCAGCATGCACAGCCGCAGGGCGATGCCGTGTGCACGAAACAGCCCCCAGGTGCCAATGGTTGTTCCTATGATGGGTAGCCACTGTACTGTCTCTGTGATCCTGGGAATGCCCAGCGCCCAGACCAGTACCAGGAAGAACAGCATCACCCAGGGGCTACGGGTGCGCCCCGAGGCGATGGTGCGACCACAGCTGAGTCCAGCACTGAGCGCTGCCGTGCTCGCACCCATGAGGAAAAAGTGGAAGGCGATGGCGGCCTGGTAGAGGCAAAGTTGCAGCCGAAAGTGCTTGTCGTCCCGCTGCAGGAAGGCACTCACCCCGACCAGCATGGCAGCAAGGCCGATGCCTTGCGCCAGGGGGTGCTGCTGGAGCAGAAGCCAGACTGGGGCCAGTAGGTTTAGCTCGGCCGTCACAGGGTAACTCCGTTCTTGAAGATGGCCAGCTCCCGGAAGTCGTTGCGTTCATTGCAGGTCGGCTTGCCGCTCGCAATCTCGACGATGAGGTCGACGAACTGGTCGAGCAGGCTGCCCATGGGGGTACCCTCTATCAGAGTGCCAGCATTGAAGTCGATCCAGTGCGGCTTGCGCCTGGCTAGATCGCTGTTGGTGGCCAGCTTGACTGTGGGGACCGGGCCGCCATAGGGGGTGCCACGGCCCGTGCTGAATAACACCATGTGGCAGCCAGCTCCGGTCAGGGCACTGGTGGCTACGGCATCGTTGCCGGGGGCGCTCAACAGATTCAGGCCGGGGCGCCGCAGGCGAGCGCCGTAGGGCAGAACATCTACCACCTGGCTCTGGCCCGCCTTCTGGGTGCAGCCGAGGGATTTTTCCTCCAAGGTCGAGATGCCACCCGCCTTGTTGCCGGGGGAGGGATTCTCGTAGATGGGTTGGTGGTGGTCGATAAAGTACTGCTTGAACTCATTGACCATCAGAACTGTCTTGTCGAAGGTCTGCTCATTTTGGCAGCGGGACATCAGGATCCGCTCTGCGCCGAACATTTCGGGCACCTCAGTCAGTACCGAGGTACCGCCGTGCTGGATAACATAGTCGGAGAAGCACCCAAGCAGCGGGTTGGCCGTGATGCCTGACAGACCATCGGATCCACCACATTCCAAACCGAACTTGAGCTCGCCTAGGCGCCCCGGCTGACGCTTGTCCTCTTTCATTCGGGTGAGCAGCTCGTTGAGCAGCCCCACTCCATGTTCCACCTCGTCATCTTGCTGCTGGCACACCATGAAACGCACCCGAGACTCGTCGAAGTCGCCGAGAGTCTCCTTGAAGGCGGCAATCTGGTTGTTTTCACAGCCCAGGCCCACCACCAGCACGCCCCCCGAATTAGGGTGGTGTACCAGGTTTTGCAGCAGGGTACGGGTGTTGAGGTGATCTTGGCCGAGCTGGGAGCAGCCGTACTGGTGGCTGAACAGGTGAACGCCATCAATGTCGCCGAGATTGGCGTCTCGTTCTATCTGTTGTTTCATTTGTTTGGCCAGGGCATTGACGCAACCCACGGTCGGCAATATCCACAACTCGTTGCGAATGCCGATCTGGCCATCCTCGCGGCGGTAGATCTGGATCTCCCTGTCCGGCAGCGTTGTGCTGACCTCTGCCAGCTCCGGCTGATAGCTGTACTCGTCCAGCTCGTTGAGGTTGGTGGCCAAGTTGTGGTGATGGACGTGCTCACCGGGCGCGATGGTGGTGGTGGCGTGGCCGATGGGCAGGCCGTACTTGATGATCGGGTCTCCCTGGGCCAAGGGGGCCAGGGCGATTTTATGGCCACGGGCGAGGGGCGGCCCCAGTGTGAGGGTGCTGCCTTGATACTCGATGACCTCGCCGGCGGTGAGATCGCGCAGGCTGACCAGCACATTGTCAGTGGGATGAATACGGATTACGGCTTGCATTCGGGCTCCTCCTTAGCAGCAGGTGGCCAGCGCCGTACGCAGCCCCAGTTCACGAACGGAGGTCAGGCAGTGATCTACGCGCTCGACCAGACCTGGGACGTCACATAAGGACAGACCCCAGTGCTCGGTGTTAGCTAGGATCTCGCACACCAGCTCGCGCTGGGCCAGCTCGCCGCGATCGACCGCCGGCCAGAGGCGTGCGTAAGCATCGAGCCAGGGTTGATCGTCTTGCAGTGGATAGGGGTGACCCTCACGCTCGCCGCGATAGAACGCAAGTAGGGCGGCCAGCGCAAAGCTCAGATGCGGTGGCAAGTCCCCTTGTTGCTGCTGGTAGCGCAACAGTTGCGGCAGCAGACGGGTGCGGAACTTGGTCATGCCGTTGAGCGCGATGGCGAGCAGTTGATGCTTGATGAAGGGGTTGCGAAAACGGCTCTGTACATCATGGGCAAAGGAGAGCAGCTCATCCTTCGGCAAGTCCAGGGTGGGCACTATCTCGTCGCTCATGATGCTCAGCACAAATTTGCCGACCTGCTCATCGGCCATTGCTTCGCCGACCGTATCCAGACCTGCTAGGAAGGCGACCGGTACCAGGGCTGTGTGGGCACCGTTGAGGATGGCGACCTTGCGTTCCTTGTAGGGTTTGATGTCGGAGACGATGCGGATATTGAGGGCATGCTCGGCGGGCATCTGGTCGAGGCAGAGAGCTTGCTCGAGCCAGGCTGGCCCCTGGATCACCAGTAGATAGAAGTGCTCGGCTGTGACCACGAACTGATCCTGATAACCAAAGTGCGCCTGCAACTCGGCGTGTTCATCCCGGGGAAAGCCGGTGACGATGCGATCGACCAAGGTCGAGCAGAAGGTGTTGTGCTCACGCAACCAGGCTTGGAAGGCTGTGGGCAGTTGCCACTTTGCGGCGTAGCGCAGCACCAGCTCGCGCAGGGCCTCTCCGTTGTAGTCGATCAGTTCGCAGGGCAGTAACACCCAACCCTTGTCGGCGGCGCCATCAAAGTGGGTGAAACGCTCGAACAAGAGGCGAGTCAGCTTGGCAGGGAAACTGATCGGCGGCGCGTCGCTGAGTTGGTCTGCTTCGTGGTAACTGATCCCCGCTTCTGTGGTGTTGGAGAAGAGAAAGCGGATATCGGGGTTACGGGCCAGAGCCAGTACCTCGTCGAACTGGCTATAGCAGTTGAGCTCACGATTGACGCTGCGAATAAGGCGCTGGGTGCTGACCGTTTCACCTGCCTCATCCAAACCGCGAATGACAGTGGTGTAGAGGCCATCCTGAGTGCTAAGGCTCGGTGGAAAATCGCTGTCGATGGGACGCACTATCACCACGCCGGCATCAAGGCTGGTGTGTTCATTGAGCAGGTCGAGCTGCCAGTCGATGAAAGCGCGCAGGAAGTTTCCTTCGCCAAACTGGATCACTCGGTCCGGATACTGGGCCCCCGGGAAGGCGTCACGATTCAGGCGTTGCATCTTGTTGTCATTCCTCATGGGGGCGCAGGCTCCCCGGTTGGGTGGTATGAGTGCGGCACGGTTTGACTCGGATGGGTGCCAGCTGGCAGCTAGGGATCCCTCACTGCCTGTTATGGGGGTCAGTTCAACTCGATGGCGAAGTAGTCTCGCGCGTTGTTGAAGCTGATGTTCTCGACCATTGCGCCGAGCAGGGCCAGATCGGCCGGGGCCTCTCCTTCGGCGACCCAACGACCGATCATGCGGCACAAGATGCGGCGGAAATATTCGTGGCGGGTATAGGAGAGGAAGCTGCGGCTGTCTGTCAGCATGCCGACGAAGCGGCTGAGCAGACCGAGTTGGGCTAGCTGGGTAAGCTGGCGTTCCATGCCATCTTTCTGATCGTTGAACCACCAGCCGGAGCCGAACTGCATCTTGCCGGGGATGTTGCCACCCTGAAAGTTGCCGATCATGGTGCCCAGCACCTCGTTATCCCGTGGGTTCAGGCAGTAGAGAATGGTTTTGGGCAGCGAGTCCTGGCTGTCCTGGGCATCGAGCAGTTGCGACAGCGCCCGGGCCATGGGGGCATCATTGATGGAATCAAAGCCGGTGTCCGGCCCCAGGCTCAGGAAGCGGCGACTGTTGTTATTGCGCAGGGCACCGATGTGATATTGCTGCACCCAGTCCCGCCGCTTGTATTCCCCCGCCAGATAGATAAGCACAGCTGTCTTGAAGGCCGCCACATCGGCTTGACCCAGGGACTCGCCTCGTAGGCGGCAGGCCAGCATGGCGTCGAGTTCAGCCTCGCTGGCCTGCCCGAACAGCACTTCATCTAGGGCGTGGTCGGCTATTTTGCAGCCGTGGGCGGCGAAGTGGTCCAAGCGCAGCCCCAGCGCCCCTGTGAGATCAGCAAAGTGGCGGATCTCGATATCGCTCACCTCGCCAAGCTGGGCCAGGTAGTCGATGAAACCGTCGGCCTCTATGTTGAAGGCCTTGTCCGGTCGCCAGCTCGGCAGCACCTTGATGCCGAAGCCGCTGTCCGCTGCGATGGTTGCGTGGTGGCTCAGATCGTCGACGGGGTCATCCGTGGTGCCCACCATCTTGACGTTCATTTGTCGCATGATGCCGCGGGCTGAGAACTCGGGCTGGGCCAGCTTGTCGTTGCAAAAATCCCACACTTCCCGCGCCGTTTGCGGCCCCAGCAGTTTGCCAGTTAGGCCAAAGGGCCGTTTGAGCTCTAGGTGGGTCCAGTGGTAGAGGGGGTTGCCTATGGTGTGGGGCACGGTGCTGGCCCAGGCCAAGAACTTGGCATAGTCATCGGCATCGCCGGTACAGAAGCGCTCGTCGATCCCGTTGGATCGCATGGCCCGCCACTTGTAATGATCGCCCTTGAGCCAGATCTCATACAGGTTTGCGAAGCTGTGGTCTTCGGCAATCAGGGCCGGAGGCAGGTGGCAGTGATAATCGAAGATCGGCTGCCCAGCTGCGAAGCCGTGATAAAGCTGGCGAGAGAATTCGGTATCCAGCAGAAAGTCATCTGTCATGAAAGCGGTCATTCGGCTTGCTCCGTACGAGGTATTTCTGTGGCTGAAATTAGTTGTTGGACCAATTATTCGCTTTGGTAGACATCTCGTCCAGTCACCTTGAGCCAAAAACCTTGGCTGGGTCACAAAAATTCCCCGATTGTGTTGACCGGGTTTCTGTTTGCGTTGTTTTCGTGGCCCAGTGGCGGACAAAGCAGCAGCTTAAAGATAATGGGGCTTCGTTGGGCGCCTTTAATCTGCTTTCAATGTCATTAAATGTGACCTTGGTTGGGTTTATTACAGCCACTCTGTGAGGGTATTCATTTTTTGTGATGGCTCTCAATATTCATAGATGTTATACCAATTACAGTTGTCACCTCGAAGATGTAGGACGTTAAGACTGGCTTCCTCAGGAAATAGGTCTAACAGATAACAACACACACACTTGAGGTCCCGCTCCAATGAAGATGAAAACGCTCACTGCCGCCATCCTTATGGCCGCCCCGCTGGCCTTGGCCTCCTTCTCTTCCCACGCCATGGACAGGGTTACCCTGAAGCTGGCCCATAACTTGGATACCAATCACGTGGTGCACCAGGCCCTGGCTGAGATGGCTAAGGAAATCAGTACAGCCTCCGATGGCAAGATGAAGCTGCGCATCTACCCGGGTGGTCAGATGGGCGGTCCGCGCGAGACCCTGGAGCTGCTGCAAAACGGTGCACTGGACATGACCAAGGCGAGTGCAAGCGAAATGGAACCTTTCTCACAGGCCTTTTCCATCTTCAGCCTGCCTTATTTGTTCAAGGATCAGGCCCACTTCAATAAAGTGATCTATGGCCCGGTCGGTCATGCCATGATGGCTGATACACGTGATAAGGGCTTCGTTTCTATTGCAGCCTATGTGGCCGGGACCCGCAGCTTCTATGCCAACAAACCTATCCATACTCCGGCCGACATGAAAGGTATGAAGATCCGGGTCGTCGCGACCCCGACCACTATCAAACTAATCGAGTTGCTAGGCGCCGCGCCAGCTCCCATCCCGTTCGGTGAGGTCTATACCGCGCTCCAGCAAGGTGTGATCGACGGCGCCGAGAACAACGAACCATCTTATGTGCAGACGCGCCACGTGGAGGTGGCCAAGTTCTACGCCGAGGATCAGCATACTTCGGTGCCGGATTTCCTAGTGATCTCCAGCAAGGTGTGGGACAAGCTCTCGGACGAGCAGAAACAGATCCTGGATACGGCGGCCAAGCATTCAGAAACCTATGAGCAGGAGCTATGGGACAAGGAGGTGGCGGCTTCGCGCAAGCTGGCAACCGAGGCGGGCGCCACTTTCATCAAGGTCGACAAGGAGGCCTTCCGCACGGCACTGGCTCCCCTGTATGACGATTTCCGCAAGGATCCGGTGCGCGGCGAGTGGCTCAGCAAGATCGAGAACGAAGCCGCTCAGTAACTATTAGAGGAGGGCGGCCCTGGCTGTCCTCCCGGGAGAATTGCAATGCGTCTTGAAATGTTCAGGCGACCGATCGACAGGTTGCTCGCTGGGTTCACCGTGGCCGTGATGGCTATGCTGGTGGTCTGTGTGGTGTGGCAGGTGTTCAGCCGTTACGTGTTGTCGCAGCCTAGCACCATGACCGATGAAATAGCCCGTTTCAGCATGATTTGGGTGGGGTTGCTGGGGGCGGCCTATGCCACCGGCAAGCGCCGCCACCTCAGTATCGACCTGTTTGTCTCTAATTTGAAAGGTGCTCCCAAGCTCATTAATCAGGTGTTTGTTGATTTTTGCGTACTGCTGTTTGCCGGCAGCACTATGGTATGGGGCGGTCTGACCCTGGTGACCAAGGTCTACAGCACAGGCCAGGTCTCTCCGGCCATGCAGTTGCCGATGGCTTATGTCTATATGGTGTTGCCGCTGAGCGGTCTCATCATCAGCTACTACTGCGTGCTCTACATACTGGAGACCCTGCTCGACAGCCTGGCTCCTACCCCCGTTCTTGCCCCCTCTGAGGAGAACATCTGATGGATTGGACCATAGCCCTAGTCATGTTCGGCTCCTTCTTCGTGCTGGTGTTCGCGGGCGTGCCCATCTCGTTCTCCATCGGTCTGGCAACTCTGGCCTCCGGTCTGATGATGTTGCCGCTGGAGACCATACTGGCGGTGATCGGCCAGAAGATGGCAACTGGCCTCGATAGCTTCTCCCTGCTGGCGATCCCCTTCTTCATCCTGGCTGGCACCCTGATGAACTGCGGCGGCATCGCCCAGCGCCTCATCAACTTTTCCCAGGTACTGGTGGGCCGCATGCCGGGCTCCCTTGGTCATGTCAACGTCATGGCTAACATGATGTTTGGTTCCATCTCCGGCTCTGCGGTGGCGGCCGCCGCAGCGGTGGGCGGCACTATGGCGCCCATGCAGAAGAAGGCGGGTTATGACCCGGCTTACTCTGCTGCCATCAACGTTACGTCCTGTATCTCCGGCCTGTTGATTCCGCCCTCCAACGTGTTGATCATTTATGCCCTGACCGCTGGCGGTATCTCGGTGGCGACCCTGTTCATGGCGGGCTATGTACCTGGCATCCTGATGGGGGTCAGCATCATGGTGGTGGGTGCCATCATCGCTAAGCGTCGTGGTTATCCGATTGCCGAACGTCCTTCATTTACCATGGTGATGCGCGCTTTCTGGGATGCTATTCCCAGCCTGCTGCTGGTCGTGGTGGTAATGGGCGGCATACTCGGCGGCATCTTCACCGCCACCGAGGCTTCTGCCATCGCCGTGGTTTACACCTTCGTGCTTTCGGTGATCATCTACCGCGAGGTCAAGCTCAAGGACTTACCTAGCATCATGCTCGATTCCGTCATCACCACAGCCATAGTGCTGCTGCTGATTGGCATCTCGGTGGGCATGTCTTGGGCAATGACCAATGCCGACATCCCTTATACCATCAGCGATGCCTTGATGAATGTGTCTGATAACCCGCTGGTTATCTTGCTTATCATCAACGTGATACTGTTGATTGTTGGTGTGTTCATGGACATGACCCCAGCGGTGCTGATTTTCACCCCCATTTTCCTACCGATCGTCACTGAACTGGGCATGGATCCGGTGCATTTTGGCATCATGATGATCTTCAACCTCTGCATTGGCCTCTGTACGCCCCCGGTCGGCAGTGCTTTGTTCGTTGGTTGTTCTGTCTCGGGCGTCAAATTGCAAGCCCTCATCAAGCCCATGCTGCCCTTCTTCTTCGTGCTGCTTTTGAGCCTGTTGGCTGTGACCTATATACCGTCTCTGAGCCTCTTCTTGCCGGGCCTATTCGGCATGCATTGATACGTGCGTTGAGCAGGTGAGTCTCTGGCTCATCTGTTCATTTTGAGTTAAATTGGTATAACAGGTTATTGCGTCGAGCACTATGCTTGGCGTTTGCGGCAAAGGGGTCTGGGTGTGAGTGACATGAATGTGGATGTATTCGAGTCGAAACGGCTCTATCAGAAAGTCGCCGCCGAGCTGAAACAACGGATTGCGAGTCAGCGTTACAAGGTTGGCGAACGGCTGCCGGCGGAGCGACTCATCGCCGAAGAGATGGAGGTGAGTCGCACCGTGGTGCGCGAGGCCATTATCATGCTGGAGGTCGAAGGGCTGGTGGCTGTGCAGAAAGGGTCGGGCATCCACGTGATTGCCCAAGAGAGCCAGATCGAC
Source organism: Aeromonas sp. MdU4 (assembly GCF_041929505.1). Lineage (NCBI taxonomy): Bacteria > Pseudomonadati > Pseudomonadota > Gammaproteobacteria > Aeromonadales > Aeromonadaceae > Aeromonas > Aeromonas sp. MdU4. Next base: position 1,379 of record NZ_JBHFMW010000022.1, on the reverse strand, counting down.
ACACCTGCTCCGACCCTAGATGATGCCCTGCTGACTGCAGGCCCGTTCGAGCTGCTGCAGGCTCGCCAATTGCTGGAGAGCAACATCGCTGAGTTTGCCGCGACCCAGGTGACCAAGCAGGACATAATGGAGTTGCTTAAGATCCAGGCCTTGGCTCGCAACGAGGACAGGGCCCGTGACTCTGAATGGGACAAGCAGTTTCATATCCAGGTCGCCAAAGCGACCCAGAATTCGGTGCTTGTGATCCTGACAGAGCAGCTTTGGCTCCACCGCGAGCGCAACCCCTACTGGCGTAAGTTGCACGAGCATATCGACGACAAGGCTATCGCCAGTTGGTGCGACGATCACGATCAGATCCTCAAGGCCTTAATGCGGAAAGATCCCCAAGCAGCTAAGCTCGCCATGTGGCAGCACCTAGAGAACACTAAGCACATGCTCTTCCAGGCCACCACCTTTGACGATGAGATGAATGATGATCGTTATCTTTTTTGCGAGAATCCTGTCGTTCATTTGACAATGGAAGCTATCAACGGAGTAGCGTGAGAAGATTACCGAGTTTTGTTAGTTGCGGGCGTGTGATTTTGGTGGGTAAAAATGTGCAAAGTGTGCAAACCCACCTCAACTTGATCCAACCTGAAACAACTCAACCTAACTTGATTCAATGACTTACGAGTTGTACTATCCATAGGAAACCGCAGTTTCTGGATTCAAAATCCGCCGGTGAATAACCGTGTCGGTTCGAGTCCGACCCCGGGCACCATCAAATTCATGACAAAAGGCCATCAGCAATGATGGCCTTTTGTTTTTTGGCGTTCTTGCGCATTGGTGCGTTACTGCTGAACAGGCCGCACTTCCCGTTACCTCTTGGTATCCCTTCTCTTTTCCCGCTTTCCGTTATTTCTTTTTCTTGATGTGGTTGCTGACGGCATCACCGCCAGCTGACTGTTTCTATTGCTGTTTTTTTCATGCCTTGCCGCACTGAAGCGCTATCCCAGCAGGGCAAACAGCAGGGTGCCGAGGGTGCCTGCGAGTGTCAGGGCAATGATGGCTCTGGGTGTGCCGTGCAGCTTGGTCCACATAAACAGGCTGGTGAGGGCGAGCAGCAGCAGGGCCAGGGCGGCGATATCGCCAAACAGCTGCCAGCCGAGGCCGGTGCCCATGCCGCGATGCAGCCGGTTGAGGCTAGCGGCAAAGTTGGCTTGCTGCAGATCGGTGCGCACCAGCAAGGTGCCATCGACATAGCTGGCGGCGACGCTCTGGCTCAGGGTGACGCCGCGCATCTCCCATTTGGCGGGCAGGGTGAGTGGGCCGTTCGGGGTGGGCAGGGTCTGGGCCGGGGTGATCATGGTTCGCCCGTCGACAAAGGTATCGTGATAGTG